>DLAC01000020.1:0-38564 GCA_002493865.1 Caryophanales bacterium UBA7057
ACTCTAAAACAGAAATCACTTTAAAATATCAGGGAGAGGAATATCAAATTGAAAGTCCATTGCTTGGTGAATTTAATATCTATAATTTATGTGCGGCACTTTTAGGTGCTACCTCTATGGGACATTCCTTTCAAGAATTACTAAAAAGAGTTTCAAGTATTCAAACACCACCTGGAAGACTACAATTTTTAAATTTTGGTCAACCTTATAAAATTGTATTAGATTATGCACATACGCCAGATGCTTTTTCTAAGATTTATCCATTTTTAAATTCTGTCAAGGAAAAACGATTAATTACAGTGACTGGAAGTGCAGGTGGTAGAGAAGTCGAAAAACGTGGACCGATGGGAAAAATTGTATTAGACAACTCAGATTTTGTTGTTTTTACAATGGATGACCCAAGATATGAAGAGGTAGATTCCATTATCGATAATCTAATTGGTCTATCGAAAAAGGAAAATTACCAAAGAATTAAAAATCGGGAAGAAGCAATCAATTATGCACTTTCTATGGCAGAAGCAGGAGATATTATATTAATTGCTGGTAAGGGAGCCGATAACTATATGGCCATTGGCGATGAATACCTTCCATATAGTGATTTAGAAGTCATTGAATCTTACTTTAAAAATAAAAAGAAAGATACACTATAGTCTTTCTTTTTGCTTGTTTATTTTTAGAAATTCTCGTAGAATCTTAGTTAATGCACGTTTTTCAATTCGCGATACATAACTTCGTGAAATTTTAAGTTCCTTCGCAATGGTTTTTTGTGTTTGACATTCAAAATGGTAAAGTCCATATCTTCTGATAATAATTTCCTTTTCTCTTGGTGTTAATACGTTTAAATACTGAATCAGTAATTGAATATTTTCTTTTTTATCCATTTCCTCTAAAAAATCAGGTTTTGGTGCTTTTAACACATCTAAAATCGTAATTTCATTTCCATCTTTATCAAAGCCAATTGATTCATTGATGGAAACGTTTTTTAAATTCTTGTTGTTTGCTCGAAAGAACATTAGAATTTCGTTTTCTATACACTTGGCACAGTACGTTGTAATTTTTACTTGACGTTTGGAGGAATAGGAATCGATTCCCTTAATTAATCCAATTGTTCCAATACTAATTAAATCATCTTGTTCTTCTGTTTTCGTACCATATTTTTTTACAATATGTGCGACCAATCTTAAATTATGTTCGATCAGTTTGTTTCTTGCTTCTGGATCTCCTTGTTCTAATTTTTTAATACATTCTATTTCTTCTTCCTTGGAAAGAGGATCTGGAAATACATTGTTGGAATAAGAAGCATTAAAAAGGGAAAAATTAGAAAATAGGAAGGAAAGTAGTCTTCTTAGCATAACATCACCCACTAAAATATATGTCAATTTTTGTTGATAAAATACTAGTTTTTGGTATTTAAAAAAAGAAAGATATGTGATAGAATGAAAAAAGGAAAGAATAAGGGTCGAGGTGGTAGTATGGCCAGTCAAAGAAACAATCAATTAACGCAAAAGAAAAACAGGGGTCAAAGTCAAAGTAAAAGTAAAAGTACATCTAATAAGAGTACAAGTACGAAAAGTACAAAAACAAAAAATACTTCTACGAAACAAGTGAACATTTCTAAAGGTGGAAGCAAGACAACCACTACAAAATCAAAATCGGTAAAGACAAATACAGTTCCAATGAAAAAGACATCTACACCAGTCAAGAGTACACAACCACCCAAAGAAAAGAAAGTAAAAAAAGAAACAGAGTTTGAAAAACTAGGACTTTCGAATAAGAAGTTTGAAGAAGAAATCGAAGAAGATATTAAAAAACGTTCGAAAGAATTAGAAGAACTTTCAGAAATATTATTATCTCGCACTATTTTTGAAGAAGAAAATACGAAAGAGGTAGAAGTTCCATTAAGTGAAGAAATCTTTCAAGAATTGGAAGATGTTTTTGAAGAGGAGCCTATAGAAAAAACAAAACCTCTAGAAGAAATTAAGGAACCTTCTAGGAAAAGAGAACACTCTAAAGGTCATAAAGCAATTTTCATTGATTGTTTTTTCCTACTTTTTTGTATCATTTTATTTTTAGTGCTTATATCCATTACACCGAAGATTCATCTATTAGGAGATGATACGATGAAACTAGATTATGGTACTACCTATACCGAGCCCGGTGCTACTGCGGAATATTTAGGAAAAGACTATACAAAAAATTTAGAAATTACTGGGAAAGTTTCTACGGATAAAATTGGAGTTTATTATATAACTTATAAAATCAAAGGTTCTTCTTTTCAGCTAACAAAGAAAAGAAAGATAGAAGTAGTAGATCAAATACCTCCTATCATTCAATTAACGGGTTCAGAAGAAGTTAAAATTTGTCCAGGTAGTACTTATAATGAAGAAGGAATTAAAGCCATTGATGAATATGAAGGAGACCTAACGAAACAAGTAAAGATTCAAAAAGAAAAAGATCAGATTATCTATTCTGTTAAAGATTCTTCCAATAACGAAGCAAAAGTTGTTCGAAAGATTGTAGAAATCGATGAAGAAGGCCCAAAACTTGAATTAGAAGGTAATGATACTGTTTATGCAGATTTTGAAGGAACTTATAAGGATCCTGGATATAAAGCAACGGATAATTGCGATGGAGATATTACGAATCAAGTAGAAGTAAAAGGGAACGTCAATACCAATCAAATAGGCCGTTATCAATTAACTTATTCTGTCAAAGATAAAGGCGGAAATACGAGTGAAGTAACAAGAACTGTCGTTGTTTCTAGAAGAACTGATCCTGAAAGCGGAACATTAAAAACAGGTGCGATTTATTTAACATTTGATGATGGACCAAATCCTGGAACTACGAGTCAAATTTTAGATATTTTAAAAGATGAAGGAGTAAAGGCTACTTTCTTTGTAACAGCCAATGGACCAGATAACCTATTAAAAAGAGAATTTGATGAAGGACATTCGATTGCCCTACATACTGCAACCCATGATTATTCTTATATCTATCGTTCCGAAGAAAATTATTTTGAAGATTTAAAACGTGTATCTGATCGTGTGAAAAGAGTAACTGGTCAAGAAACGAAGCTCATTCGCTTTCCTGGGGGAAGTAGTAATACGGTCAGTAGACATTATAATCAAGGGATTATGACAAGACTTACTTCAGAAGTATTAGAAAGAGGATATCGCTATTATGATTGGAATGTCGATGCTTCTGATGCATGGCAATGTGCGAAAAGTAATGTAGGTAATAAAAGAGATTGTGTCTATAATAATGTCACTCGAAATTTAAGCAAGTCACACGCTAATGTTGTATTAATGCATGATGTGAAACAACATACGGCAGATGCACTTCGCGATATCATTCATTATGCAAAAGAAAATGGATATTCATTTGAATTGATTGATACAGGAACGAAAATGGTTCGCTTCAAGGTCAATAATTAATGATTGAAACAAAAAATAAAATTGTATATAATATGGACTAGGTGAAGTCATGAAAAAATTTTATCCGACAATTTATCAAAAAACGATTCACGATATTAATTATCAGAAACTTTATGCTATGGGGATTCGGTGCTTAATCTTTGATTTAGACAATACCATTGCTTTGATTGATCAGAAAAAAGTCGATCGTAAGACAAAAAAATTGTTTCAGGATTTAAAAAAAGACTTTTTCCTAGTGATTATTTCTAATAGCAACAAAAAAAGGGTAGAACCTTATTCTAAAATGTTAGATTGTGATTTTGTTGCGAGTGCATTAAAACCATTCGGATATGGTTATAGAAAAATAAAAAGAAGATATCACTTCAAAAAAGAAGAAATTGCGATGATTGGAGATCAATTGGTCACGGATATTTTTGTAGGGAACCGAATGACGGGCTGTACTGTTTTAGTGGATCCGATGGGGAAAAAGGATTTAAAAATTACGACTTTTAATCGCTTTATTGAAAGAAAAATTCTTCGTTATTTTGAGAAGACAAATCAAATGAAAAAAGGTGAATATTATGAGTAAAAAGAAATATTGTTCAGGATGCGGTGTTTTATTACAAGATGAAAATATCGCACAAGAAGGATATACTACTTCCTTAGAAAATGAAATCTGTCAAAGATGTTTTCGAATGAAAAATTATGGCGAATATCAAGTTTCTACAAAATCAAATGAGGAATACTTAAGTATTTTAAAGTCCATTGGGCGTAAGAAAGACTTGGTACTGCATATTATCGATTTGATTAACATTGATCAAGATTTATCTTTTGTTAGAAGTGAAATTAAAAACAAAATGATTCTAGTATTAAATAAACGAGATGTTTTACCTAAGAGTGTGAAAGATGAAAAAATTATTTCCTACTTTAAAGACTTGGAACTAGGTTATGAAGATATTGTGATTATCAGTGCAAATAAGAATTATAATTTAGATGAACTTTATAAAAAAATAAAGAAGCATCAAACAAGTAATAATGTTTATGTAGTTGGGCATACCAATACTGGGAAAAGTAGTTTGATTAATCGTATGATTGAAGACTATTCTGAAAGTGATAAGGAATTAACTATTTCGCCTTTACCTTCTACGACATTAAATGAAATTGAAATTCAATTAAATAATAAATTGACACTGATTGATACCCCAGGATTAGTCGATCATGGGAATATTGTCAATTATGTAGATGGTCCTTTATTAAAGAAAATTAGTCCTAAGAAAGAAATTAAGCCAAAGACTTATCAATTAAAACCAAATCAATGCTTGATTATTCAGGATATGATTCGTATTGATTATGTAGAGGGAGAAAAAAACAGTTTTACTTTATATTTATCAAACGATTTAAAAGTTAAAAGAATGAATGCACGAAGACAAACTCGACTCAAGGATTTATGCAAGACAACTTATCAAATTAAATATGGGGAAGATTTAGTAATTAACGGTCTTGGATGGATTAAGATTGTAGAAAAGGGTACCGTTGATTTATATGCAGATAAGGATATTGAATCATTTACTAGAAAGTCTTTAATCTAAAAGTATTTGAAAAGAGACTGATAGGTCTCTTTTTTTGGTATAATTCTCTATAAGAGAAATAAAATGAAGTGCTGTTCCTTTCTTTTTCTTTAAATTCTAAAGATTTTGGATTCCAGTTTCATTCATTTACGAATGACATCATTACGTGATATAATAGTTTCAGTTTGTTAGAAAAACTTAGGAGGTGGATATGGAAAATCAGGATGCAAATAACATCATTTCTGATGTAAGAAGAAGACTTGATATTGTAGAAGTAATTTCTGGTTATATTCCTCTTGTACAAAAAGGGAAAAACTTTTTTGGAGTTTGTCCGTTTCATGATGATACCAATCCATCTATGAGTGTGTCTAGAGAAAAACAAATTTATCGTTGCTTTTCTTGTGGTGCGAGTGGGAATGTTTTTACTTTTGTTCAGGAGTATGAACATATTACATTTCGTGAGGCTTTGGCAGAACTTGCTGAAAAAGCAGGGATTTCTCTTCCAAATATTTCTTATCATAAAAAGAATGATTCTTATCAAAAATTTTATGAAGTTTACGAAATCGCCAATAAATATTATTTAAATAATCTTCAGACGAACTTGGGAAAGAAAGCGAAAGAGTATTTACGTAATCGTCAAATTGATGATTCAATGATTAAAGAGTTTGGGATTGGGCTCAGTTTAGAAACACAGAATGATTTAGTTCAACTCTTGGAAAAAAAAGGGTATAGCTTAAACGAATTAAACGAAATAGGACTTGCAAATGAAAATCATGATTTATATAACGGGCGTATTATGTTTCCTCTTAAGGATCTCAGTGGACGAATTGTTGGTTTTTCTGGAAGAAGATATGATGGCAAAAAGGAAAATAAATATGTAAATACCAAAGTGACTCCTATTTTTCAAAAGGGATCCATTCTATATAATTATTATGACGCTAGAGAGTTTGTACGAAGAAAAGATCAAGTCATCGTGATGGAAGGTTTTATGGCTGCGATTCGCTCTATTTCAGTGGGAGTGAAAAATGTAGTTTCCTTAATGGGAACGGCTATGACGAAGGAACAGATGAGTTTATTAAAAAGACTTTCGCTCAATGTTATTTTATGTTTGGATGGAGATGATCCTGGACAGCATGCTACACTCACTCACGGAGAAGAATTAGAAAACAATGGGTTTCATGTTAAAGTGGTGGAACTTTCAGATGGACTAGATCCAGATGATTATATTTTAAAATATGGGAGTGAATCTTTTCAAAGTTTAATAGAAAATGCAATTAATTATGGCGATTATAGAATTAAATCTTTAAAAAAGAATATTAATTTAAATAGTAATGAAGAAGTTTCTGACTATATCAATCGAGTTTTATTAGAAGCAAGTAAACTTACGGATGAAATTCGTAGAGAATTAATTCTAAAAACACTTGCAAAAGAATTTGATATAGGGTATAATACGTTGGAAAAAAGGTTATCGACATATTTAGAAAAAAATCGACCAAAACAGCAAGTAGAAGAGAAGAAGGTTCTCCTAAAGAAGGCAGAAAAACGTACAAAATATGAACTCGCAGAGCACTATCTTCTTTATTTTATGTTGGAAAACGGTACTGTAAGGAATTATTTTGAGCAAGGGAAGTTTAACTTTTCTACCGAACAAGAAAGATTTCTTGCATCAGAGATTGTATATTATTACAAACTTTATGGAACACTAGTACCGGCAGATTTTTATACCTATTTACAAGATAAGAAAGAATTGTTACAATTATTAGATGATGTACTAACACTAGAAGTAGGAGAAATATCTAATAAAATGATTGATGAGTATATTCGAGTGGTAAAGGAAAATAGTGTGAACCTAGAGATTGAAAGGTTAAAAAAGACGATGAAAGAAAAGAATGATCCGTTAGAGAAAGCTCGAATTGCTGAGGGAATCAGAAAGTTAAAAATGGGGAGTGAATAACATGGCAAAAGAAATTAAAACATTCGAAGAAAGAAAACAAACACTATTACAAAAAGGAAAAGAAAAAGGATTTATTACTTATGAAGAACTTGCCGGAGAATTAAAAGGACTAGACGTTGATAGTGATTCCTTAGATGAGTTATATAATTTATTAGTAGATAATAATATTGAAGTTACTTCAGAACAAGAAGAAGGAGAAGATGAGGGAGAGAACGGAACAGGATTAATTGATATTGAAGATTTAACCTTATCTAAAGATATTAAAATTAATGACCCTGTTAGAATGTATTTAAAAGAGATTGGACGTATTAATCTATTAACTTCTGATGAAGAGTTTGAATATGCGAAACTTGCTGAGCAAGGGGATGAATATGCAAAAAGAATGTTAGCAGAATCTAACCTTCGTTTGGTAGTATCGATTGCCAAAAGATATGTAGGTAGAGGAATGTTATTCTTAGATTTAATTCAAGAAGGAAATATTGGTCTTATGAAAGCCGTTGATAAATTTGATCCTACGAAGGGATATAAATTCTCAACCTATGCAACATGGTGGATTCGTCAAGCAATTACTCGTGCGATTGCAGATCAAGCAAGAACAATTCGTGTTCCTGTCCATATGGTAGAAACAATTAATAAATTAGCACGTGTGCAACGTCAATTAACACAAGAGTTAAATCGTGAACCAACCGATGAAGAAATTGCTAAAAAGTTAGGAATTACTATTGAAAAAGTTCGTGAAGTATATAAAATTAGTCAAGATCCCGTTTCTTTAGAGACACCAATTGGAGAAGAGGATGATTCTCATCTTGGAGATTTCATTAAAGATGAAAGAACGATGTCCCCAGAAGAATATGCAACAGTTGAACTTTTAAAAGAAGAGTTAAGTGGTGTACTTCTAACCTTGACAGACCGTGAAGAAAGAGTATTAAGACTTCGCTTTGGGTTAGATGATGGACAATGTCGTACATTAGAAGAAGTAGGTCAAATCTTTGGGGTTACGAGGGAAAGAATTCGTCAGATAGAAGCAAAGGCTCTAAGAAAATTGAGACACCCATCTCGTTCTAGAAAATTAAAAGACTTTTTAACAAACTAAGAAGTCTTTTCTTTTGTTATCATTCAAAAAAAGTAGGAGGGGATTCGATTGTCAAATACAAAGAAAATGGAAGGTTTGTTAAATCATAGGCTAAAGATGGTAGCTTCTTTCATTAGAAAAGGTTGTTCTATGATCGATGTTGGATGTGATCATGCACTTTTAGATATTTATCTAGCGAGTATTTATAAAGATATTAAAATCATTGCCTCTGATAATAAAAAAGGTCCGCTAGAAGGAGCTTCTCAAAATATCAAAAAATATCACTTAGAAGATAGAATTCATTTGAAACTTGGAAATGGGATTGAACCTATCGAAGAGGGGGTTGATACCATTGTTATTTCTGGAATGGGTGGATTAAATATGATAGGGATTTTAAAATATCAAACGGAACTTCTTTTGAATGTTCAAACGATTATTTTATCTCCAAATAGTGATACAGAAAAAGTAAGAAAAGAAATTACAAGGTTAGGCTATAAAATCGAAAATGAACAACTTGTGAAAGAAAAAAATATTATTTATCCAGTTCTTGTTTTTACAAAAGGAAAGAGGCATTATTCGAGACAAGAATATTTATTTGGACCGATTTTGTTAGAAAGAAAAGATTCTCTATTTTTAGAATATATGGAGAGTCAAAAAGCATTAAAGAAAAAATTATTAGAAATTTTGCCAAAAAAATATATTCAAAGAAGAATGGAATTAAAAAGAGAGTTAAAGATCATTGAAAAAAATCTTTAGCTCTTTTTACAAAAAGAAAGTAGGACTACCATCTTGGGTTAGGGTAGGTTCATTAGAAATTCCATCATTTGTTTGATTCCTATTGATAGCAGATGATCCACCTTGATTTGTGGAATTTTGTACTGAGTTCGTCCTTGAACTATTACTCGTTGTATGATTTGGTGTATCTTTCACTGCACCAAGAACTCGAAACATTGTTCTTGCATTTCTTACAATTGGTCGTACTTGATAAAAAATAGGGATTGCTTGATTAATTACATTTAATGTTTTTCCAGTGGATGTTAAAAAGCCGTTCCAACTCCATTTACTCGTAATTCCTCTTAATAAACCACCAGCACTACTTCCTCCGAAAAGCCCATTTCCCATACCTGCTGTATAGTAAGATGGGTTTGTATAAAATGGATAATTAAACATAGAACTCTCCTCTTTACAATATTATATGAAAACATAAAAAAAAGTTTTCATTTTTTTAGGTATATGGTATACTGAGATAAGAGAATAAGAAGAATAAAGTGGGTGCCAAAATGAATATCTTTATATCCGTTTATCATGTGTTTAGAGATTTGTTTGCCTCTTTAAAGAATATAAAAATCAACTTTGAAAAAGGGGCAAATAAAAAGTTAAAAGAAAAAGAAAGACAAGAAAAAGAAGAAGATTTAATGAGTGAAGCATTAAAGAATGCTTCGTCACTTTCTGGAAAAGACACAAATAAGGCACTAAAAGATGTTTTGGAGGATAGAAAAGGAAATAAAGATGAATTACTCACTTTCAATTATGTAGTAAAAGATAGTTATGGAAAACAAATTAAAGGTTCATTTGATGCGAAAAGTAAAAACGAAGTAGAATCCTTTTTAGTGAATGAAGGGTATCAAATTGTAAGTATTGAACTTAAGAAAAAAACAAAATGGAATATGGAAATTAACATCGGTTTAAAGTTCAAATCTGGAGATTTAAGTTTTGCTTTGACCCAGTTATCTACGTATATCAAAGCAGGGATTCCTTTAATTGATTCTGTCAGAATTTTGTCGAAGCAAACCACCAAAGCATCTCATCGCAAAATTTATCAAAAATTAGTATTTGACTTGGTAGCAGGGGAAAGCTTCAGTAGGGCTTTGGAAAACCAGAGTGATTCTTTTCCAAGATTATTAATTAATATGATTAAAGCATCTGAAATGACAGGAGATTTACCAACAACCCTAGATGAAATGAGTGAATACTATAATTCGATTGAAGAGACAAGAAGACAAATGATTGCAGCTTTGACTTATCCTGCTATCATATTTGTCTTTTCAGTGATTGTGGTAGCCTTCGTATTAATTTGGGTTGTTCCAAACTTTGTATCGATGTTTTCAGAGGCAGGGGGGGAACTCCCAGGAATTACTCAATTTACGTTAGGTGCCAGTGCTTTTTTATCTAATTATTATCTTCTTATTTTAGGAATTATTGTAGTTCTAGGAATTACCTATCTACTTGCATTTAAAAATGTAAAATCATTTCGAAAAGCAATGCAGACTTTTTATATGAAACTTCCTGTCTTTGGAAAAGTAATTATTTATAATGAAGTCACTATGTTTACAAAGACCTTTGCCCAACTTTTAAATCATAGTGTACATATTACAGATAGTATGGCAATTCTTTCTAAAATCTCTAATAACGAGATATACAAAGAAATTATTGCCAATACGATGAATACTTTAAGTAAGGGTGGAAAAATATCCGAATCTTTCCATGGACATTGGGCCTTTCCGATTGTTGCCTATGAAATGTTGGTAACAGGAGAATCCACGGGTCAATTGGGCCCTATGATGGAAAAGGTATCAGAACACTTTAGTAGTATGCATAAAAATGCAGTGACTCAGATTAAGGCTTTCATTGAACCAGTTACCATTATTTTCTTAGCAGGTGCGATTGGTTTTATTCTTTTATCTATTTTTATTCCAATGTTTGGATTATATACAGCCGTAGAAGGTGCATAAATTAAGGGGGAAATTTACATGAATATTTATTACATAATTGCTTTCTTTATTCTAGGAACGATTCTTGGTTCCTTCTATAATGTCGTAGGATTTCGATTACCGAAGGATGAGTCAATTCTAAAACCTGCACACTCTTATTGTGACAATTGTAAACACCAGCTAGGATTTACTTCGTTGATTCCTATTTTTTCTTATTTATTTCAAGGGGGAAAATGTAAGTACTGTAAGGCAAAAATCTCACTATTTTATCCATTTATCGAATTATTAACGGGGGCATTATTTGCTGTTAGTTATTATTCCTTTGGATTTACTCCAGATTTATTTATTTCTCTTGCCTTAGTAAGCTTATTTAGTATTGTCATTGTAAGTGATCTAAACTATTTGATGATTCCAGATGAGGTCACACTCATTACTGGCCTTGTAATTGCGATTAGTATTTTCTTTCGTGATCATCTTGAAGTACTTTTAAAATCTCTTGGAAGTGGGATTCTTCTATTTGTGATTATGTATGGGATTATGCTTTTAGGTGACTTTCTTTTTAAAAGAGAAAGTTTGGGTGGCGCAGATATTAAGCTTATGTTTATTGCTGGTCTTGTACTAGGCCCAATTCTAGGTGTATTTGTTATCTTTGTTTCGAGTGTTGTGGCTTTACCGGTTTCTATTCTTTTATATACGATTAATAAAGAAAAAGTAATTCCTTTTGGACCGTTTATTGTTTTTTCAATTTTATTACTCTTTTTCTTAAAAGTAGATGTATCTAGACTTCTCGGTATTTTTATACAATGAGTATTTGGACTATAGAACTTTCTATAGTTTTTTCATGAAAAAGTTTTAAAATATCTTTGGCTTCTTTCCTTATCTGAGGTATAATAAGATTACGAAAAGTGAGGTGGGTTTATGGCAGAAGTAACAGTATTACCAGCAGATACCTATACTGTGATTAATAAGACGGTATTAAAAGAGCAGGATCGTAAGATTATTACGATGCTTTACCAACCAATTATTGGATATGTTGCGACTAGCCTTTACTTCACATTAATTGATGACTTAGATCAACGAGAGATGATGAGTGAAGATTTAACACATCATCATCTAATGAGCACCATGCAATTAAAATTAGATCAAATCGTGATTGCAAGAAAAAAATTAGAGGGGGTAGGATTATTGAAATCCTACTATAAAAAAGATCATGTGAATAATTTTGTCTATTTAATTTATTCACCAATGTCTGCCTCTGATTTTTTGAATCATCCGATTCTAAATGTAGTTTTATATAACAATCTTGGAAAAAAGGAGTATACCAAACTTGTCGATTACTTTAAAATGCCAAGAGTCAATTTGAAGGATTATGAAGATATTACTGTATCTTTTAATGACGTTTTTAGTAGTGTTTCAGGAAACTCTTATATAGAAAACAATGATTTAGTGAAAGAAGAAGTAGGAAAGATTCATCTATCAGAAAGAATTGACTTTTCCTTACTAATTTCTAGTATTCCTAGTAAGATGGTGAGTCCTAGATGTTTTAATCAAGAGACGAGAGATTTGATTAATGCCCTTTCTTATACTTATAATATTGATGACTTGGAGATGCAGGGACTCGTTCGAAATAGTATTAATGAAAAGGGATTGGTAGATAAAATGGAACTTAGGAAAAGTTGTCAGAATTTCTATCAATTTGAAAATAATGGAAAGTTACCAACTTTGATTTACTCAAAACAACCAGAATATTTAAAGTCTCCAGAGGGGGATCATTCTAAATGGGCAAAGATGGTTTATACTTTTGAGTCTGTGACTCCCTATGATTTTTTAAGAAGTAAATATAAAACAGGGGAACCTTCTTTACGGGATTTAAAACTAATTGAAAGTCTTTTGGCAGATTTAAAGATGAATCCAGGAGTAGTAAATGTATTAATTGCCTATGTCTTAAAGATTAATAATCAAAAGTTATCGAAGAATTATGTAGAGACCATTGCGGGACAATGGAAGAGATTAAATGTGGAAACCGTTGAGGAAGCAATGCGAGTAAGTGAAAGAGAACATAAGAAACTAAGAAAACAATTTGAACAGAAGAATGCCCCTTCGAAGCAGGTTGTTAGAAAAGGAAAGGAAGAAACTTTACCAGATTGGTTTGATAAAAATCTAGAAAACGAAGAAATGACAGAAGAGGAACAAAAAGAATTAGAACAAATTTTAAATTCTATTTCATCCTAGAAGGAGACAAAACATGAAATATAACGTAAGAAAAGAAGAACGATTAGAAATATTAGCAAGAGTATCTATGATTTTAGGAAGCGTAGTTGCCGTATACTTTTTTATTATTATGCTTGTAAATTTAAATTAAAGGGGAAGTAAATATGAAGAAATTAAGTAATCTTGTACAAATGAAAGATGAAGACTGGAACGATTTAAAGCAGAACTATGTAAAAGCATTAAAAAATCCTAGTTTTATGGAACTTGTCAATTTGTTAGAACTAGAAGATGATGTGCTGATGAAGTATACATCTTCTTTAGAAACGTCTGCAAACGAGTATCATCATTGTAAAAATTGTCCTGGTTTAAAATCGTGTAAGAATGAAATTCAAGGATATTTATATACTCCAAAAAAGGTAGGGTCTGATATTACTTTTGAATATGTAGCTTGCTCTTATCAACAAAAAGAGGAAGAACGGCAAAATTATCAGAAAAATATTACTTTGTTTGAAGCAAGTACTGCCATTCGAAATGCTTCTTTTAAAGATGTCAATCGGGATGATAGAAATAGACTTGAACTCAGTAGATACTTTAAGGAGTTTATGGATCAGTACGAGAAGAAGGAACATCCCAAGGGAATTTATCTTCATGGAAATTTTGGTACTGGAAAAACTTATTTAATTGCCGCTTTATTTAATGAACTTGCAAAGAAAAATGTTCGTAGTGCCATCGTATATGTTCCGGAGTTTTTAAGGCAGTTAAAGTCTTCTTTTAATACAGATTACACCTTAAAATATGATTATATTAAGACTGTTCCTTTACTTTTATTAGATGATATTGGAGCAGAAAACTTAACTTCCTGGGCAAGAGATGAAATTATAGGGACACTATTACAGTACCGAATGGAGGAAAATCTTCCTACCTTTTTTACCTCGAACTTAGATTTAAAACAATTAGAGGAACATTTCGCATCCACCAATAGCGGGGTAGAGAAATTAAAGGCCCGTCGAATTATTGAGCGAATTAGTTATATGGCGAAGGATTTTCAATTAACGAGTAAAAATCGAAGAGTTGACAAATAATAAAAATGTGCTATGATTAATTTAATCGATTTTAAAAAGCAATGATGAGAGACATGAGGAACAAATGTACTTTGAAAGAGACTTTGTGGTTGGTGCGAACAAAGAGGGAAGTTGTTCTTTACTACTCTTGAGTTGGGTCCTAATAGATCCCCGGTAAAAGCCGTTATTCAAATTAAGTAAATGGTGGATGGTACCGTGTAAGAGCACTCCTGTTAGAAATAACAGGAGTTTTTATTTTAATCCGTTGCGAAAAAAACCGAAAAAGAAAGGATGAATTCTATGTTAAATATGAAAGAAAACGAAAAATTGAGTATGTTAAATCACTCATGTGCCCATCTATTAGCACAAGCAGTGAAACACTTATATCCACAGGCAAAATTTTGGGTAGGACCAGTCATTGAAGAAGGATTCTATTACGATATTGATTTGGGAGATGCTGTCATCAAAGAAGAGGATTTAGAGAGTATCGAAAAAGAAATGAAGAAGTGTGCGAAAGATGGAAAGAAAATTGTCCGTCATGAAATCTCTAAAGAAGAAGCCTTGGAACAGTTTAAGGATGATCCATATAAGATAGATTTAATCAGTAGAATGGATGAAAATGAAACAGTCATTAGTTGTTATACACAAGGAGATTTTACGGATCTTTGTCGTGGACCTCATGTAGAGACAACGAAAGAATTAAAATATTTTAAACTTCTAAAAGTAAGTGGTGCTTATTGGAAGGGGGACGCCAAAAATAAAATGCTTCAAAGAATTTATGGCGTATGTTTTGAAACGGAAGAAGAATTAGAAAAGCATTTAGAGATGTTAGAAGAAGCAAAACAGAGAGATCATAGAAAAATAGGAAAAGATTTAGACATTTTTATGTCTCATGATTTAGTAGGAAAGGGAATGCCTTTATGGTTACCAAATGGTGCTCTTGTTCGTAAGCAACTTGAAAACTATATTTATGAAAAAGAAAGAAAACTTGGGTACCATCATGTATATACACCTTGTGTTGGAACTGTTGACTTATATAAAACCTCTGGACATTGGGATCATTATAAAGAAAACATGTTTCCATCTATGAAAGTAGATGAAGAAGAATTTGTTCTTCGTCCTATGAACTGTCCACATCATATGCTAGTTTATGGGAATAGTTTACATTCTTATCGTGATTTACCAATTCGTATTGGAGAGTTTGCAACAGATTTTAGATATGAGGCAAGTGGTGCAGTGAAAGGATTAGAGCGTGTTAGATGTATGTGCCAAAACGATGCACACTTGTTTGTAACACCAGAACAAATTGGAGAAGAATTCAAAAAAGTAGTTTCCTTAATTTTAGATGTTTATCATGATTTTGGAATTGAAAATTATAGTTTCCGCCTATCTTTACGTGACAAAGAAGATAAAGAAAAGTACTTTGATGATGATCAGATGTGGGATGAGGCAGAAAATAAACTCCGTGAAGTTCTAAATGAACTAGGTGTTGATTATTTTGAGGCCATTGGGGAAGCAGCCTTTTATGGACCTAAATTAGATGTCGAAGTAAAACCTGCCGTTGGACCAGAGGTAACACTTTCTACTTGTCAATTAGATTTCCTATTGCCAAGAAGATTTGATTTAAGTTATATTGATAAAGATGGAAGCAAACAAGTTCCTGTCGTTTTACATAGAGCGATATTTGGTACTTTTGATCGATTTACGGCCTTCATCTTGGAAGAAACCAAAGGAAGTCTACCTGCTTGGTTAGCACCAGTTCAGGTCAATATTATTCCAGTAAATAACGAGTATCATTTAGAATATAGTAAAGAAATCTTTGATCTATTAGAACATGAAGGCGTTCGAGTAGAATTAGATGATCGTAACGAAAAGTTAGGCTATAAAATGAGAGAAAGTCAAAAGAGAAAGATTCCATTTAGTTTGATTTTAGGAAATAGTGAAAGAGATCATCAAACGATTAGTTATCGTATTCATGGTAGAGAAGAAACTATTACAGTTTCTAAGGGTGAATTTGTAACTTATATCAAAGATGTCATTCGTACAAAGAAATTGAATCAGGATTTATAAAAAGTTATTTTATAAGGGTGGAATACCACTCTTTTTTTGTTGGATTTAAAGTTTGACAACAGTTTACAACATTTTTGATAGAAATATTAGTTTCATGTTTACATCGAACCCCATTTAATAGTAATATAATGGTAGGTAGTGGTTGATAATGGTGAAAAGTGGGGGATATTTATGTTAATGGGAGAATATCATCATACAATTGATGACAAAGGCAGAATCTTTGTTCCAGCGAAATTTCGTCCAGAACTTGGAGAACAATTCGTTGTAACTAGAGGATTAGAATCTTGCTTATTTGTTTATTCTATGAATGAGTGGAATAAGATTGTCAGCAAATTAAATACACTTCCATTTACCAAACAAAGTGTCCGAAACTTTTCTAGATTTTTCTTATCAGGCGCTACAGTTGTTGAATTAGACAAGCAGGGACGTATCAATATCACATCACCACTTACTACCTATGCATCATTAGAAAAAGAATGCATCATTATTGGTGTAGGAGAACGTCTTGAAATTTGGAATGAAAAGGCTTGGAACGAATTTTTGGATACCAATATAGATGATATGTCTAGAATTGCCGAAGATTTATTTTCCCAAGGCATAGACGGGGTGTAGGATATGCATATTAGTGTATTACTTCAGGAATCTATTGATAGTTTAAACATCAAAGAAGATGGTATCTATGTGGATTGTACGTTAGGATATGCAGGTCATTCGGGTGAAATATTAAAAAGAATAAAAAGGGGTTCACTTTTCGCCTTTGACCAAGATCAAACTGCGATTGATTACTCTAAGCAAAAATTAGAGAAAATCGGGTCTAATTTTACGATTATAAAGAGTAATTTCTCTTTTTTAAAAGAAAAACTCCAAGAATTGGGAGTTGAAAAAGTAGATGGTATATTATTTGACCTTGGAGTTAGTTCTCCACAGTTAGATGATGCTGAAAGAGGGTTTAGTTTTCATCAAGATGCAAAACTTGATATGAGAATGGATCAGGAGCAAGAACTTTCTGCTTATGAAGTGGTCAATCAATACCCTGAAAAAGAACTGGCTAGAATTTTCTTTCAATATGGAGAAGAAAAGTATGCAAATGGGATTGCTAAAAGCATTGTGAAGGCTAGAAGTGAAAAGGAAATCGAAACGACCTTAGAGTTAGTAGAAATTATTAAAAACTCGGTTCCTGAAAAATATCGAAGGGAAAAACATCCTGCTAGAAAGGTATTTCAAGCCATTCGAATTGAAGTTAATCATGAGTTAGAAATTCTAGAAAGTAGCTTGAGAGATGCTCTTAGCATGCTAGATATTCATGGTAGACTTGCAGTGATTACCTTTCATTCTTTAGAAGATCGGATTGTAAAAAATTTATTTCGTTCCCTGACCCAAATTGATGAAAAAGTAAAGGGATTACCTAAAATACCAGAAAATTACTTACCTGATTATCAATTAGTAACCACAAAGGCGATTATCCCTAGTAAAAAAGAATTAGAAGAAAATGAACGTAGTCGTTCTTCAAAACTACGTGTCATTGAAAGAATTAAATAAAAAGAATATCAAGGAGTTGATTTTTATGAGAAAAGTTAAGAAAAGATTAAAAATGTCAAAATTTGAACGTTTGATATACACATTTACTGTAGTCATGGTAATTGCAGTACCTTTTGCAGTTGTATTTTCACAAGCAACACTATCTGAAATTAACTTTGAAGTAGAGAAAATGAATAAGAAAATCAGTGTTCAAGAAAAGAAAAATGAGAGTTTAACTATGAAGATCAACGAACTTGCTTCCTTAGATAAAATACAAGAAGTTGCCAAAGAACAGGGACTTACTTACAATAATCATAATATTAAAACAATTACGGAATAGCCAATTGGCTATTTTTTTTGTAAAGTAATGGTTTTCTTTTCTCTATTATTTGAAAATAAAGAGTAGAATTGCTATAATGAAAGAAGAAACTAATAGGAAAGATTGGAGGTAAAGATATGGCAAAGAAAGCAACAAACCAAAAGAAAAAAAAGAAAAAAATCCGTATTAATACACATGTGCGTTCCGCCAATTTATTTTTAATCTTTACTTTCGTATTATTGGGAATCTTTTTATATAGAGTGGGTGTTTTGGCATTATCTGATGAGATTGATGGAAAAAATTTAAAGCAGTTTGCAGCTTCTCGTACAACGGCACATGATACTATTTTAGCAAAACGTGGAACAATTTATGATGTCAATGGAGAAGCCCTTGCTCAGAATGTGTATTCATATACTTTAATTGCTTATTTAGCAGAATCCCGTGGGGAAAGAAACTATGTTCAAGATAAAGAGATGACGGCAGAAAAATTATCGACGGTATTAAATTTAAGCAAAGAACAAATTTTGTCTTATCTAAATCGAACCAATAAAAATGGGGAGACACCTTATCAAGTAGAATTTGGTTCCAAAGGAAAGGGGTTAACGGAATTAACTAAAGAAAAAATTGTTGCTCTCAATTTACCAGGAATTGATTTTATAGAAAGTCAGAAGCGATATTATCCAAAAGGGAATTTTTTATCTTATACATTAGGATATGCTAAATTAGATGAAACGGGAAAGATTATTGGAGAACTGGGAATTGAATCTCTTTACAATGAAGAATTGACTGGTACGGATGGATATAAAGAATATCAAAAGGATTTAAAAGGATATAAAATTGTAAATACACAAGAACATATTCAGGATGCAGTGGATGGAAATAATATTTATTTAACGATTGATTCCAATGTTCAATTCTTTTTGGAACAAGCATTAGAGAATGCTGCTGATCAATATCACTTTGATGAATTAAATATCGTTGTGGCAGATGCAAAAACAGGAAAAATTTTAGGACTTAGTTCTAGTACTTCGTTTGATCCTAATCTAAGAGATTTAACTCAATATCTGGATCCTAATATCTCAATTGCAGTAGAGCCTGGAAGTACAATGAAAATATTTTCTTATATGGCAGCGATGGAAGCGGGAAAATATAATGGAGAAGAAACTTTTAAATCGGGAACTTATGTAACAGAAGATGGAACAGAGCTTGGTGACTGGAAAAGGGAAGGATGGGGATATATTACCTATGATCGTGGGTTTGCTCTTTCTAGTAATATTGGTGTTGTAAACCTCATTGATAAATATATGAACCGTCAGATTTTAAAAGATTATTACAAAAAACTTGGATTTGGTTCAAAGACAGGAATCGAGCTTAGTAAGGAAGTTTCTGGAAAGATAGACTTTAGATATGAAACAGAAGTTTTAAATGCTGGATTTGGACAAGGTATTATGACAACTTCTATTCAAAATATTAAGGCTTTAACGTCGATTGCGAATGATGGAATTTTGTTACAACCCTACATTGTAGATAAGATTGTAGATTCTAATGGAAAGGTAATCAAGCAGAATACGAGAGAAGAATTAGGAAGAGTTGCCAGCAAGCAAACAACGGATAAAATGAAAGAGTTGATGGAACAAGTGGTTTTAAATGGAACAGGAAGTTCTTATTATATGGATGGATATAATATCATTGCAAAAACTGGAACTGCTCAAATTGCCAGTGAAAATGGAACTGGTTATTTAAAAGGAGCAAATGATGTTATTCGTGGATTTGCAGGTATGTTTCCAAAGGAAGATCCTAAAATCATTATTTATGCAAATGTAAAAAGACCTAACCCAAACAGTCCATCTTCCTTGGTGAGTGTAATTAAAGAAGTGGTTGAAAATATCAGTAAATATTATAATATCTATAATGATCCAGTAGAGACTGCGGCAATGACTCGTTATAAGATTGATAGCTATACCAATCAAAGCGTTGAAAAAGTAAAGGCAGCTTTAGAAGTCAATGGTTTAAATGTTATTGTAGTAGGGGATGGAGATAAAATTATTTCTCAGTATCCAAACGAAAAAGTGACGCTTTCTAAAGGAAATAAAATATTTTTAGTGACAAATGGAGTTAATTATACAATGCCAAACTTTACTGGATGGAGTAAAAAGGATGTAAAGACATATATGGATTTGGTGGGAGCTTCCTATACCACAGAAGGAAGTGGATATTTAACGAATCAAAGTATTCCTGAAGCAACACCAATTACTAAGGAAATGGAAGTTCATTTAGTATTTGCACCTAAGTATAATGGCTAATAAGGGGGGGGAATTCCTCCCTTTTATTTTGTATTTTTTTCTTCTTATGATATGATAAAGTAGGTGAAGGGTATGCTGTATCAAATATGTTTTATTTTTTTAATTTTTTTTAGTTATTCGGTATTTGGATGGCTTGTAGAGTGTATCTTCTGTACAATTGTCGATCAGAAACTAACTTATGACCGTGGCTTTTTATTGGGCCCTTATTGTCCTATTTATGGTTGGGGTACTCTTTATATGTACTTTTTTCTTACGAAATATAAGGAAGACCCATTTGTTTTATTTGTAATGGCAATGGTGGGAACTACTCTTTTAGAATACTTTACAAGTTATATGATGGAAAAGTTGTTTAAAGCAAGATGGTGGGATTATTCAGAAAGAAAGTTTAATATTGAAGGGAGAGTCTGCCTTCTAAATTCTTTTCTCTTTGGGGTTTTAGGTCTTGTCTTTATCTATGTAATTCACCCATGTTATTCACTTTTTTTGGAAGGAATCCCCGATCATATATTGATTATTCTTTCTACGGTTTTCTTTCTTATTTACTTTATAGATAATATCTTCTCATTTATTATTCTTGGAAAACTAAAAATTCAAGTTGGAAAAATTCGTAAAGACTCTACTAGTGAAATTGATCATCAGATTCGCCTGTTTTTATCTAATCATAATTTCTTTATGAAACGTCTATTTAAGGCATTCCCACATATTCAAATTCTATCAAATCGAGGGAGCCAAATTACTTCAGCGATTCAGTCTCTGTTAGAGAAAATAGAAAAAGAAAGTGAAAAGTATAAAAAGAAACTAGAAAAAGAAAGAAGAAAAAGTAAAAAAAGAATTGCGAAAATTAAATCAAAAATGAAAACAGCAAAAAGTTATAGAAAAAAAGAAAAATTAAAAGCAAAATTAAAGGAAGAAAAATCAAAAGTCTAAAAAAGTTAGACTTTTTTGTATGAAATTTAAGAAGTGTGTTCAAAATAGAAGTGAGGAGGAATGTAAATGGAAACAGTACCAAAAATGATATCAACCAAAGATTTATCTTACTTATCAGATATGTTTCATTGGAATTTTACAGCATTTAAAGAATTAAAGCATTTTGAAAATGAAGTTGAAAACGAGGAAATTGTAGAGCTTTTCCAAGGATTATCGGAAATGCACTATCAACACATGGGATGGATTTTATCAATTTTAAGAAATGATGAAATTGAAGAAGACTGTGATTGTGAAGATTGTAAGTGCGAAGATAGTGAAGAAGGGGAAGAGTATGATGAAGAATCTGACTCTGAAGAAGAACAAGACGAGGAAGACGACGATGATGAGGATGAAGAGGAAGACTCTGAAGACGAAGAAGACAGTGAAGATGAAGACGACGAGGACGAAGATGACGACGAAGAGGGAGAGGAGGACGAAGATGAATCAAAATAAAGTGGAGAATCCAAAAACTCCTTATCAAGAAGGAATCGAAATGAATGATAAAAATTATTTAGACAGTATTTTAGAATTAGAAAAGAATATGTCAAATAATACAGCCATCGCTTTAGATGAAGCTAGTAATGGAGAACTTTATGAAGATATATTCACCATGCTAGAAGATTTAAAAGATGCCGCTAGGGAATGTTATGATTTAGCCTTTCGTCTTGGATGGTACTCTTTAGAAAAAGCAGAAGAAACAAAAATCGAAGAAAAACTGAATTGTTTAGAAGAAGAATTAAAAACATTAGAAAGTGGAGAATAATTCCACTTTTTTTTATTTTTTTGTCCGATGAGGCAATTTTTGGAAATAATGATAGTTAGGAAGTGATGAAGTGAAGCTACCTTTCATAAAACAAGAAGATTCCAAAGATTGTGGGGTTAGTTGCCTTCTGATGTTAATTCGTTATTATAAAGGTGATATTCCAAGGGAAAGATTAAGAGTACTAACGAGGACATCCAAGGAAGGAACAACGGCTTATGATTTAATTGATGCTGCTAAAAAGTTAAATTTTTCGGCAACTGGAGTAAAGGGAGATGTAACACAATTAGGAAAAAGAGATTTACCTTGTATCGCACATGTAATGATAGAAGGAAGGTATCAACACTATGTGGTGATTTATAAAGTAAATCCTAAGAAACTCTTAATTGCAGATCCTGCTCATTCCCTAAAGGTAATTACAAAAGAAGAATTTCAGAAAATCTCGACTCATATATTTTTATTATTTTCACCCCGAAAAGAAATACCAAAGATAGAGACTGATAAAGAATTAAAATCCTTTTTATTCTCATTCTTCTTAGCTGAGAAAGAATGTATCTATTTATTCCTACTTTTTTCTTTCGGTTGTTTTATTCTCAGCTTATTAGGTTCTTTTCAATTAAAATATTTATTAGAATATGTAATCAATTTTAGTTCGAAGTATAACCTATATTTTTACCTAATACTATTTGTAGGGATTAGCATCATCAAAAACATTTTCCAAATCCTGCAATTTTCCTTGATTCAAAGTTTAAACCAACGATTTGGGAAAGGCTTGTATATGAAAGTCTACACTCACTTAACATCACTTCCATATTTGTATTATAGAAATCACTCGACTGGTGAAGTTATGACTCGTCTTTTGGATATTGGAAAAATAGAACAACTTTTTCCAACTGCCTTAGTTCTACTTTTTACGGAAATTCCTTTTTTCTTAGCGATTGTTTTAATTCTTGGATTTACGGAAGCAAAGATTCTACTTTTATTTTTAGTTTTTCTTGGACTGAGTAGTCTTTACTTCTTTGTATTACAAACCTTTGGGGTAGAGAAGATGAAAGTGGCTAAAAGAAAGGCAGAAGAAGTAAATTCTTATTTGACAGAAAGTCTACTAGGAATTGAAACCATTCAATCTCTAAATTACCAACAAAAATTTCAAAATCAATTTTTAGGTCTTTATAACTCTTATCGAAAGAGTCAAAAAGCATTTCTTAAAAATTGGGATATACAACACACATTTGAAAGTATGTTAGAAGAATTATTCATAATTTCTCTCTTGGTGTTTTGTAGTTTAGAGGTATTAGAGGGTAGAATGAGTGTAGGAAATTTTATTTTGTATCACTCCTTATGTACCTATTTGTTAGAACCGATTCGGCATTTCTTTTCTTTCTGGCTTGAATATAAAGAAACACGGGATGCTTGGAATCGTATTGATGATCTCCTTATGATTCCAAAAGAAAAATTGTTACCAGTAAAAAAATCAAAAAGTCTCTCGATTCAAAACATTGAAATAGAAAGTGTTTCTTATAGTTATAATGCGAAAAAAAAGATTATAAATTCACTTTCTATGAGTATTCATCAAGGAGAAAAAATATTAGTTTACGGAGAAAGTGGAGGAGGAAAAAGTACACTTGCTAGATTACTTTCACGATTACTAGAACCAGAAGTAGGACAAATTTTATTAAATGGGAATGATATCAAAAATTACCCCCTTTCTTTAATTCGAGAAAAAATTTTATATGTTCCTCAAAAAGGTTATTTATTTACAACAACCGTACTAGAAAATATCAGTTGTAATGGGAATGATGAAGTTTTGGAAAAAACACTGGAAGTTGGGAAACTCTGTATGGTGGATGAATTAGTAAAAGGAAAGATGGAAGGCTATCATTGGATCATTGAAGAGAATGGGTATAATTTAAGTGGAGGAGAAAGACAAAGAATTATCCTAGCTCGTTCTTTATTCAAGAAAGCCTCAGTGTATATTTTTGATGAAAGTTTCAGTGAACTAGATCCAGTGAAAGAACGTACAATTCTTCAAAATATTTTTTCTAAGTATCCAGAGAAAATAATGATTCTGATTTCTCATCGTGAGAGAAATCAAGATTTATTTACACGAAAGATATGTTTAACAGAGGGGAAAATAGATGAAAACTTTGAGTGAATATCATGGAATGCAGGAGGAAGAGATTCCTGTGATGCGTTATTTTTTAGTTTTTATTTTTAGTATCCTATTATTCATTTTGATTCTTTCTTTGAAAGTGGATTTCAATCTATCCATTTCTTTAGTGAAAGCAGAAAATGAATATGGGACATATCTTTCACGTCACGAGTTGGACCAAATCCAAAGTCGAGGAATTCTGTTTGATGGGAAAAGTAAGTATCACTATACGTTTTCTATAGATGAAGATGCTAATATTTCTTATCAGAATGAAATTTTCTATTTCGTGAAATTTCAATTCGAAGAAGAAGTCACCAAGCAAATCCTATCAGGTAGAATTCGGATTTCTAGAAGTACAATATTTGAACGGATATTTTCATTATGGAAGGAGGAATCATAATCGAAACAATATCAAAGAAAGATCTAAGAGAAATTCACGGAGGTGGCGGAGTTTCTTTTTGGGTTGTTGGAGGATTGATTGCTTTAGGTGCATTTATTGTAGGTGTATTCGAGGGAATCGCCAATCCTGAAAAATGTGGATAGGAGGAAGATATGCAAAAAGTAGAGAATCAAGATTTAATGCAAATCGTAGGTGGAGTTAGTATTTCTGGAACTTTAATTAATTCGTTTTCTACAATTCTAAAAACAATCACAGCGATAGGAAGAAGCTTTGGCTCTTCTATTCGAAGAATTGCATCTGATCACATATGTCCAATACCATAAAGAAATACTTATCTTTAGTACTTTCGATTTTAGGAAAGGCAACTATGTTTATGTTCTTTTGTTATCTTTTTAATTACATATTATTATGTATGTTTCAGTTAGGAAGGTATAGTGGGACACTATTTAGAATGTTATTTTTCCTAGTAAACAGGTAAGATTTGGAATCAATATTTGGTATTCAGAATACGAATATTGATTCTTTTTTCTTTTTTCTTTTCGTATTTCAACTATAGAAAATCTGATAAAAATCAAAAAAAATGTTGAAAATTAAGGAATAATGCGTTATAATCAAACATAGAAAACGTGGAAGGAGGGGAAAATATGACACAGGTGGCAGTAAAAAATGGAAATCTTGAGTTTGCATTAAAGAAATTTAAACAAAAAGTTGCTAGAGATGGAGTCCCTTCTGAATGCAAAAAACGTGAAGGTTATGACAAACCCGGAGTAAAAAGAAGAAATGCAAAAAAAGAGGGTATCAAAAATACTCGAAGAAGAAATAAGGCAAGAAATAATAAAGACTAAGTTGTTTAGTCTTTTTCTAATATAAGGAGGATATATAATGATAGAAAAGTTAGAAAAAGATATGATTGATTCATTAAAGAATAAAGAAAAAGAAAGATTAACTGTCGTTCGTGAAATTAAGGCAGCAATGAAGCAAGCACAAATTGATCAAAAAAAGGAAATCAATGAAGAATTATTAATAGAAGTAGTAAGTAAGGCAATTAAAACAAGAAAAGAATCTATCAAAGAATTTGAAAAAGGTGCTCGCCAAGATTTAATTGATAAAACAAACTTTGAAATTGATGTATTGAATGAATATTTACCAGAACAATTATCAGAAGAAGAAATAAGAAAAATTATAGATGAAACTTTTGAAAAAGTAAACCCAACTTCTATGAAAGATATGGGAAAAATTATGGGAGCTGTCACACCCCTTCTAAAAGGAAAAGCCGATATGGGTGAAGTTTCTAGTATCATTAAAGAAAAGTTAAGCAGTCTATAATTTGAAAAATAGGATTCGATTTATGAATCTTTTTCCTTTTTCTATCAACTTTTGATATAATAAAAATCTGAGAAGAGTGAGGGAAAAATGCTAGAAGAAAAGGAAAAAACTAAGAATCATTCATGGAAAGATAAATTAAAATTATCCAATCAACAAAAGAAAAAGATTTATCGAATGCTTGGAGCAGAACAATTTCAAAAAGTGGTATTCTTGATAGAAGATATAAGATATTGGGCAATTGACAGGTTCTTTCCCAATATGAAAGATTGGTATGAAGCAGCGTGTGATAAAAACTATTCAGAGGCTATGAAACATCCAAGTAAAAAGAAAAAGCAGAAATCTTTATATGATTATCAAATGATGAAAC
The DNA here is from genome assembly GCA_002493865.1 of Caryophanales bacterium UBA7057. Lineage (GTDB taxonomy): Bacteria > Bacillota_I > Bacilli_A > RF39 > UBA660 > Alloscybalousia. The sequence continues at coordinate 26,172 of DLAC01000020.1, forward strand.
TTGCTTTTCGTAAGGAACTCGCCTATAAACAGAATCGAAACTATCACTATAATCCAAATCATCCAATGAAATTTATAGAGTATTTAGAAAAAAATAAAAGAATTCATCAGATAGGATTTTTAAAAAATTTTGGATTTCTTATTCTTTTAGGAGTTTGTTTCCCTGTTTTAAGTAATATTTTTCCTATGATCTATCCTATTTTAATGATGGTTTTTATGATAGGATTAGTGAAAGATTTTGAGTGTATCAATCTTCAAAATTATAATCTTTGTCGTTTTCAAGAAGAAAGAATGAAAAAACGATTAGAAGAATTAGAAGAAATTCGTCAAAGCGAAAATCAGATTCTGCTTTCTAGAGTAATAGAACCGGTATCGACTATAATAGAAAATCAAATAGAGTTACCTAATATTCATCAAATTGTTCAACAGGTAAAAACGGAAGAAGAAAAGCAACAATTGATTTCTTATGCGAAACGGCAGTTAGAGAATTTAAGAAAAACGAAAGAACAACCAAAACAAAAAAAGATTGGAGGTATATAGAATGAATGTAGCACTTTGGTTACATATGATGAGAAATACAATAGAAAGTCAGGAGAAATTACCTTGTACTCATTCTGCAGTTTCACAGGAAAAAATAGAGGCAGAGCAACTACTTATGTCTTTTTCTACGAAACGTCAATTTAATAACTTCAAAAAGGGACAAGCAGAACAAATAAAAGAAGAACCAAAGCAAAAAAAGATTGGGGGTATATAGAATGCATGTAACAAGTTTATTTTTAGAAAATTTTTTTGGAGGATCCTCTATGTCATTGAGTTCCATCATTCCATCTTCCTCTGTACTCAGTAGTTCCCTAACGACTACAGAGTTAAGTGCAACTGGAGTCGGTGTTATTGGGACAAATTCGATGGATGAAAGTCCTATCTTAGGAACGAGTAGTATTTCAGCAGCCATTACTACTGCATCTAGTGGATTTACTGCGACAAAGAATACCTCTAAACAATTAGAATTAACACAGGCCTATATAGAATCCATGGATGAAAGTGAATTGGAAGAATTTATTGAATGTTTAGAACAAGTAGAAACTCAAGAAAATTCACAAGAAATCCATACGGTTCAGAAATAAAAATATAAAACATTAGAAAAGTCAGAGAATTTGACAAAAATTGATAAACTGAATCCTAGTTTGTGCATAAAGAAGAATGAAATTATTTTAGGAATAATTGTTGTTCTTCTTTTCGTTTAAAAAAAGGGACTACTAAATGGTCTTTTTTTTCATATATTTAATTAGGTGATACTATGTCTTTTCTAAGGGATTATATTTTAGATGAAGAATTTCAAATTTTATACTTAAAAGAAGCAGTAAATATTAAAAATTATCTAAAAATTAATTATATGGAGCGAGAGAGGGTTTCTTTAACTTATTCCAAGGGAAATGTCATTGTCTATGGAAAAAATCTTAGAATTAAAAAACTACTAGATAGTGAGATTCTTATTGAAGGAAATATAGAAACCATCGAGTTGAAACAAGAGAAAAATGTATAATTACTATGAAATTAAAATCACCGGAAAAGATATACGCCGTTTTATTAAAACCCTTTATCGAATGAAAGTGCAACTGTATAAGATAAAGTGGGAAGATTCGTCTGTTATACTTTGGATAGATCAAGAGGGCTTTAAAAAAATTAAAGAAATCAAAACAATTTATAGAATTGATATCATTGGTTATCATGGACTGTTAAAGTTAGAGTATTATGTTAAGAAGTATTACTTTTTCCTAATATCTATGGCAATTGGTATTTTACTTATTCTATTTCTTTCTCATTTAATTTTTAATGTTCGAGTTGTTCATGTGAAGAAAGAAATTCGAGATTTGATTCGAGAAGAGTTAAAGAAAGAGGGGATAGAACCACTTCATTTTCAAAAGAGTTTTCACAAGCAGGAAGAAATTGTAAGAAAAATTATTTTAAATCACCGTGATCAAATTGAGTGGATGGAGATTGAAAGAGTTGGAACTAAATATATTGTAAAAGTAGAAGAAAGAAAGTATTCAGAAGAAAAAGAAGAGGAAGAAGCCCGTGATATTATTGCCAAAAAAGATGGAAGAATTCTTCAAATCGAAGCATCGGATGGTACAATTTTAGTGGCGAAAGATCAATACGTGAAAAAAGGAGATGTTTTAATCTCCGGTCAAATTAAAAATAAGGATACAGTCATGGCTAGGGTTCGTTCCAATGGACGAGTTTATGCTTCCACTTGGTATACAGTCAATGTTTCTTTACCATATCATTACGAAGAAGAAACGAAAACGGGAAATAAGAAGAAATCCCTATCTGTTCAATTCTTCTCTAGCAAGTGGAATCTATTCCAATTTCATTCATATCCGCAGAAAAAAGTAACCTCCTTATTTGAAATCAAAAACTCCATTTTGCCACTTTCTATTTCTTGGAATGAGGAAGAAGAAATTGTCCGAAGCGAGAAAGTATATACCAAGGATTTAGCCTTACTAGAGGCATCTTCGATTGCCAGAGAAAAATTACAAGATATGCTTGGCAGTGATATTGAAATATTATACGAAAAAAGTTTGAAAATTACGGAAGAAAATAGTAAAATAGATATAGTAGTCTTCTTTACAGTAAAAGAAGACATCACAGCATATCAAAAAACACCAGAGGAGAAGATAGCTGAAGAAAGTTAGGTGATTTAGTTGATAACACCATTAGATCATACGGTCAAGGGAGTTATGGAGTTTACTTGGCCGATGATTATTATTTGTACCTTAGTCATTTCATCTTTAAGAATTGCAGATATTCTTAAAAATCAAAAAGAAGTTGTCTTCTATCGTGAAATATTAATGCTTTTCTTTATGATATATGTGTTATGTTTATTCCAAATTGTTACCTTTGAAGATCCATTAGTTTCTTCTTTTGATAATCATTTTAATTTAGTTCCTTTAAGGGAGATTCTCAGATATTCCTTTGGGAGTAGGTTGTTTTTTAAAAATGTAATTGGGAATTTACTTATGTTTATGCCATATGGCTTTTTTGCATCTTATTTTACAAAGATGGATAATAAGTATTATGCTTTCTCTTTGATTGCTTTTGCATCCATTACCATCGAAACGACACAACTTGCGATTGGACGTGTCTTTGATATTGATGATATTATTTTAAATATTATTGGTGGAATGATTGGATATGGAATTTATCGTTTACTTAGTAAAATAGGGGATTCTTTACCTAGAATTTTCTTGAATCGATGGTTCTTAAATATTTTATCTCTTGTCCTAATTGGAGTTTTAGTAGGGTACCTATGGGTGGTGATTATATAATGGAAAATCATTATGAAATATTTAATCAAACAGAAGAAAACTTAGAAGAAGAAATTAAAGTATTACAGAATTTACTAGCCTTTGCTTGTAAAAAAGAGAATGTTGAAAATGCTGAGTTTAATATCATTTTTGTAGGAAAAGACATGATTCAAGAAGTAAATCGAACCTATCGTGGAGTTGACCGAGTAACCGATGTCATTAGTTTTGCATTAGAGGACAATAAAACAATTGATTTAAATGTAAGATTGTTAGGAGATATTTATATCTGTTTAGACAAAGCACATGAACAGGCAATCGAATATGGGCATAGTTTCTTAAGAGAAATTTGTTTTTTGTCCATTCATGGATTTCTCCATTTACTAGGGTATGATCATATGGAGAAGGATGAAGAAGAAGTTATGTTTCGAAGACAAGAAGAAATTTTAGATGAATTTGGAATTAAGAGAGGCTAATTATGAAAAAGGAAAGAAGAAAAGATACGGGTAGTAAGATAAAAAGATATAAAAATGAATATCGACATGCGGTAGATGGAATTATTTATGCGATTGAAAAGGAATGGAATCTTTTACTCATTATGATTTTTATACTGATTATTTTTGGACTTTGTTTATTATTTCCGGTAACGATTCCAGAATTACTTGCAATTGTTATTAGTGCTGGTGTTTTAATGGCAACTGAGATGTTAAATACATCCATCGAAGCCTTAACAGATTTAGTGACAACAGAAGAAAATCATCTAGCAAAGATTGCGAAAGATACGGTTTCAGGAGCAGTATTCTTGTTTATTATCATGTTTATTTTCGTTCTTGGAATTATCTTTGTTCCAAAAATTATCGAATTATTATAGGAGGAAGTTATGCTTGAAAAATTAAGAGAGTTATCTAGTCATTCTCAAAGCAAATATTATTCATTTCCTGTTAGCTGTATTTTAGAATGCAAGGATGGTAGCTTGTTTCAAGGTGTAAACGTAGAAACATCTTCTCCAGCAGCGGGTATTTGTGCAGAAAGAAATGCACTTTTTCAGGCACTTGCGCAGGGATATCAAAAAGAAGATTTTGTAAGAATTCATATTTATAGTAAAAGTAAAAATAATATTACGCCATGTTTTATATGTAGACAAGCCTTACTGGAATATACACCTAAAACAATAGAGATTATCAGTTATACGGATGATGGAAATAAGAAAAAGTTTTCCTTAGAAGAATTATGCACTTATCCATTTCAAGAGGAGGACTTGAAATGAAAAGTGGGTTTGTAAGTATTGTAGGACGTCCGAATGTAGGAAAAAGCACCTTACTCAATAATTTTTTAGAAGCACATCTCGCAATTACTTCAGATAAAGCTGGAACTACTAGAAATATTATTCAAGGAGTATATCAAGATCAGGATAGTCAAATTATTTTTGTAGATACTCCAGGAATTCATAAACCAATCAATAAACTCGGGAACATTTTAAATAAAAAGGCTTATTCTAGTACCGATAATGTGGATTTGATTCTCTTTTTAATCGATGTCAGTACAGGATTTGGAAAGGGAGATCAATTTATACTAGACAAAATTAAAGAAGAGGAGATTCCAATTATTTTGGTTTTGAATAAAGTAGATGCGATTAAAAAGGACAAGCTATTAGAAAAAATCAATGAATATAAAGATCTTTATGATTTTGCAGATATTTATCCTATTTCTGCATTAAAAAGTGATAACATTGATTCTCTCTTAAAAACGATTAAGAATTATTTGCCAAATGAGGGTAAAATTTTTGAAGATGATACATTTACCAATATATCTACTTCCTTTTATGTCAGTGAAATTATTCGTGAGAAGGTATTAAGACTTACCAAAGAAGAAGTTCCTCATGCGGTTACTTGTTGTGTTGAAAAAATAGAGTATGCGAAGGATAAAGTCATTATCAATGCAGTGATTATTGTAGATCGAGATAGTCTAAAAAAGATTATCATTGGAAAGAATGGAAGTATGTTAAAAAAGATAGGAATGTCTGCTAGACTAGAGTTAGAAGAATATTTTGGTAAAACAGTGTATCTAGAAAACTTTGTTAAAACCATTGATAATTGGAGAGATCGTGAGCGGTATCTGAAGGAATTAGGTTTAGATGACTTAAATGATTCTAATTAAAAATTAAGAAAATAAAAAATAAGTGAATAAATTTTTAAAAAATACACCATTATTTTAATGGGTGAAGAAAAATGAAAAATATTTTATGGAATTTATTTAAAGAAACTGGTAACATTAATTATTACAATTTATCTAAGCAAATCAAAGAAAAGAAGTGAAATGATGAATTTAGTAAAGACGGAAGGAATTATCCTAGGGGAAACGAACTATAGTGAATCTAGTAAAATACTAAAAGTATTGACAAAAGACTACGGAATGATTAGTATAATGTCGAAGGGATGTCGAAATATTAAAAGCAAACTTCGTAGTGTAAGTACTATCTTTACTTATGGGGACTTCCATCTTTACTATAAAGAGCAAGGTATTTCAGTATTAACAAGTGTAGATATTAAGAATACATTTCTAAGTTTACAAAGTGATATTGAAAAAATCAGTTATGCTAGTTTTCTACTAGATTTGACAGAACAAGTCCTAAAGCATACAGAAAATGATGAAATTTATCCTTTATTAATCGCAACGCTAGAAAAAATGAACGAAGGATATAATACTCATGCATTAACAAATATTCTTGAGTTAAAATACTTAAACTTCTTGGGAATTCGTCCTGTGTTAGACTGTTGTAGTATTTGTGGAAACCAAACGGAAATTGTAACGATGGACGCATCTTCTGGGGGTTATTTGTGCAAGAATTGCTATCATAATGAAAAGATTTATAGTGATAAGACAATCAAGTTAATTCGCTTGTTTTATTACTTAGATATTTCTAAAATTACAAAACTAGAAATTAAAGAGGATTCATTAAAAGAGCTCAATGAATTTATTGATGATTATTATGAAAGATATTCTGGACTCTATTTGAGGAGTAAAAAATTCTTAGAGAATATTAGTAAAATAGGATAGAGGTACAAAAATGAAAAAGAATGATAAGAAACCATATATTATCAATACAATCTTAGTATTGGCGATTTTCATCTTTATTTTTATAAGTAAAGGTATTTTTCCGTTTGGGAAAAATTCATTGATTTGGGGTGATATGCATGATCAAATTACGGCATTTTATTATCACTTCTATGACAGTTTTAGAGGTGCAAGCTCACTCTTTGTTAATTTTACAACGAGTGGTGGAATCAACTTTTTTGGAATTTTATGCTACTATATATTAAGCCCAATTACCTTTATTTTATTACTGTTTCCAAGAGGGGATATCTATTTAGCAGTTTCTATTGTCGTTGCTTTAAAAATTTTACTTTCTAGTTTAACTTGTCTTTACTTTATTCGCACATATTTTAAAAAATTACCAAGTAGTTTAAGTATTTTTCTAGCACTTTGTTATGCTTTTTCTGGTTATAGTTTATCCATGTATCAAATTACACCATGGTTTGATGTCATGTACTTATTTCCATTATTGATGATTGGATTAAAAAAGGTTCTCGATTTAGAAAAACCAATTTGGTATATTGTAGTATTAACTGCATCTTTGGTTTGTAATTTCTATGTATCGATTATGGTTGTCCTTTTTGTTTTCCTTTCTTCTTATATTTATCTTTTAATTTATAAAGAGAAGGAGGAAAGAAAAAAAGGAATTTTAGCACTCGGAGTGACAACGATTTTAAGCGTGTTAATTTCTTTCATTGTTTTAATTCCATCTTATATGCAAATTTCTGTTTCCTCTCGTTTAAATTCAAGATTAATTGAGATGCTGAATTCTAAAACGGGACCGTTAACAGATAAATTATCTTTCTTTATGTTTGGTGGAATTGTCTATCTAGGAATTCTTTTCTTAATCAAATATCATAAAAAAGATTCGAAATTTTCTTTGTGGCTGTTAGTTAATTTCTTGATTGTTGGGATTCCAATTATCATTGAACCAATTAATAAGGTTTGGCATTTTGGTTCTTATGCCTTCTTTCCATATCGTTTTGGATTTATTACCATTTTCTTATTAGTGATTGGTGCTTGTTATGGATATCTGCTTCTACTGGAGAATGAAAAAAAACCAAAAAAACAGAGAAAGGAACTATCCATTTTCGCAGGTGGAGTTACTTTGCTTTCTAGTTTGGTAATTATTTATCTCACAAAGAAGAATTATACAAACTTTCAAATTAGATTAGATCGATTAAGTATTTCAGGAGATCATAAGTTATTAATATTTTTAATCTTTACAACATTTTTATCTATCGTTTGTTGTTATCTTATTTATCGATTTACAACTTCTTGGAATAAAACAAGAACTTGTTTGATGGCAACCATTTTATTCACACATATCATTGCGAATGGACTTTTATATTTTGGAATTGACTTTACACAAAGAGAACTGATGGGTCAATATGAAAGCTTGATGGAAATTTCCAAGACTTATCGCGATGGTGACTATTATAGGGTAAAAAACCTGTCGGATCATTTTATTACCAATAGTGGAATGGTAATGAAGTATCACACCCTAGATCATTTTACTTCTTTGACTGATCGTAATAATATGCAGAATTTAAAGAGACTTGGATATTCTTCCTCTTGGGTTAAAACATTTTCTAAAGGTGGTACATTATTTAGTGATGCCATCCTTGCAAATTATTATCTAATGTCATTAGATCCTGTTGATGATCCATACTATCAATTTGTTGGAAAATATAAAGATGTAAATCTATACGAAAATAAAATTAAACCTTCTTATGGATATTTTATAAAAGATGATATTGATACAAAGGATTCTAAAAACTCATTTGAAATTCAAAATCAAATGTATCAAAAAATTGAAAATACCAATGATTGTATCTTTACGACTTTTGATGATTGGTCACTCAATAATATCAAAACGAGTCAGGAAGAGGATAAGACTTCTTATCAAATCATCGATGAAGATGCATATAATTATATAGAGCAGACAATTCCTGTTGGGAAAAAGCAAGTTTTATATTTGGAAATATTAAAAGACTTAGATAATAATATTAACTTAGATATCTATCAACATTTTAATATTTATGTAAACGACAAACTATTTAGAGAACATGCAATTACAGAAGAGGATAATGGAGTCATTAACTTAGGTACCTTTGAAGAGGAAGAAGTCAATGTTAAAATTGAATTATTATGGGATGTTGAGTTAGATAATATCACTTTGGCAACGATGGATATAGAAAAATATGAATCTTTCTTAGAAGAAAATCAAGTACCATTAAAAATTGAGTACAAGAAAAATAAAATTATGATTCAAGTGGATTCTAAAGAAAAACAAACGTTATTCATTCCAGTTTCTTATAGTAATGGATATCAAGGAAAAGTAAATGGTAAAAATATCCAAACTGAAAAAGTATTTGATAATTTCATCGGAATTCCTTTAGAAGAGGGAATGAATGAAATCAAACTAACATTTACACCACCAGGATTTAAGTTATCTATGGGTGTAAGTTTATTAGCACTGATTCTAACGATTGTGTTACTAAGACGTGATTCTTACTTTAAATTGTTAGAATTGAAACCACTGCAAACGATTGCGAATATTTGCTATTTATCTGCTTATACAGCCTTTATCGTGTTCGTTTATATCGGCTTAACCATTGTCTTTATCCTGTCATATTTTATCTATTTTTGGTTTTAATATTGACAGATAAATAAAGACACAGTACAATGAATACTAGAAATGTGATGATGACCTTGGAACAGTCGGAGCAATACAGAAAAAGAGATTCTTCTAGAATAAATAGGGTGGAACCGCGGAAATATTTTTCGTCCCTATATTTGTTCTAGAAGTTTTTTAATTTTAGGAGGAAACAATGGAAAAAAGTAAATTAACGATGGAAAAATTAGTGAATCTATGTAAACAATATGGATTTATTTTTCAGGGAAGTGAGATTTATGGAGGACTTGCCAATACTTGGGATTATGGTCCTTTAGGATCTCGTTTAAAAAACAATGTAAAGGACGCTTGGAGAAAAAGATTTATCCAAGAAAGACCTAATGCTTATGAAGTAGATGCTGCCATTTTAATGCATCCTAGAGTATGGGAGGCAAGTGGTCATGTCGCAAGCTTTTCCGATCCATTAATTGATTGTAAGTCATGTAAAAGTAGACATCGTGCAGATAATTTAATTGATGATTTTGATGAAAATGCCCATGCGGATGGAATGACGCAAGAAGAGATGATTGCCTATATTAAGGAACATAAAGTTCCTTGTCCCAAATGCGGAAAAAGTGATTATACTGAAATTCGTCAGTTTAATTTGATGTTTGAAACTTATCGTGGAGTGACCGAAGACAGTAAAAATAAAATTTATTTGCGTCCAGAAAATGCACAGGGAGAATATGTTAACTTCTTAAATGTGAGTCGCTCTATGAGAACGAAATTACCTTTTAGTATTGGGCAAATTGGAAAGGCATTCCGAAATGAGATTACACCAGGAAACTTTACTTTCCGAACGATAGAGTTTGAACAGATGGAATATCAAACTTTTTGTAAAGAGGGAACGGATAGTGAACTTTATCAATATTTTAAAGAATATGCGAAGAAGTACTTTATGGATTTAGGTTTACCAGAAGAAAAACTTAGATTTCATGATCATGAAAAACTAGCACATTATGCGAAAGAAGCCTGTGATATCGAATACCAATTTAATTTTGGTTGGGGGGAAATCAATGGAACGCATAATCGTACGGACTATGATTTAAGTCGTCATCAAGAATATTCAAAAACGTCTCAAGAATATTTAGATCCTGAGACGAATGAAAAATATATTCCTTATATTATTGAATCTACAGTAGGGTGTGACAGAGCCGTTTTAGCACTTTTAGATCACGCTTATGAAGAAGAAACCCTAGAAGATGGAACGACACGTGAAGTGATGCATTTTCATCCATTTATTGCACCTTATAAAGTGGCCGTTTTACCATTATTAAAAAAATATCATAGTGAGAAAGCAACAGAAGTATACGAGAAATTTTCAAAAGAAGTTATGACTATGTATGATGAGTCTGGAAATATTGGAAAGCGTTATCGTAGACAGGATGTAGTGGGTACACCTTACTGTGTGACGATTGATGATAATACGTTAAATGAAGGAACGGTAACGATTCGTGATCGTGATACGATGGAACAAATTACTATGTCGATAGAGGACGCGATTCTCTATGTCAAAGAACATATTGTATTTTAAACGGAGGAATCCGTTTTTTCTTTTGGACTGAAAAAGTGAATCTCTTCAAGGTGTGCCATAATGATTTGATATACCCAATTTGGTCGTTCTAGGTAGGGAAAATGTCCTAAATTTTTTAAAACAATCAATTCTGAATTGGGAATTTCTTTTTTCATTTTTTCAGCATCACTTAAAGGAGTAGAAGTATCATGTTCGCCCCAAATGAGTAAAACTCTTGCTTTCATTTTTCTTAAATAGTAGAAAAGATCTGTATTGACAACATTTTGAAATGTAGTTCTCATATTTTCTGGGAGGGCTTGATAATCAGGAGATGCAAATTTTTGAAATAACCAAGAAGCATATTTTTTCTTTGTTTTAGAGGGTAGAAGATGTCCAACCTTTTTTAGGAATTGATAACATTTTCCTCTTATCCATCCTTCCAATGTTTTTTTGGGACGAATGCCCGCACAGTCTATGAATATAAAATGAGAATGCTTGTAGTGATAATAACCATCCAAAAGCGTTAGAATTCTCCCACCAAAAGAGTGTCCAATCAGAAGAGCATTTTCTAAATTTAAGTCGACAATCAAAGAGTGAATCATATCGGCATAGTCAAAAATGGTCATCGAATGATTCGGGAATTTTGTATTGCCAAATCCTGGATAATCTATGATGTAAACAGTAGAAAATACGGATAGGGCAGAAACCAAATTTTGAAAAGTGGGCCTTGTATCTCCCCATCCTGGGAGAATCATAATGGGTTTTCCTTGATTTCCGTGTTTTTCATAATATAAAGAAATATCATGATAATTATAGTACATGATCATCACCTAATATACTTTATGAAAGAAGGGGAAAATAGTTTCCAAAAAATGGGACAAGTTTAAAATTATAAAAAAATGATCAAAAAGTGTATGAAATTTCAAAAAGTGTGATATACTAAAGTTGTCTAGGAGATGCGAGTAGGTCACATATAAAACCGACTAATATGACGATACGGGAGTCTTGATCAGTAGTCTGTGTTGAATGCCTTTCCATTTGGTAAAGGAATCCTAAGGATTACGTATGGACACCCACCTGTAAAAATGCAGGTTTTATCGCCGACTAATCGCCCTCCTGGACTTTTTATTTTTGAAAAATTGGTGGTGGTTTTGTGTTTGATCGTTTAGAACTACTCATACAAAAAGAAAATGTAGAAAAAATAAAAAAACTTCATATCTTAGTTGTAGGTCTTGGTGGTGTTGGAGGTTATACCGTAGAGTCTTTGGCTCGCTCAGGTGTAGGGGAACTAATCTTAGTAGATCATGATGTAGTAAATGAAAGTAATAAAAATCGCCAGATTATTGCGACAGATGATATGATTGGATATAAAAAAGTGGATGCTTTTCAAAAGAGAATTGCCTCCATTTCGAAAGAATGTCATGTCACTAGGGTAGATGCATTTTTAAACCCTGAAAACATATCCATATTAGATTCTTACCAAATAGATTATATCGTAGATGCCTGTGATACATTGTCTACCAAACAAGCCTTAATTCTTTACAGTTTAGAACATAAAATTCCGCTCATTTCGAGTATGGGAACAGGTAATCGATTAGATCCAAGTCAATTGGAAATTACCACACTTACCAAAACACAATATGATCCAATTGCCAAGAAATTAAGAAAGTTTGTAAGAGANNTGTTGGAGGTTATACCGTAGAGTCCTTAGCTCGCTCAGGTGTAGGGGAACTGATCTTAGTAGATCATGATGTAGTGAATGAGAGTAATAAAAATCGCCAAATTATTGCGACAGATGATATGATT
>DLAC01000020.1:38886-40935 GCA_002493865.1 Caryophanales bacterium UBA7057
TATTGATTACGAGTCATATCATTCGTGAAGTCATTAAAAAATAGGTAAATGAAAAGGAACCATTGTAGGTCCCTTTTTTGTTTTATAATTTACGATAAAGTCCAATCACTTTTCCTAGGATTGTTACATTTGGTAGAATGATCGGTGTCATAAAATCATTTTCCGGTTGTAAGCGAATATAGCCATTTTCCTTATAAAATGTTTTCACCGTTACCTCATTTTCCTCTGTCATTGCAACGACGGTATCTCCATTGTTTGCAGTGGATGATTTTTCTACAATAATGATATCCCCATCATAAATTCCGACATTAATCATTGATTCTCCCATGACACGTAGGGTAAATACTTCCTTTTTTTGAGGAACTAAGCTAGTAGGAAGTGTAAAATATTCATCGGGAACTTCGATTGCTTCGATTGGGTTTCCTGCCGTTACTTTTCCAAGTAGGGGAACATCTACAACCTTTTCGTTGTCTTTTGCATATTCATTAGGAACTAGGAGTTCAATCGTTCTATTTTTAGAATTATCCTTTTTGATGTATCCCTTAATCGCAAGTTGATTTAAATGAAACTGAGTTGTTGCAGGAGAAGAAAGTCCTACCATTTCTCCTAATTCACGAACCGTCGGTGGGTATCCTTTAGAAGCAAGAATTTTCTTTAATGCATCCAAAATTTCCTCTTGTCGCTTTGTTAGTTTTTCCATATAATTCCTCCTTTTTATTTCATCTTATCATAGCCTTGTTTCTTTGTCAAACAAATGTTTTAAGTCAGAGATTCAAAGAATCAATTCCGAAGGAAATAGATTGGTTTAAAATCTGTGCTATGATATAATAAAGATGGATAGGTGATAATCATGAAAAAAGTAATTTTGGTAGATGGAAATAATTTATTGTTCCGCAGTTATTTTGCGACTAGTTATACAGGAAATATCATGAGAAATTCCAAGGGATTTCCAACGAATGCAGTCTATGGATTTATTAATATGATCAATAAAATTATTAATGAAGAGCAGCCTGAATATATGATGATTGCGTTTGATAAGGGAAAGACTTTCCGTCATGAAAAGTATGAGGATTATAAGGGTGGAAGAAATGAAACTCCAGATGATTTAAAGCAACAATTTCCAGTTGCCAAGCAGATTTGTGAAGCCATGGGGATTCACTATTTTGAAATTGATAACTATGAAGCCGATGACATCATTGGAACATTTGCGAAAAAGGTAGAAGAAAATCCAGAGTTTAATGCGACGATTATTAGTAGTGATAAGGATTTACTACAGTTAATCAGTAATGAAGTAGATGTAAAACTACTCAAACAAACCGGGTTTATTCGAATGGATCGAGCATTGTTTAAAGAAACATATCAGGTAGAACCCATTGGTATGATTGATTTAAAGGCATTAATGGGAGATGCTAGTGACAATATTCCAGGAGTCAAAGGGATTGGTGAAAAAACAGCCATCCAACTTTTAAGTCAGTATCAGACACTGGATAATTTATATGAACATATTGAAGAGATTAAAGGAAAAACGAAGGAAAAATTAATTGCTGATAAAGAAAATGCCTATATGAGCAGAGATATCGCAACTATTTATCGAGAGGTTCCAATTGACACAGAACTAGAACATATTCGTTATTCTGGAATTGATGCTTTAGAATATATAAAAATTTTAGAAGAATTAGAGTTTTACTCTTTAATTAAAAAATTAGATATTAAGGAAGAAACACTTAGACAGAATCAACAAAAGGAATTGGAGGTTGTTATTTTAGATTCTATTCAAGATTTACATTTACCTGATAAATATGCTATTTATTTAGAGGTACTAGGAGAAAATTATCATAAAGTACCGGCCATTGGGTTTGGTATTTATGGGGAAAATGCAAGTTTTTATCTTCCGTTTGACTTATTAAAAGAAAATCCTAACTTGTTTTTAGGAAACGAAGAAAAATATACTTATGATTTAAAGAAACTTTGGTATGTTTTAAAACGGGAAGGATTTGATATTAAAAATTGCAATTTTGATACGATGATTGCAGGCTATTTACTCAATTA
>DLAC01000006.1:0-1556 GCA_002493865.1 Caryophanales bacterium UBA7057
TTCAATATGTTTAATATTTTAACTTTGATGTTTTTATATATTTTTATAAAATATCTATATAAAAAATTAGATTTAGGAGGTATAAAAAATGGATTTACTGGTTAAAGACTATACAAAAACAATAAATGGAAGGGTAATTTTAGATAATATTAATTTAAAACTCTGTAGTGGAAAGGTTTACGGTTTTTATGGTAGAAATGGTTCAGGGAAAACCATGTTGTTTTGTGCTATTTCAACGCTAATATTACCGACAAAAGGAGACATATTAATTGATAAAACTTCAATCATTAATACTGATTATGATTTAAGAAATTTTGGAATCCTAATTGAGACTCCAAATTTTTACTCATACTTATCTGGGTTTGATAATCTTGATATGTTATACAGAATTAATCACAAAAAAGATACTAATTATATTGATGATATCCTAAAGAAAATGGAATTATATGATGTAAGAAATAAGAAATATAAAGAATATTCATTGGGAATGAAACAAAAGTTAAGAATTGCACAAGCAATCATGGAGGATCAGAAAATAATTATTTTTGATGAACCAACGAATGGTCTAGATGAAATATCTATAAAAAAATTACATAGTATTATTTTGGAATTAAAAAAACAAGACAAAATAATTTTATTGGCTAGTCATAACAAAGATGACTTAGATTATCTATGTGATCAAGTTTTTTATATAGCAAACGGCAGAGTTTCAGATAAAAAGGAGTAAATATGATTAAGTTTTTAAGATATAGTTGTATAGGTATTGTTGTTTTGTTTTCTGTAAGCGCAATCATTGGAAAAAATTTTATTTATCATACTGATTATCAGAAGTTTATATCAACTGTAAGGTATTTTAGTATTCCATCCGCAGAAATATATAATAATAAAAAATTCATAAAGATAAAATCTGTATTAATAGATGATAAGAAGATTAGTAATATTAATGAATTGATTGAAAATTCAGATTATGTATTAAGAATTAAAATAGAAAAAGATGCCATAATTTATGGATATGGGATTATTAATCAGGTTAAGGTACTAGATGTATATAAAGGAAAGGAAATTGCTAATGGAGATAGTATTAAAATATACGATTTAATATCATATTGGATGGGCGATTATGTTAATTATTATGGGGGTTTAACTCCTCTAAATTCTGATTTTGAATATATCGCTTTTCTAAAGAAAGCCCCAAGACCTAATATGAAAAACACTTATATATTTTCTAGTGCTAAATATGGACATTTTAATATATCTGTAAATACTGCAAATGTTTTATTCGACTATAAACAAGCCGATTTGTATATTAAAGAGATTATGAAATATGATTATGTTGAATTAAATTGTGAATCATCTGGATACAGTTATTGTGAAAATGATGGGGATGATTATATAGAAATGAAGAAGAAATTATTAGAATTTTTTGACATTAATATAACTTAGATATAATTATTTAATTACAAATAATGAGGGAAGCATAAAAATTGAAAAATAAAATGATATTTCTCAAAGTAAAATTGTTGCAATTACGAACATGGTAAATTCAAAAGAAATAG
>DLAC01000006.1:1830-17093 GCA_002493865.1 Caryophanales bacterium UBA7057
AGCATAAAAAGAATACTTAATTAAAACTAAAAAAATATTGAAAAAAACATTTGTTGTGATATACTTGATATACTTGCTGAAGTTTAGGGAAACTGAAAAGTTTCTTTTTTTTATTGAAATTTATCGTATATAGAAAAGAAAAGACTAGTAAAACGGAAGAATTTGTGTTAAAATATAGCCATATAGAAGCGGGAGAAAAAATACCGTTTTCATTAAGGAGAAGCTATGAAGATATTAGTAATTGAAAGGACAATTGATCAAAATTGGCGCCATGGATCATTTGATTGTGAAGAGAGTAAAGCGATGGAAAGCTATGCGCAAGAATATCAGGAAAAGAATCAAATTTCAGAAAAACTAGAATTTATCTTTTTAAAAGGAAGCAATTGTGGTGGTGCCATGGCTCAGTGGCGTTGTTATCATGAAGAAAGTGTGTTAGATACCATTCGTGATTTGCTGAGTCAGGGAGAAGTAGATGGAATTTTATTAGACCCTATATTAACGGAAGATGAGGAAATTGGATATAAATATTGTAATAATATGAACTGTGAGTTGGCAGGAAAGATTTATCATACCTTTAAAGAAGAAGTACCAATTGCATTTAGTGTAGCGTTTACGGATACTTCGAGGTTTGAAAGTACACCTCTTCATACGGAAATTAGAATGGATTCTAGAAGAAAGTCACCAATTACTCCAATTTTTCACTTGGCGGGGATGAAAGTATTTTATGAAAGAATGTTTCAGTATTATATAGATTGTAAGGAAAAAGACCCAAAGGAGTTAGATTCCGATCAACAAGCCCCTAAGATAAAGAAATATTCATAAAAATAAAAAATGATTGAAAAAATAAAAGATATACTGTATAATGAATAAGCGGTGGTGATTCTATGATTATTGATTTATCAGAATTCATGAATTCCCAAAGTGAAACCATAACCTTTGAGAAAACAGTTGTTTTTACGGATTCTTATTTAAAGAATTCTGAAATTAAAAACATAGAACCAGTAACAGTAAAAGGAGAATGTCACTTAGAAGAAGATACGGTTGTAGTATCAGGTATCATCACAGAGAAGATGCAAATTGAAGATGCAATTAGTCTTAAGAATATTGATTATCCATTTTCATTTGAGTTTGAAGAATTTTTAGATGAAAACCTTATAAATGATGAAAAAATGCTTGATATTACAGATATTTTGTGGCAAAATATTGTATTAGAAGTTCCTTTGAAACAAACAGAAGTCACTGATTTCAGCGAATATCAAGGGGATGGTTGGAAATTGGTAACCGAAGAGGAATCAAAGAATACAAATAATCCTTTTGGTGAATTAGTGAATATGTGGGGAGAGGAGTGATAACATGGCAGTACCATTCAGAAAAGTATCTAAAACTAGAAAGAGAATGAGAAGAAGTCACAATGCACTAACAGCTGTTGGAACGACAAAATGTCCAAATTGTGGAGAAATGATTCGTCCACATAGAGTTTGCCCAGCATGTGGTTTCTACAAAGGAAAAGAAGAAGTTAGTAAAAAGGACGCTGAATAATAAGCGTTTTCTTTTTGCTTTTCGACAAATTCAGAAAAAGAATTATTTTAAAATAAGACTAGGTGAAGAAGAATGAATGTATACTTGGACCTAGTTTTTTTATTGAATTTTTTTTTAGATAGTTTATTATTATGGGCAGTCAGTGTTGTATTAAAAAGAAGTGTCAAAGCAAAAAGAATTGTGCTTGGTGGCCTTGTTGGTAGTAGTAGTACTATTTTTTTATTGTTTAAGTTAAATTCTACAGAATTATTCTTGTTTAAGACCATTCTTTCCATTCTCATGGTTCTTGTCTGTTTTTCTTTTCATACTTTAAAAGAAACCCTCTATAATTTGGCATACTTATACTTTATTAGTATCTTACTTGGTGGATTTCTTTATTACTTTCATTTAGAGTTCTCCTACGAGGTGGTTCGAAATCTCTTTGTTTCCAATACTAAAAACCAAAATATTCCCATTTTATTTTTATTGCTTGGTGCTCCACTAATTTTATATGGTTATGTAAGAGGAAGCATGAAGCGGAAGAAAAGAAATACCAATATTTATAAAATCGAACTCATCGAAGGCAAAAAGAAATATCCATATACAGGATATTTAGATACAGGCAATAAACTATATGACCCAATCACTAAAAGACCAGTTCATCTTCTTTATGATCCTTCCTATCACTTTTCCAAGAAACAGAAGGTCATTTATGTTCCATATCAAGGTTTAGGAATCCATGGAATTATTCCTTGCGTTTTCTTTGACAAAATGGTAATTGATGGAGAAAAAGAACTTGTAAAAGTTTTAGTAGGATTTAGTAAAGAACCATTTCAAATTGAAGGAATGCAAATGATTCTTCAAGGGGATGAAATTTTAGAAGATACCTAGTATTCGACAGATTTTGGGCGAAGTAATTTCTATAATTAAAATATCTATCATATATTAAAGAAGAGGAGGAAGGTCATGATAGGAATACTTTTATTGATAATTTCATTTACAAAGAAAGAGAATGCATTATTTTATGTAGGGGCAGTAGATCGACTACCAGAGCCATTAAAGAAGGAACAGGAGGAATTTTATATTGAACTTTCTTGTGATGGAGATCCATTTGCAAGAGATAAGCTCATTGAACATAACTTAAGATTGGTTGTATTTTTGGCTAAAAAATATGAAAATACGAGAGTAGATTTAGAAGATTTAGTTAGTATTGGAACGATTGGATTAATTAAGGGAATTAAAACATTTAGTAAAGATAAAAATATCAAACTAGCAACGTACGCATCTAGATGTATTGATAATGAAATTTTAATGTATTTACGGAAGAATAAAAGGGTACGAACAGAGGTAAGCTTTGATGAGTCATTAAGCTTTGATGCCGATGGAAATGAATTGCATCTAGAAGATATTTTAGGAACAGAACCTGATATTGTAACGAAGGGGTTAGAAAAAGAAACAGAGCGCGATTTAGTGATGCAGGAGATTAATAAGTTAGAAAGTAGAGATAAAGAAATTATTATGCTTCGATATGGTTTAATGGGTAGAAAAGAAATGACACAAAAGGATGTAGCGGACCTTCTAGGAATCAGCCAATCTTATATTTCTAGAATTGAAAAAAAAGTCATCCGAAGACTTAGAAACTTAGTAAAATGTTAAAACTTCCTGTTTTAGGAAGTTTTTGTACTAAAAGATACAAGTTTTTAAAATGCGTTCCGTGTTTTTAAAATTATATTTGGCGACTTCTTTTAACTTTTCTTCTCCAAACTTTTGAACAATTTCTTCTCCGATAGAATCTACTATTGGTCCCGCACCTTTTGGAAGAGGAATATGTAAACTGTCTGATAACTTATCAAATTCTTTTAAGAATAGATAGCGACTAATGATAGAAGAACAGGCAACTGCGAGATTTTTATCTTCTGCTTTTGTCATAAAAGTGATTCCTCTTTGAATTTGAGTAGAATCCTTAATATAATCATAATAACGTGCTTCTCTCGCAAACTCATCGACGATAATATAATCATAATCATCGGTTACTTCATGAACTAGTTGATAGAGAACTTTATTATGAAGGATGGCTTTGATTTTATTCATATTATGATCGCTTCCATGTTTTTCGTTATACTCTTTATTACTTAGAATGATACTTTTATATTGGATTCGTTTGGCAATTTCAGGGGCAATTTTTAAAATGGTTTCATCATTAATTTTTTTAGAGTCGCGAATTCCTAGTTTTTCTAAAAATTCAACATCACTCTTTTTTACGAAACTTGCAGTTACAACGATAGGACCAAAATAGTCTCCAGTTCCAACTTCATCAGAACCAATCGAAGAACAATTATGATATTTTTGAAAGCTCTTAGTTTTTTGTTCTTCTGTTTCTCCCGTTTGTCCATCCATTTCTTTCCACATAGTACTGTCTACATCTGCACTTACACCTTGAAACATTACTTTTCCACTTTCATACATTGTAATCACTGTATCCTCATCTTGTGCTTGAAATACGACATAAGGAATTACTTTATCGCGTTTCTTATCTTCATAGTATTTTATCATCTTTTCTTTTGTTTCATCACTAACTCGAATGACTACGTTCATAAAATCCCTCGTTTCTATAATTATATTATACCGTAAAATATTAAAAATTAGAAAAAATATATTTAGAAATTCAGTTTTCTAGTGGAAATAGGCTAGAAGTGATATTTTTTAACTTTTGTTAGTTGTAAATCCTATTCAAAGTCGGTATAATAATAATAGAAGGAGTAGTGAAAATAAATGAATATTGTAGACATACTAATTATATTAGGAATTGTATTGTTTGGAGTAACAGGAATGAAACGAGGAGGAATTCGGCAGATTGTAGGGACGGTTGGATTTATTATTGTATTAATTCTTGCTTTTAATCTCAAAAATCCATTAGCAGAATTTCTAAGTCTCCATTTACCATTTTTTAAATTTGGTGGTGTATATCATGGAGTCACAGCATTAAATATTTTATTCTATCAACTGATTGCTTTTTTCATTATCTTGGCGTTATTAGAAGTGGTCTTAAAACTTGTATTAGCTATGACTGGTGTTTTGGAAAAATTGCTTCGTATGACAGTGATTTTAGCATTACCATCTAAGATTTTAGGATTAGTAGCAGGACTCATTGAAGGCTTCTTAGTAATCTTTATTATCCTTTTAGTATTTCATCAACCAATGTTTAATATCAAGGCATTTAATGAGAGTAAATTGACAGATAAGATTTTGAAATCGACGCCATTAATGTCAGGTTTTGCGGATGGAATTGTAACGACGGTAAACGATATTTATGAAGTTGGTAAAGGATATACAGATCAAGATGATTCAGAAACATTAAACAGAGAAGCCATTGAGATTATGTTAAAACATAAAGTAATTACAGCAGACTATGTTTCCAAACTAGTAGATGCTGGTAAAATTGATGTTTTAGGTATCGATAATATTATAAATCAATATAGATAGGAGGAATTTTATGGAACTAAAAGATCAAAACTTTCATGAAGAAATCAAAAAAGGATTGGTATTAGTTGATTTTTATGCAACTTGGTGTGGTCCTTGTAAAATGATGCATCCGATTATTGAGAAAATAGAAAGTAAATATAAAGATGTCAAAGTGATTCAGGTTGATGTGGATTGCCATGATGATTTGGCACATGAATATGGGATTATGTCAATTCCAACTTTATGCTTCATGAAGGATGGAGAAATTAAGGAAAAGAATATTGGCTTTACACAGCAAGAAGAGTTGGAACGATGGATTCAAAATTATCAAGGGGAGTAGTCTCCTTTTTCTTTTAAAATCAAAGTTTCAATTGACGAAAGTAAAAAAATGAGATACAATCAGATAAAATTTTAGTGATGGAAAGTATTTGGAGGATGAAAGAATGAGGGATATTATTCAATCGAAGAAACGTGGAAATTTAGTAGTCATTAGTGGACCATCAGGCGCTGGAAAGGGAAGCATTATTAATGAAATTGTCAAAGGAAATGATCAGGTTTGGCTATCAGTTTCTATGACATCAAGAAGTATTCGTGGAGAAGAAGTAAATGGACGAGAGTATTACTTTATTACCAGGGATGAGTTTGAAAAAAAGATTCAAGAAGGTGAACTGTTAGAATATACAGAATATAGTGGCAATTATTATGGTACTCCTCGTGGTAAGATCAATGAACATCTACAAATGGGGCAGGATGTCATTTTAGAAATTGAAATTGAGGGTGCTTTAAAAATTAAAGAGTTAGTAAAGGATGCACTTTTTATCTTTATTATGCCTCCGAATATGAAAGAGTTAAAAACTAGATTAAAAAATAGGAAGACAGAAACCGAAGAAAAAATTAACCGAAGATTTAAACGTGCTTATCAGGAAATCAATGAGGTCACAAAATATAATTATGTTGTAGTAAATGATGAGTTAGATTGTGCCGTTTCTAAAGTAAGAGCCATTCTTTTAGCAGAAAGATGCCGAGTAGATAGAATTGAAGAAGTCTATGTTGGTAGTGAAGAAGAACTGCTTCACGAAAGCTTAGTAGATAACAAAAAGATTGTCAATTTAGAAAGAAAAATATAAAAAAAGTAAAAAAATGTACGTTTATCCTTGTTGTTTCTAAAAAAAGGAATTATACTTAAATAGAAAAGGAGTGAAGTAAAATGTATTGTGGCGAGTGTGGAGCCAAGCTTGAAAAAGATGCGACATTTTGTAGTGAATGTGGCGCAAAAGTCGAGCGACCAAAGGAAAAAACACCACCAAAAGAAACAAAAGCCAAGCAGACGGCACCAGTGACACCAAGAAAACCGATGTCTAAGACAAAAAAAATAACGCTTGCAGTATGTGCGGTAGTTATTATAGTCTTATTTCTAGGGTACAATCATCTAAGTGAGAAATTTGGACCTAAGGGAGTAGCCAAAGAATATGTAGAGGCAGTGATGAATAAGGATTCCAATGCTTTATATGAATATCTAAATATTGAGGGAGATAAAACTTTCGCAAGTAAAGAAAAATTCAAAGAAGTGATGGAAAATACTGAATCTACACAAGAAATCACAAATTATAGAATTGATGAGGTTACCTATGGGGATGGAAAGATCAGTGCAAGAGTTAAAATTAGTTATACAGTAAAAGATGCACAAAGTGAGGGTACAGAAATCGTTTATTTAACAAAAGGAAAAAAGAAAAAATATATGATTTTTGATACTTGGGAGTTAAAAGAAGATTTTGGTTCTGTTTTAGTCAAAGATTATGATGTAAAGGTTCCAAAGGGTTCTAAAGTAACTGTTGAAAAGACAGAATTAGGAGAAAAATACTTAAATAAGAAAGATTCTTCTAAGGCTTGGGATGTATATACAATTCCACAAATTTTTTCAGCAGAAGTGACAATTAAAACAGTAATTGCAGGATTTGAAGTAACAGATAAAGTAACACCATCGACTCTTGGTTATACGGCATCCTTAGATTTAGATTCTTTATCAAAGGAAGACGTAGAAAAATTAGAAAGCCAAATAACAACGGACGTTAAAACGCTTTATCAGAATCTCATTGAAAAGAAAAATTGGGATGCTGTTAAGGATTCCTATAATTTCAAAGATGCAGATTTAGAGGATCTAGAAGAAGTATATCAGTCTTTATATGAAAGTGTTGCAGAAAATAGTAGTAGAACCTTAAAGGAATTTGAAATTTCTTCTATGAAAGTAAATGCACTTTCTTCAGAAGATGATGGATTAATCCGTGTAGGAATTAAATTTAATTATAACTATAAGGTTGATTATAAGAGATATGATGATTCTGTTGAAGAAAGAACAGGAAAGAATAACTCTAATTCAACTTTGTACTATCGATATAGTGATGGTGCATTAAAATTGGTGGATGCATCCTACTTAGTATCATATTTTTCAGTATATTAAATAAAATAGAAAAAGGAGTGAAAGAAAATGGCAAAATTTTGTACAAAATGTGGAAAGAAATTAGAAGATGGAGAAGTTTGTAGTTGCTCAAAAACAACTGCAAAGAAAGAAACAAAAACAGAGAAAAAGGAAAAGGTAGAGACTACAACTGTAGTTACTGCAAGTTCAAGTCCAGCAAATGATTATGTAAATAATTACATGGAAGTAGCAAAAGGAATTTTTACACATCCAGTAGATACCATGAAAAAGTTTGGGCAAAGTGAACATTTCACTTTAGGGCTAATCATGATTGCAATCAATTGTTTAGTTACAGTATTATTTGTTTACCTAGGATTCAAAGAATTGATGTCTAATATGAGTAGTTTTGGTTCTATCTTTAGCTTAGGATATGGATATGGGGACGTTGAGGTTCCAATGGAAGTATTAGTTAAAATCTTTGTGATGATGGCAGGTGGTTTTGCAACAACTGCAGCAATGCTATATGTAATTGCAGGACCTGTTTTAAAGACAAATGCAGATATTAAACAATCATTTGCATTAGTTGGTGTATGTTCAGTACTTACAACGATTACAACGATTGTTGCATTAATTTGTATGTATATCTCAGCAAAATTAATGCTTGTTGTCTTACTAGTTTGTGGAGTATTATATTTATCACATCTATATCATGGATTCTTAAATTCAACAGAAGTTGAAGAAAATAAGATTGGTTATACTTATGTAGTATCTGTTGCCGTTGCTACCTTCGTAGTAGTATACTTACTACCAAAAATCTTATTCTAAATAATAGATGGAAACTATTATATGGAAACTATGAAAATAGTTTCCTTTATTTTTAAGGAAGAGGGGTAAAACTATGTTTTGTGAAAAATGTGGAGCAAAGAATTCAAAAGAGAATTCATTTTGTGAAAAATGTGGGGAACGTTTAAATCCAGAAGAAGAAAAAGTATCAGAAAAAAACAAAGAGGATTCAAAAAGAGAAGAAGTGGTTACTAGAAAAACAGAAACGAGGAATATGGAACTTTTATTTGAAAAAGAAAAGTATTATTCCTATATCGGTAAAATTCAAAGATCTGTTACAATGACTTATGTATATTGGATTGGATTTGGGCTTATCATTTCATTCATGATTCTAGCAGGTGCAAGTTATCAAGATGAATTTAGTCGGTTTGGAAGTCACCACGATGGGGAAGGGATGATGCAAATATTTGCTATTGTTCCACCAATTATTGGCTTTGCCATTGCACATGCAAGAACACTAGAAAAGAAAATTAGAGTTCAAGAGATGAAATGGAGAATGGATTTCTACTCAAAACACATTCATTAGGAAGAAAGAGGTTTCTTCTTTTTTTCTTGCTTATCTTCTAAAGCCATGCTATTATATACTACGAAATTGAAGAGGGGGTTACTTTATGGAAAAGGTAATACAAATTAAAAACTTTAAATTAGGTTCTATTAAAAAATTGTGTATGGTAGGAACTAGTTTTTCACTACTGGCTACCACACTTACTGGTTGTGGTGAAACAGAATTAGCTACAAATAGAGTGAATAGTGATAGTATTGTGCATTTTAATCAATTAGAGAATTTTTTTACAGGTGGAATTCAAGAGATTGTTCAAGTTCCTGGAGAGGATTGGAGTTTAGTAATTGAATATTCTGGTCAATTAGAGGATAGTGAATATTGGACAATTACGGATAATAAGGAATTACATATGAAAATTTATACGCAAGGTCTTCCAGAGGGATACGAAGTATATATCAACGACATTCATTCAGATACAACTATTGTTGCAAAACAGAAGCAAATGGATGGAATTACACAGGACACGATGGATGATGGAGTTCATGGAACAGATTTGTTAGGGTATCCAATTAGTGATACGACTTGTTGTTATATCATAAATGAGATTGAAGGGCAAAATGATGACTTTATTAGTGGTTCTGTTATGGGGTTTCAAAGTTATACTAGTGGAACTGTTCAACAACAAAGGTTTTTAGAATCTGATTACTTGGAAAAAGGTGTGATTGCGAATCAAGTATCATCCATCTTTGGACTTTTAGTAAAGGGACCAAATGATAAAGATTTTAGGGGAATTGACGTGGATGATGAAATTAATATTTCAGTCTATCCAAAAGTAAGTTTTTTAGATGATAATGGGAATGCATATGAGGTGGAGTATCAAACAGATGAAAATGGCACTGTAACCAAAGTGACTTATACATCAGAAGGAGAAGTAAAAAAACAAGAAAAAGTAATAAACTAGAAAATTTTCTTGAACTTTAAAAAAATATATTATAAAATATTAATAGATTCTTAGAAAGAAGAGTAGTAAAATTTCTTTTATTAGAGAGGATATGGTAGGTGAAAATATCTATTAGGAATTTTATGAAGACACTTTCTGTTAAAAGAAACGTATTTCTGCGTTAAAGAAGAAAGCATAAGTAATTATGGAAATAAGGTGGCACCACGAATTTTAATTCGTCCTTTGTAGTGCGACCTTTTTATTTTTTAAGAAGAAAGGAAGAAAAATATGATAACAAAACAAAAAGGATGTCATGACATTTATGGAGTAGAAGCAAAGAAATGGAATTATGTATCACATATCATTGAGGCAGTATGTGAAAGATATAATTATAACTTTATCCGTACACCTATTTTTGAGGCAAGTGAACTGTTTCACCGTAGCATTGGAGAAGAGACGGATGTAGTTAGTAAAGAAATGTATGACTTTAAGGATAAAGGAGATCGTGAAATTACCCTTCGACCTGAAGGTACTGCAGGAGTGATCAGAAGTTATATCGAAAATAAAATGTATGGAGATGCGATACAACCTGTAAAACTTTACTATAATGGTACAATGTACCGTTATGAGAGACCACAATCTGGGCGTGACCGGGAACTTACCCAATTTGGAGTAGAAGTGATTGGTTCTGATGATCCGATGATTGACGCAGAGGTTATTTCTCTTGCAGTTAACATCTATAGAATCTTAGGATTAAAGGGAATTAAAGTAAATATTAATTCCTTAGGAGATCAAGAATCTAGAGATAATTATAGAAAAGCCTTAGTAGAACATTTTAAACCACATATCAATGAACTATGTGAAGATTGTAAGGTTCGTCTTGAAAAGAATCCACTTCGTGTCTTAGATTGCAAGGTAGATCACGAATTAGAGGTTATGAAGAATGCTCCTTTAATGACAGATTATTTAAATGACGAAAGTAAAAAAAGATTCTTAGAAGTTCAAAAGTATTTGGATTTATTAGATATTGAATATGTAGTAAATCCGACTATTGTTCGCGGATTAGATTACTATAATCATACTGTATTTGAAATAGAAGCAGATATTGAAGGATTCGGTAGTCAAAACGTTTTAGGTGCTGGCGGAAGATATAATGGATTGGTTTCAGAACTAGGAGGTCCAGAAACTCCTGGAATTGGTTTTGCGATGGGTCTGGGACGATTGATGCTTGCGTTAGAAAAAGAACAAATCGAACTACCAGTAGAAGATTCTATGGATGCTTTTGTGATGTATGTTTCAGATACAGAAAAAGATTACGCAGTAACTTTGGTTCAAGAATTACGTATGAATGGATTTAAAGTGGAAACGGAGTATACTGGTAGGGGATTAAAAGGACAATTCAAACAAGCAGATCGACTCAATAGTAAATTTTTAATTATTTTAAATGATAAAGATTTAAAAGAAAATCAAATTAAAATTAAAAATAATCAAACCAAAGAAGAGAAACTCGTTGAAATTGATTATATCCTCTATTATTTGGATGAACAACTAGCATCATTTGAAGAAGATAGTTGTGATTGCGGATGTCATCATGAAGATGGACATGAGTGTCATTGCCACGATGATGAAGATAGTATCAGTTTTTAAAGAAAAGAGGATTTGATATGAAAAAACATAATAATATAGAATTTAATATTAAAAATGTTGGTGAAAGTGTCATTTTAGAAGGATGGGTTGCCAAAAAAAGGAATCTTGGAGGTCTTGTATTTATTGATCTTAGAGATCGCTCTGGAATTATTCAACTTGTAGTAAGACCAGGACAAAAGGATTATGATTTGGCAAGTAGTCTAAAAACAGAGTCAGTCATTCGAGCAGAAGGAAAGATTGTTGAAAGAGAAAGTAAAAATCCAAAACTTCCAACGGGTGAAATTGAAGTCATTGTAGAAAAACTAGAAGTTTATAGTATGGCACATGATCTTCCGTTTGAGATTAGTGAAGATACTACAGCCTTGGAAGATACTAGATTAAAATACCGTTACTTAGATTTAAGAAGAAATTCTTTAAAAGAAAATTTAATGATTCGTAGTAAATTAATGCATATTATTCGTAATTTTTTCTATGAAGAGGGATTTGTTGAAATAGAAACGCCTATCTTATGTAAGTCAACTCCTGAAGGAGCGAGAGATTACTTGGTACCTTCTAGAGTGAATCATGGCAATTTTTATGCACTTCCTCAATCTCCCCAAATTTTTAAGCAATTGTTGATGATTGGTGGTATGGAAAAATACTATCAAATTGCAAAATGTTTCCGAGATGAAGATTTAAGAGCAGATCGTCAACCTGAATTTACTCAAGTAGATTTAGAAATGAGCTTTGTCGAAGAAGAGGATGTGATGTCAACAACAGAAAGACTTCTCGCAAAAGTATTTTCTGAAATGAAGGGAATTGAATTAAAACTTCCATTATCTAGAATGAAATATAATGATGCCATTCGAGATTATGGAAGCGACAAGCCAGACTTACGTTTTAACATGAAAATTGGGAGTTTCAATGAGATTTTTAAAGATACGGAGTTTACTGTATTTAAGAATGTGTTAGCTTCTTCTGGAGAAATTGGGTGTGTCATCGTAAAAAACAGCGCAGACAAATATTCTAGAAAGGAAATTGATAAACTGACTGACTTTGTTAAGACTTATAAAGCTGGAGGTCTTGCATGGTTAAAATATGTGGACTCAGATTTTTCTGGAAGTATTCGTAAAGTGGTAACAGATGAAAATTTAAAGGCAATCAAAGATCAATTCAACATTGAAGAAAACGATTTGATTTTGATTGTTGCTGATCAATACAAAGTAACAAAGACTGCACTAGGTGCACTTCGTACCAAACTTGCGCATGAACTAGGTCTCATCAAAAAAGATGATTATCAGCTTACTTGGATTACAGATTTCCCATCTTTTGAATATAGTGAAGAAGAAAATCGATATGTTGCTTGTCATCATCCATTCACTGCTCCAAAAGATGAAGATATTGATAAATTGATTAGCGATAAGGCAAATTGCTATTCAAAGGCTTATGATATTGTAATCAACGGTTATGAAGCGGGTGGGGGAAGCATTCGTATTCATCAAGCAGAAGTTCAAAAGAAAATGTTTGAATCCTTAGGATTCACTTTAGAGCAAGCCAAAGAAAAGTTTGGATTCTTCTTAGAGGCATTTGATTATGGAACTCCACCACACGGAGGTCTTGCCTTAGGATTAGATCGACTTACCATGCTTTTAGTTGGAACTGAAAATATTCGTGATGTCATTGCTTTTCCAAAAACGGCAAGTGCTTCTTGTTTAATGAGTGAGTGCCCAAATAGAGTAGATCCTATACAATTAAAAGAACTTGGAATTGAAATTACAAAAAAGAATCAATAAAAATTAGAGTAGAAGCAGACAAAAAGTCTGCTTTTGTTGTGGACTTCTATTACTCTTAAATTTGTTTTTCATAAAAATTTTCATTTTTTCTTGCATTTTTATTCATTTTATAGTAGAATAATGCATACCTTGTATCAGAGTCAGGGGTGTACAAGGGCTAAGAAACTAAGGGGGTTGAATTGCATGCATTCTTCTTATATATTTGAGTATCAGAATGAAAATGAATTTAGGGTAAAAGAAAGAACTCTTAGAAAATATAATATGCTTGCTTATAAGAAATTAGTTTTTGAATATTATCCTGAATTAAGAAATGGAAATTTTTTAGGGTCTTTAGTGAGTGAGAATGAAAAAGAGCAAGTTAGAAGTTATGAATTAAAGTTACCAACCGATGAACTCTTTAAAAAAGTTCATGGGGATGTTAAATTACATTATACTGTCTATCTCGATAAGAAAATTATTCTACTTACAAATATTACTACATCAGATGGAATTTTAGCCGAAGGGCATCGTACAGAACTTACCACTTATAAGGGTGTAATGGTTTCTAAGAGTAATCCGCAAAAAGATATTTTTAAGATAAACTTATTGAATATGTTAAACAAATAAAATTGTCTAAAAATGAAAAAAAATATTGCAACAGATATAAAAATATGTTACTATTAAAAAGTCGATGGACCCTTAGCTCAGTTGGTTAGAGCATTCGGCTCATAACCGAACGGTCGATGGTTCGAATCCATCAGGGTCCACCACTCAATATGCGGGTATGGCGGAATTGGCAGACGCACTAGACTTAGGATCTAGCGCCGCAAGGCTTGCAGGTTCAACTCCTGTTACCCGCACCATAGAAAAATATGTTCGAGTAATTCGAACTTTGATATATTTTCAGTCTGAAATATGACTGATTTTTTTATTAGAAATAAATCATTTATTATTGGAAAACACAACTTTTTTTGGAGGAAGTAAAAATGATTGTTTATAGGGTGATTGAAGATGTTTATTCATACGATAAAAATGGAACCAGTAGAAATGAATTTCAAGATTATCAGAAGGGAATTATAAGTTACCCCCGAGATATTTATAATGATGGTTTGAATACTCATAATTATAAACATGACACCGATTATTTGCATTTCTTTCATTTTTATGAGGGCGCTTTAGAATATGTTTCTGGAATTCCTTCAATGGGGTGGGATGATCGGTGTTTTATTGCATTATACAATATCCCTGAAAATTTATTAGATCAATATAGAGGATTTGGATTATATCCAGAAAGTAGGCATCCTAATATTCCAGTTTTAGAGTATGCAATCCCTTTTTCGAAATTAGAAGATGGTTTTATAAAAGGAGAAGTAATTCCCTATAGTTATGGTAATAAATACTCAGAGGCATATAAAAAATATATGGAAGGAGATTATTCTTCTTATTTAAAGGACATGGATGAACTTAATCAGCAATTTGTTAAATCTTATGTAAATGCTAATCAAAAATAATTTTATATATGATTGATTACAGGAATATAGTGCATATCATTTGTACTAGTGATACAAACTCGAACTTTTATATTTCGAGTTTTCATATGCCTCTAAGTTTGATATAATGTTTATAGAAAAACAATCTTAATTAAAAATATGTTGGCATGATAGGGTGATGTAATCGATGAATGATAATATTAATTTTATATTTAAAAGTCTCAACAAGAAAAAAATCACAATATGTTTATTAATAGAGGCATTTTTAGATTTTATTTACTACTTTGTTCCATTCGCTTTTACTTTGTTCTTAACCTTACCTTTTACAGTTGAGAAGGCAATGATTGTAATCATTATTTTTATGATTTCAAAAACGCTACGTGTTGTCGGAAATTATTTATTAAGAAAATATAGTGATAATTATCTATATGAATATTCAAAGGTACAATATCAGGAATACTATAAGAAATTAAACCAATTACCGGTTGAAACAATCTCAAAATATCAAACTGGATATTTTAAAAGTATCATTGAGAAAATTAGTGAGTTAGTAAAAAGAATATTACAAGCAGAGTATGTAAGTATCATTATTACTTTTATTTTCTTGTTTTATACGTTATATAATCAATCTGTAATATTATTTATCAGTTCTTTGGTTACAAGTATTATTTGTATATTTTTAAGTATTAGGATT
>DLAC01000008.1:0-16010 GCA_002493865.1 Caryophanales bacterium UBA7057
CGTTCCACAATCTTCTTCTTTTACGATAATATTCTGACTGACATCTACTAAACGTCGTGTTAAGTATCCAGAGTCTGCAGTCTTTAATGCTGTATCAGCACTACCTTTACGAGCACCATGAGTAGATAAGAAGAATTCTGATACAGAAAGTCCCTCTTTGAATGAAGATAATACTGGGATTTCAACACTTTCTCCATTTGGTTTTGCCATAAGCCCTCGCATACCTGCAACCTGAGTAAAGTTTGAGATATTACCACGTGCTTTAGAGTGCATCATCATGAAGATTGGGTTATTGATATCTGCATCTGCTTTTTCTTGAAGTTCTGCTGTTACTTGTGCTTTAGCATTTTCCCAAGTTTCAATTACTTTTTCATATCTTTCTTGATCCGTAATTAAACCACGTTTATATTGCTTATTGATTTTATCAACAATCTTCTTAGCTTCTGCAACAATTTCTGGTTTCTTTTCACTACTTACAACATCACTAGCGGATACGGTAATACCAGCAATTGTAGAATACTTGAATCCTAAGTCTTTTAACTTATCAAGCATGATAGAAGTTTCTGTTGTCTTATAACGTTTAAAGATTTGAGCGATTACTTTCTCTAATACACCTTTCGCAAAAGGTTTTACTAATGGACGGGCTTTGATATCTTCAGGAATATTTACACCCTTATCAATAAAGTATTTATTTGGTGTAATTTGTTGAATATTCTCATCGCTTGGTTCATTAATATATGGGAAAGAATCTGGTAAGATTTCATTAAATTTAATTTTTCCAACAGTAGTTACTAAGAATTTTCCATGTTGTTCTTCTGTAAATAATTTGTATTTGAAAGAGTCAACTGGAACGGCAATTCTAGAATGAAGTGTTACTTCTCTTCTTTCATAAGCCATTAATGCTTCGTTAGTATTTTTGAAAATTCTACCTTCTCCAGGCTCTCCTGCTTTTTCCATTGTAATATAGTAGTTACCTAAAACCATATCCTGAGATGGTGTAACGATTGGGTCACCTGATTTTGGATGTAGAATGTTATTTGCACCAAGCATTAATAATCTTGCTTCTGCTTTTGCTTCTTCAGAAAGTGGTACATGGACAGCCATCTGGTCACCATCGAAGTCTGCATTGAAGGCAGTACATACTAATGGATGTAGACGAATTGCCTTACCACCAATTAGAATTGGCTCGAATGCTTGAATTCCAAGTCTATGTAAGGTAGGTGCACGGTTTAACAGAACTGGATGTTCCTTGATTACTTCTTCTACCACGTCCCAAACTACCGGATCTTGGTTTTCAATTAAACGTTTAGCGGCTTTAATGTTATGTGCAATATCTTTATCAACAAGTCCATGAATTACATGTGGCTTGAATAATTCTAGTGCCATTTCTTTTGGAATACCGCATTGATACATCTTAAGAGATGGTCCTACAACGATAACACTACGTCCAGAGTAGTCAACACGTTTTCCAAGCAAGTTCTGACGGAAACGTCCTTGTTTACCTTTTAACATACTAGATAAAGATTTTAAAGGTCTGTTTCCTGCTCCAGTAACGCTTCTTCCACGGCGTCCATTATCAAATAGAGCGTCGACTGCTTCTTGAAGCATACGTTTTTCATTTTGAATAATGATTCCAGGTGCTCCTAAATCAATTAATTTCTTTAGACGGTTGTTACGGTTAATAACACGACGATATAAATCATTTAAGTCACTAGTCGCAAATCTTCCACCATCTAATTGAATCATTGGACGAAGTTCAGGAGGGATAACTGGAATACAATCCATAATCATCCATTCTGGACGATTTCCTGATTTATGGAAAGCATCAAGAACATCTAATCTCTTAACTAAACGAGTTCTCTTCTGTCCTTGTGCATTTTCTAATTCCTTAGAAATTTCTTCGATTTCTTTTTCAAGATCCACTCTCTTCAAAAGTTCTTTAATGGCTTCTGCACCCATACCTACTTTGAATGTATTTCCATACTTTTCATAGTAAGCACGATATTCTTTTTCAGATAATGTTTGTTTGTTTTCAAGAGGTGTATTCCCTTTATCAATTACAACGTAACTAACAAAGTATAACACTTCTTCTAAGTCTCTTGGACTCATATCTAAGACTAATCCCATACGAGATGGAACACCCTTAAAGAACCAAATATGAGATACAGGAGAAGCAAGCTCAATATGTCCCATACGTTCACGACGTACTTTGCTACGAGTTACTTCTACTCCACATCGATCACAAACGATGTTTTTATAACGAACTCTCTTATACTTTCCACAAGCACATTCAAAGTCTTTGGTTGGTCCAAAAATCTTCTCACAGAAAAGTCCATCACGTTCTGGACGAAGAGTACGATAATTGATAGTCTCTGGTTTTTTTACTTCTCCATAACTCCATTTACGAATCGTTTCAGGAGAGGCGATTCCTATTTTTAACGCTTCAAATTTATCAACTGCTATCATATTATTCCTCCTCCCCTATAAAACTTTCATCAAAATCGATTTCTTCCTCATTAAATTCATCTTCTTCTTCCTCTAAGACATCTTCTAATGGGAATTCTTCATCTTCCACATATTCTTCTGGATTATTTTCAACCGGCGGTAACTGACGAGATACAACCTCTTCATTACCCATCATTTCATCTTTTGCTTCGTCTTCTTCGATTTCTTTTAATCCAAGTTCACGCCCCTCATCATCGATGATACTAATATCTAATCCCAATGCTTGGAATTCTTTCATCAATACTCTAAAGCTTTCTGGAACTCCTGCTTGATTGATTTCTTCACCTTTGACAATGGATTCATATACTTTCACACGTCCTAGGACATCGTCTGATTTATAAGTAATAATTTCTTGAAGTGTATTAGCAGCACCATAAGCTTCTAGTGCCCATACTTCCATTTCTCCAAATCTCTGTCCACCAAATTGTGCTTTACCACCAAGAGGTTGTTGTGTAACTAAAGAGTAAGGACCCGTACTACGTGCATGTAACTTATCATCTACCATGTGGTGAAGTTTAATCATGTACATAACACCAACAGCGATACGGTTATCGAATGGATCACCCGTACGACCATCATATAGAACTGTCTTTCCATCTGGAGCCATTCCAGCTTCTTTCATCATGTCTGCAATATCTTCTTCACTCGCACCATCAAATACTGGTGTTGCGATATGAACATTCAAACTCTTTGCGGCCATACCTAAGTGAAGTTCTAGAACCTGTCCAATATTCATACGAGAAGGTACACCTTGTGGATTTAACATGATATCAACAGGACGTCCATCTGGTAAATATGGCATATCTTCTTCTGGTAAGATTAGGGAAATTACACCCTTATTTCCATGTCGTCCAGACATTTTATCTCCAATTTGAATCTTACGCTTTTGCGCAATATATACACGAATTACTTTACTTACACCAGCAGGCAATTCATCGTTATCTTTACGAGAATAGATTTTAACATCGTGAACGATTCCCTCTCCACCATGTGGAACACGTAAAGAAGTATCTCTAACTTCACGAGTCTTCTCACCAAAGATGGCATGTAATAGTTTTTCTTCAGAAGTAAGTTCAGCCATTCCTTTTGGAGTAACTTTACCTACTAAGATATCTCCCTCTTTTACTTCTGTACCGATAATGACAATACCGTTTTCATCTAAGTTTTTACGCGCTTCATCACTCACATTTGGAATATCACGTGTAATTTCTTCTGGTCCTAGTTTTGTTTCACGACATTGCATTTGATAATCTTCAATATGAATAGAGGTATAAACATCATCCTTGACAAGTTTTTCATTTAGAATAACAGCATCTTCATAGTTATATCCATTGAATGTCATGAAAGCTACAACGACGTTTTTACCAAGTGCTAATTCTCCCTGATCCATACTTGGACCATCGGCAATCACTTCTCCACGTTTTACTTTATCACCAACAGAAACGCAAGGTCTATGATGATAACATGAGTCCTGATTACTTTCTTCAAAGTTTGCTAAGTAATAAGTATCTTGTCCTGTCTTGTTCTTAACTACGATACGTTTTGCATCTACATATTCAATCACACCGTCTGCTTTGGATACGATTGCAGCTCCAGAGTCCCTGGCAGCAATATATTCAACACCAGTTCCAACAAGAGGAGCCTCTGCTTTTAATAATGGTACAGACTGACGTTGCATGTTGGCACCCATCAAAGCACGAGTTGCATCATCATGCTCTAGGAATGGAATACAACTAGTCGTAACTGCAACTACTTGTTGTGGAGATACATCGATATAGTCTACTTGTTCAGGTTTTACAAGAATATTTTCTCCACGGAAACGAGCAGCTACTTGTTCATCAATCATCATATTATTATCATCGGTTGTAACCGTTGCTTGTGAAATAATGACATCATTTTCTTCATCGGCTGTTAAGTAATCTACTTGCTCGGTAATTTTACAGTTTTCTACTTTACGGTAAGGGGTCATAATAAATCCATACTCGTCCACTTTTGCATAGCTAGCAAGTGAAGTAATCAAACCAATGTTTTGACCTTCTGGTGACTCAATTGGACAAATTCTACCATAGTGAGATGGATTAACATCACGTACCTCCATACCAGCACGATCACGAGATAAACCTCCTGGTCCTAATGCCGATAAACGACGTTTATTTGTAAGTTCTGAAATTGGGTTAATTTGATCCATGAATTGGGATAATTGACTAGATCCAAAGAACTCTTTCATTGCAGCAGTAACTGGACGAATATTAATTAATGTCTTTGGCGTTACTTCTTCCATTTCTTGAGTCGTCATTCTTTCACGGATAACACGTTCCATACGAGAAACACCAATACGGAATTGATTTTGTAAAAGTTCTCCTACTTGACGAATACGACGATTTCCTAAGTGGTCGATTTCATCGTAATTTCCAATACCACTTAATAAACATAAGTAATAAGAAACAGCAGCATATACATCTGGGATAGTAAGTCTCTTAACTTCCACATCTTGATCATTACCAATAAGAGTAATTTTTTCTGATTTTTTATTAGGATTATAAATTTTAACTTCTTGAACTCTCTTATATACATCAAGTTCATCATTGATTTTGGAATCCTTTAATCCATAACCAGAGGCAAAGATAGGTTTTAATGTATCTAGTACATCTTTGGTTACAAGGGTATCTTTTGAAACAACTACTTTTCCATCCACTTTGATATCCTCTGCCAAAGTCTGATTTAATAGTCGGTCTAATACATTTAGTTTACGATTAAATTTATAACGACCAACACGAGCCAAATCATAACGGAACTCATCAAAGAAACGAGTAATAATTTGGTTTTTAGAAGAATCAAGAGTTGCAGGTTCCCCAGGTCTTAATTTCTCATAAATTTCGATTAAGGCTTCATCTGTATTCTTTGTAGAATCCTTAAGAATTGTATTTTCGATGTATTCGTTTTTACCAAATAAAGCACGAATATCATCATCACTAGATAGACCAAAAGCACGTAACAATGTAGTAAGTGTTACTTTACGAGTTCTATCAATTCTTACATATAGTACATCTCTTGCATCAGTTTCAAACTCTAACCATGTTCCACGCGTTGGAATGATTTGAGATGTGATTAATTCACGACCATTTTTATCAATCTCAAGATTGAAATAAACACTTGGAGAACGTACTAACTGTGATACGATAACGCGTTCAGCACCATTAATAACGAAAGTTCCACTATCCGTCATAATTGGCATGTCACCCAAGAAAATTTCTTGTTCTTTTACTTCTCCTGTCTCATGATTAAAAAGTCTGACATCCACTTTTAAAGGAGCAGAATACGTAGTTTCTCT
Organism: Caryophanales bacterium UBA7057; assembly: GCA_002493865.1. Taxonomy (GTDB): domain Bacteria; phylum Bacillota_I; class Bacilli_A; order RF39; family UBA660; genus Alloscybalousia. Next base: position 5,837 of record DLAC01000008.1, read on the forward strand.
GTCTTTACATTCCTTAATAGAGAATCTTGGCTCATCAAAATGATAATCACCAAATTCTAAAGATAAAGTTCCTGCAAAGTTTTCAACAGGGAAAAGGTCTGCAAATACCTCTTTGATACCAGTCGTTGTAAACCATTGGTAGGATTTCGTTTGAATCTCCAATAAGTCCTTGAGCTCATAAGTATTCTTAATTCTAGAAAAGCTTCTTCTTTTACGATGTTTACCGCAATCAATTATTTTATATGCCACAAAATTCACCCCTATACACATATATAATCAAAGAACATATTTATAAAAAATAATACGTTGCCAATTTATATTATTAGCACAATTCTATCAATAAGTCAACGATTTATACATTTTATTACAAAAAATCCTTTATTTTTTTCTAAGATAGTTACATCATATAATTTTTTTAACTCGGATATCGTCGATTTGGCACCCTGATCTTTATGGATGACACAAAATAACATTCCACCAGATATCAGATGATTTTTCGCGCCCATTAAAATTTCATAAACAATTTTTTTACCTGCTCGAATGGGAGGATTAGAAATAATTACATGATATTTTTCAGTTACATTCGAGTAACAGTCACTTTCAAAAATAGAAACTGAAAGATGATTTGCTTTTGCATTCATTTTCGCTAAATGTAGTGCCCGTCGATTAACATCACACATATCAACCTGACAATCAGTAGTACTGGCGAGATATAAACCAATCGGACCATATCCACATCCAACATCTAAAACTCTACCCTCAAATTCATTTAGTGGAAGATTCTCAAGTAAAACTCGAGTGCCAAAATCTAATTTATTTTTTGAAAAAACTCCATGATCTGTAGAAAGTGTTAAGGTTGTATTTAATATTTTTACAGAAAAAGTTTGAATTTCACTCGGTAATAATACGTTGTCAAAGTATTGTGCCAAATTACCCCTCCTATATCATATGAACTTACTATCTTAAAAAGCAAAAAAAGAACCAACTATCAAATATAAAATAGCTAGTTCTCCCTTCGTATTCATATAATACACCACTATTTTATGAAAGGTCAAGAAAAAATAGTAGTATTTTTTGAAAAAGTCAAGATAATATACATTTTTTTACACTTATTGATATTTAAAAGAAAAAAATATGAGAACACCGTAAAAGAATTCCCATATCTATTTTTCATTATTCCATATTTTCAAGATTAATATCTAATACATCTTTCGATGCTTCTAAGAATAAAGGTAATAATTCAGTAGTTAACTCTTTATCTTCAAGTTCTACAAGTTCTTCTCCATCTTCATAACAGAACTTTAAATTCCCATTGTTTTTAATATCCACTAAGTAATAATAAAACTTATCTTTATAATTAATTTTACTAACTACTACATATTCATTATCATCATCTAATACTAAAGTATCTTTCATCTCTGCTATCATCGTCTTCTACCTACACTTCCATTTTGATAGTCCTCTGCTTGCATCATTGATGAATTAATCTCTTCTATATTAGTTCGTAAATTTGCTCTTTTAGAAATTGCTTTTACTAAATTCATTAAATTAAATGCTGTTGGAGCGGAAACACCAGCAAATAAAGATACTGGAAACGCTCCTAGAGATAAACCAAGAGCAACTAATGATCCTGTCATTACTAATAATCCCCCACTTAGAGCTATGTCTTTGTTGGCTGAGTTTAAGTTCTCTTCGTATTTGTTTCTTTTTCTTACTTTATATCTTCTTTCTAAACCATCCATACAATCACCTTTCTTACTTAAAATCATACCGTTTTCTAAAAATAAAAGCAAGAAATATACCAAACATTATATAAAAATAGACAAAAAAAGAACCACAGATGTGATTCTCTCTTAAATACTCATTGAATTACTTAAATTCAACAGTAGCACCAGCTTCTTCAAGCTTAGCTTTAATTTCATTAGCTTCGTCTTTAGAAACATTTTCTTTAACAGTACCATTGCTATCAACGATATCTTTAGATTCTTTTAATCCTAATCCAGTAATTTCACGAACTACTTTGATTACGTTAACTTTACCAGCACCAGCATCAGTTAATACTACAGATACAGTAGCATTTCCTTCATCAGCAGCACCAGCACCAGCTACAGGAGCTGCAGCAACTGCTACTGCGCTTGGATCTACTCCAAATTCCTCTTTCATTGCATCTACTAATTCTTTAATTTCTAAAAGACTCATTTCTTTTAAGCTTTCAATAAAGCTTTCTTTTGTTAACTTTGCCATTATATTTTTCCTCCCATATTTTTATTTTATTATTTGGAGATTACTCTCCTTCTTTTTGTTGTGCATATAAATCTAAGCAGATTGATAAATCTCTTGCAATTTGAATCATACCACCAGCAAGCATTGTAAGTAGTCCTTCTCTTGATGGAAGTTTTGCAAGTGCTTGAAGTGCAGCTTGATCTGATTTTTCTCCATCTACAATCCCTACTTTTAACATTAATGCTGGATGTGTCTTTGCAAAATCTGATAAAACCTTAATTGGCGCAATTGCATCACTACCGAATGCTAAAGCACTAGGTCCTTCTAGACTTTCATTCAAATCGATTTTAAGATCTGAAAAAGCTCTAGCCATCAAAGTATTTTTATATACTTTGTAGTCACTTCCTGACTCTCTTAAAGCTCTTCTAAGTTCCTTGGATTCTCCATCCGTTAATCCACGATAATCAAATAATACAATCGTAGAAGAATTAGAAACAGTATCTTTAATTTCATCAATGACTGCTTGCTTTTGTTCTAAGATCTTTACATTTGCCATGAAAACACCTCCTATAATTATTTTTATTTAGGGATGCCATAGAAAAAGTTCCTGACGACGCCAAGAACTTTTAAACTTTTTTAAGTCCTCGGTAGGATTTACTTTTATACCTACTGTCTTTGGCACCAATAAATTACTAATATTATAAATGATTCTTTCCTATTTGTCAAAAGAATTTGCTAAAATTCTGATTCCAGGACCCATTGTACTTGTAACTGATACATTCTTAATATAGTCACCTTTAACAGTTGCAGGTTTTACTTTAAGAATAGCAGCAACAAAAGCATTTAAGTTTTCTAATAATTGCTCTTCTGTAAATGAAACTTTTCCAATGATTCCATGAACATTTCCAAAACTGTCTGTTCTATACTCAACACGTCCAGCCTTTACTTCAGATACAGCCTTTGCTACATCGACAGTTACAGTTCCAGTTTTAGGGTTAGGCATTAATCCCTTAGGTCCTAAAACTCTACCTAATTTACCAAGTAGTGGCATCATATCAGGAGTAGCAATCATAACATCGAAATCGAACCAATTTTCTTTTTCAATTTTTTCTAACATGTCAGTATCTCCAACATAGTCAGCACCAGCATCTTTTGCTTTCTTTGCTTGTTCTCCTTTAGCAATTACAAGTACACGTTTTGTTTTACCAGTACCATGAGGTAAAACAATTGCACCTCTTAATTGTTGATCAGCCTTTTTGGTATCAAGGTTTAGTCTAAGAGCAACTTCAACACTACTATCAAATTTTGTAGTAGAAGTCTCCTTTACTAACTTAATAGCTTCTTCTTTTGTATAAAGTTTTGTCTTTTCTACTTTTTGAATAGCTTCAACATACTTTTTGCCATGTTTTTTCATAATATTCCTCCTTATGTGGTATTTGTGTATTTCTACACTACTAGCGAGATATGATATTTAAAATATCAAATTTGGTAAGCGGATCTCTCCCACATAGATATATCACCTATATGAATTTTTTAATCAGTGATTGTAATACCCATATTACGGGCAGTACCTTCAATAATCTTCATTGCCTCTTCTACTGTATAGGCATTTAAGTCAGGTAACTTAATTTCTGCGATTTCTTTTAATTGTGCTCTTGTAATAGAACCAGCAGTCTCACTACCAGATTTACTAGCACCCTTATTAACACCAGCAGCCTTCTTAATTAAGAATCCAGCAGGTGGAGTTTTGATTACAAAATCGAAACTTCTGTCGTCGTAAACAGAGATTTCAACTGGTAAAATATCTCCCATTTTCTCTCTAGTTGCATCATTATACCTTGTACAAAACTCTTGTAAATTAATTCCAGCAGGTCCTAATACTGTTCCAACAGGTGGAGCAGGTGTAGCTTTACCAGCAGGAATTTGTAATTTAATCTTTTTTACAACTTCTTTTGCCACGAAAAACACCTCCTATAAATTTTTGTTCCGTTTTCACGTGTGTGGTCCAAGTAGCTTTTTATCCGCTTGATTCATTCGAATCTTTTTAACAAATTGCTTCCCACTAACTCTATATAATTAAATATAGCCCTTAAATAATAACATTATTCATAGAAAAAAGCAAGTTTTTTCCATATTTTATCTGTAAATTTTTCTCTATCAAAGAAAAGATAAGAAATTCTACTAGTTTGCAACCTCAATTTCTGTAATTTCTACTTCTACAGAAGTTTCTTGTCCAAACAAATCAACCATTAAATTAACCTTCTGAGTTGCTGGATCAATTTCATCAATCACACCAAACATACCAGCGAATGGTCCAGAAATAATACGAACGCGAGTTCCCTTCTCTAATTCTTTATTAATATCAATTCTACTCATTCCCATGTTGTTCAGGATTTTATCTACTTCAAATGGTTGTAATGGTGTAGGTTTCGCACCCTTTCCACTAGATCCAATAAATCCAGTAACACCCGGTGTATTACGAACTACATACCATGCTTCATCACTCATTACCATTTCAACTAAGATATATCCTGGGAACATTTTACGAATTTTCTCTTTTTCTACGCCATCTTTTACTTCTACTTCTTTTTGTTCAGGAACAATGACACGGAAAATATAATCTTTCATATCCATGCTTTCCGCACGCATTTCTAATTTTTCTTTTACTTTATTCTCATGACCAGAATAAGTATTAACTACATACCATTGTTTATCCACAATTAGACACCTGCCTTTAATAGTGCAAACACTAAATCAATAATATAGAAGAATGCTGAAAAGAATAGAATAAATACAAGTGTTGCGATAGAATATTTCACCATATCTTTTTTACTAGGCCATTTTACTTTAGAAACTTCTACTCTTACTTCATGGAAGAATTTAAAAATTCCTTTTCTTGGTTTCTGTGCTTTTACTTTCTTTAATTTTTTAGAAGTATCTTTTTTTACTTCTTTTTTTGAATCCTTCTTTGAGGAATCAGTTTTCTTTTCTTTGGATTTTTTTCCGTTTTCTCCAAGCTTTTCTAATTCTTGATCAACGTCCAAAATCTCTCTTTTTGACTTTACAACCTTTGCCATTTTTACCCACCTTTTTTATCAAAATAAAAACACCCTTTCGTGTTCACCATTAAGATAACACAAAAAGGGGAAAATAGTCAATATTATTTTTACTTTTTATATTGTTTTGAAGGAGCAAGTGAATATGTAAATTCTACTTCTCTAGGATCTTGAATTAAATATTCATCCGTAAACATAAAATGATGATGTAAACTACCAGAAGAACCTTGATAACAAGTAAGTTGAGTTAACATATTAGAAAATAATCTTTCTGTAGTCATCCCAGGAATATTAAAATCCTTCCTCTGTTTACAAAATTCAGATTGTAATTGAAAGGGTAAATCCATTTTTAGTAAAGTCATTTTTCCAAAATATCCTTGTCTTCTAATACGAAGGATCGTTTCCCAAGCTTCAAACAAATGAATATTCAGCATATCTAAAACAATCAGTTCCTCTGGTTTTTTAATTGACTCCCTAATTAAAGAATTATACCTTTTACGAATAGCAATAGAATCAAGTATTTCACCATGTTTTTGATGAGTCACAGAGTCAACAACATCATCCTGAGAAATAATGGTAGTAGCAACTGGAGCCGTTTTCTTTAGTTTATAAGATAAGGTCGTTTTACCCGAAGTTGTCGGACCAAGAAGTAAAACAATTCGATGATGAATTGGAATATGCATAATAATTTACCCCTTTCTTCTACTTTATTTCACCTTATAGTATGGACGACTTCCCAAAGAAAATGAAAAATTAACCGTTGTAGGATTAAAAACAATGTACTCTTCAGAATATGGAAAATGGGTTTTTAAACTTCCATGATTGCTTTCATAATATAATCTTTGACCAAGCGCAATTGATTTAATTTCATCTTCAGTTAACGACTGTTCCATAGAATCATTTTTCATTTCACAAAACGTGCGATGTAACTGAATCGATGGATAACTTTTAAGTAATGTGAACTTTCTAAAATAGTCCGTAGCTTTCATAGTAGAAATTAAATCAGAAACAGAATCCATTCCAATATTTAGTGTATCTAAAATAATTAATTGATCTTTATTTTCATGAAACGCTTCTTGAACAGCAGAAGCCATTTGCTGATGCAAAACAGAATCAAGAGCCTCTTGACTTTGGTTTAACTCTTCCTGTTTCAGAATATTCTCCTGAGAAATCACTTTAGATGGTGCATGATACTGTTCTTGAATTCTATATGCTAGAGTTGTTTTTCCAGAAGTTGTAGGTCCTATAATTATAATCATTTGGTTATTAATTTGAATATTTTTTGGAAACATAAAAACACTCCCCCTCATCGAAGGCATATTTTAACATAATTCTTAATAAAAAGCAAGAAAAAACGACTTTATAAGTCGCAATTAAGTCTATACTCAGTATTTCGTAAAATATACGTTCTAACGAGTTAAATAGAAATAAGCAAAAATAGATAGAATTGTTAAAATAGATACTAAAGAGAAAGCCAAAATATAATTTACGTAGGCTGCCTCTTCTGTCTTTTGTGCCATTGCTCTACCGGCCTCTGTGCTTTTCGTAAGAGATCTTGAATTTCCCATAGTGTTTCCATTCATTTTCCGATTGATATAATCGCTATAGTAAAGAGGTGTTTCTAATCCCCCAAATACCTGCTGATAATAATCTAAATCCTCTTCTGGAAAATAAGTACGTACAAAATCAGCATTATTTTGTAAAACGCTAAATTGTAACAGACCATTTTCTAAATTATATCCCATTTCCCCATCGGATAAATAGGTACAAAAAGCCAAAGTGGATAACATCTCAATATCTTCTACTTGCGCACGCTTTAAATCTTCTTCATCAAAGAACGAACTAGAATTAGGATAAACAACTTGAAAAGAAGGAGTTCTTGTTTCTTCATCTATATAAACAGACTGAGGATTAAAGTTTCGAACGATTCCCCCATTACGATGAATTTCCTTTAGTTGTGCATCCAATTGATAGAAAAAATTACGTTTATAATCACTTGACATGCTTGATAGATTAAAATCTATGATATTGAGACGTCCCATAGTATCACCTATTATAAGTATACAACCTCTTTTAAAAAAATTCAATTCCTTAAATAATTCCGAAGTAGTCTTCGAATCCGTCGAAGCTTTGAAATTACTTTCGTTAAATCAATTTCTAATAATTCTGAAATTTCTGAATTAGAAAAACCATTCCAATACATTTCAAATATCTGACTAGACTGATCATCTAAATCCAAGCAAAAGTTTTGAACTTGTGTAGAAACTTGATGAAGAAAAAATTCTCTTTCCGGGTTTTCCGCTGATGGATTCTCAATATAATCACCTAAACATTGATCACTTCCTGGATAAATCTGTTCTAGAGATAAAGTATCTAAATAAATGGAGTTTTTCTTTGATTGAAATCTCTTAATATAATTTAAAATTCTACTTCTTACCGTAATACATAAAAAAGTATAGAATAAAGTTTCTTCACTATCCTGATAATAACGGATGGCTCGATCAAAAGCAAGATAGACCTCTTGACACAAATCATCATACTCTACTCCATAACCTTTATAATACTGATAATACATCCCAGCATACTTCTTTAAAAGTGGGTAATATTTATTGTAAAGAATAGAGAATGCATCTTCATCATTCTCTGCCACCATGTAAATTAGTTCATAATCATTATAAGCTTTGTAATCTTTCATTTTATCCTTTCTGCCGAAATATTTCATAGATCATAATCCCGGCTGCCACACTGGCATTTAAACTATTAATTTTGCCACGCATAGGGATTCTAGCTATAAAATCACAAGATTCACGAACGAGTCTACTCATTCCCTCCCCTTCATTTCCAATTACCAAAGCAATCTTTCCAGAATAATCGATTTCACGATAATCTGTACTATTTTCCATATCGGTTCCAACAATCCAAAAACCATGTTCCTTTAAATCACGGATGGTTGTATTTAAATTTGTAACTAAACTGATCGGTACATTTGTAATTGCACCTGCACTTGTCTTGATGACAGTTCCATTAACAATAGCACCTCTATTTTTAGGTAGAATCATTCCTGTTACCCCTGCTGCTTCACAAGTACGAATAATTGCCCCTAAATTATGTGGGTCTTCTAAATGATCTAATATAACAACAACGGCATCATCTTCTTTCAAAAATTCTTGGTAATCGGTATAGCTAAAATCCGCTACATCCAGAATTATACCTTGATGAACACCATTTGCAAGTTGATCTAATTCATTTTTTGACTTCAAAACTACTGGAATTTTCGATTTTTCTATAGTGAAAATTAAATTTTGGTCATGAAAATTATCCTGTAAATAGATTTTTCTAACTTTTTCAACTTTTTTTAAATATTCTTGTGCAACATTTCTTCCATACACTAACATAACGTTCCTCCTATGATTTGTTCCATGATTTTAAGAATTCGGTCCTCTTTACCAGAAAGATCCAAATAACCAATTACTGCTTCTAACGCAGTCGCATGTTTATAAGTTACGATGTCACAGTTTTTAGGATGAGATTTACTCTTACAATTTCTAGCGCGATGAATCACAGAGAGTTCTTCTTCGTTAAAGAAATCTTTTTCCATTAGTTTTTGTAAAAAAAGAGCTTGTCTTTTAGCACTCACATATTGAACTGCTTCCGTTTGTAATTCATTGACGTGATTGATTCCTAAAGAAATTAAATAACGACGAATATAGTTTTCATAAATGGTATCTCCTAAATATGCTAATACTAAGACATTAATTTCTAATACATTCATAATATCACCTATCAAAAGTATAACATAATTAAATCAAAAGAAAAAACTTCTATGATGAAGTTAGCCTTATAACTACATTCATAGAAATTATTATAACTTTGATTCGTAAATGAAAATCTACTTAATAGTAAATTCAACTGCTACATTAAATTCTTCATATTTTCCGCTTTCGTATGTCATATCTTTGATAATTCTATATCTTCCCCTCCTTAATTTTCCATAATCACCAAATCCATGTTCAATTTCCCTTGACTGACCTGGATCAAGCACAACAGCATATAATTGAAACCATTGAGGAGTATATACTTCGATTTTGTGCCATTCTCCATGTTTTTTTATTTCAAGTTCAAAAAAATCCCCATATTGAATTTTTCTATCGCTATTATTTTTTATGATTAAAGTTACACCTGTTTTTGTTAATGTCCCATCTTTAATAGTTAAGGTTACATCTCCTTGTGATACCTGAATATCTGATTTTTCTCCTATCCTATTGTTACTACATCTATGTATTGATAAAATCGTACCTATACAAAACAAAATAATAAATATCTTTTTTTTCATTTGATTCAGCCTCCATTCAAATGAATTACTTTATCATTTTTATATAGTATAACATAATCCCAGATTTTGCTCACAACTTAAACGATTGCTTTTTATCATAAATAAAAGTCTACTTAATAGTAAATTCAACTGCTACATTAAATTCTTCATATTTTCCGCTTTCGTATGCCATATCTTTGATAATTCTATATCTTCCCCTCCTTAATTTCCCATAATAGCCGAATCCCTGTTCAATTTCTCTTGACTGACCTGGATCAAGCACAACAGCATATAATTGAAACCATTGCGTAGTATATACATCTATTTTGTGCCATTCTCCATGTTTTTTTATTTCAATTTCAAAACTAGCACCATATCTAACTTTTCTATCGCTATGATTGTTTACAATTACAGTAACACCTGTTTTTGTTAATGTCCCATCTTTAATAGTTAAGGTTACATCTCCTTGTGATACTTGAATATCTGATTTCTCCCCAATTCGGTTATTACTACATCTATGTATCGATAAAATCATACCTACACAAAACAAAATAATAAATATCTTTTTTTTCATTTGATTCAG
>DLAC01000008.1:16282-16496 GCA_002493865.1 Caryophanales bacterium UBA7057
TATCTTTTTTTTCATTTGATTCAGTCTCCAATCTAACAAACAACTTTATTATTCTCTTGTATCATATAATATAATCGTAAACTTTGTCCATAACCTAAACAATTTTCTAATTTTTTCCAATGACTTATTCTTCATTTAGAATTTTCACTACATCTAGTTTTTTGATTTTAAAAAACATAGAAATATAATTTATTATAAGCAATACAATACTACC
>DLAC01000009.1 GCA_002493865.1 Caryophanales bacterium UBA7057
TCTGCATTTTCTCTTGCATGATTTAACTTTTTTACTAAATCATTTCCATAAAATATATTATCTCCAAGTACCATTGCACAAGTATCATTACCTATAAAGTCTGCTCCTAATGTAAAAGCTTGGGCTAATCCATCAGGAGATGGTTGAATCACATATTCAATATTTAATCCAAATTGTTTCCCAGTTCCAAATAATCTTTGAAACCCCTGCTGATCTTGTTCAGTTGTGATTAACAAAATATCCCGAATTCCTGCCAACATCAAAGTAGATAACGGATAATATATCATTGGCTTATCATAAATTGGAATTAACTGTTTACTAATTCCTTCCGTAATAGGATAAAGTCTTGTACCTGATCCTCCTGCTAAAATGATTCCTTTCATTTGATACCTCTTTCTTTATCCTTTTTATTCTTTTCAATTTATATTTTTTTGTAATAAAATTTTACTTTGCTTTCTGATAGAACTGGATGTTTTATATCTTTATCAGATAAGATTGGTACCTCACCATGAAGCCCCCAATCAATTCCAAGTTCTGGGTCATTCCATAAAATACCCCCATCATCTGGTCCAGAGTAAAAGTCATTCACTTGATAATTAAATTCAGCATCATCGGTTCTTGTAATAAATCCATGAGCAAATCCCTTTGGCACTAATAATTGTGTCTTATCCCGATCATCAAGTCTTACCATAATCCACTCTTTATAAGTTGGAGAACCAATTCTTAAATCCACAACGACATCATCAACCGCACCTTTTGTACATTCTACTAATTTTGCCTGTGTTGTTGGTGGAGTTTGAAAATGTAATCCACGAATTGTATTTTTACAAGCGGTAAAAGAACGATTTCCTTGTACAAAATGATAATTTAATCCAGCCTCCTGGAATGTCCTTTCACTATAAACCTCCATAAACCAACCTCTATGATCTCCATGTACATTTGGTTGGACTATATAGCAATCCTCTAATTTTGTTTGAATTATTTTTGTTCCATTTTTTGTAATTAATTCTTCCATAATAACCTCCTATAATTAAGTATATAATAAATATCTATATTCTTCAAGAAATATGGACTTTTTTGTCAAAAAACAAAAAAATGGAATTGCCTTTAAAAAAATTCGAAAAACTTCCTTCATTCCTAATTATTTCCACCAAAACAAAAAGTACAATGTCCACTTGCACTTTTATCAATTGAAATATTAAAATTATTTAGCCTTTAACTTTTTCATAACTTCTGTATCCTTACAATCATCTAACTCTTCCATATGAATCTTCGTACCACCATACTCCTGAAATACATAAACATACGCAATATTCCAAATAACATCACATAAAAATCCTTGATTTCCTATCAACTCATTCAAAATATCTCTTTTACTATAATTTTCATATAAATCAATATGATCTAAGCATACCTCTCTTTCTGAAGCAAAATCCACTAGAAATTTAGAGGCAGAATAATCCTTTTGAGCAATCTCTAATAACAATTTCTCAGCATTTGCATAATCAAAATTGGTTAAATTAGAGATAAAACCCGTAATATTTAACATAATTGCATCCCGGAAAGAATAGAACTCATCTTTTACTTGATGCCTTTCCTGACTTTGAATACTATTTAATATATGATCAATCGTAATTTCGATTCTATAGGTATCTAAATCTTGTTGATGAATTGGGAATCTTTCTAATAACCAAGCGTTCTCAGCCTGATTTAGAGATTTCATAATATTTACTTTAGCTAATCCATACATTCCTTTAAATTTGTAACTTTCCATGATTAACCGAATTAAAAATTCTGGATTACTACTTACTTCTGCTAGGAGTTCGTCTTGATCTTTTATATCGAATAATAAGCCTAAAAATTCGGTATCTAAATCATCTGCTAGAAAAACTTTATGACGATATAAAGATAACTTATAGGCATCCAAATACATGACAGAAATTAAGTATTCCCGATATAATTTCTCATAACAATCTTCCGTAATTTCCAAATTATATAATACATGTGCATAAGAACAAGCACTCTCATGAAGATCTAATCCACAGGCCATACCAGCTTCTATGTATTTTCCTAACAAATTTCTCAATTCTCGATTATAGTTTTCCATACTTCCACCTGAAATCTAGTATTTGTATCCCACTTTTTATGTGTTTCTTAGTATACTACGAAACAATAAAAAATTAAAGAAAAAAAACGATTTTTACTCGTTTCTCCAAACTCCATGTTGATTACAACCAAAAATAATTTCTGCATCATCCTGTTTTTCTAAAGTAACATCGACTGGCACTTCCTTCGAAAGTTTTACAATCACATACTGATTTTCTTTTCCATACGCAATAAAGTTTAAATGATGTTCTTTCGTCATCCCATGTTCAGAAGTCAAATGAATCTGGTTTTCCCTTTCTTCTACTAGTAGTCGATGTTTTCCTTCTGCACTCTTTATTTCTTGACCATTTAATTTTTCTCCACAACAAGTTACAATATTATTTTCTGATGCAATCACTACATTTCCACAAATAGGACATACATAAAATTTCATACAAAGCACTTCCTTTTAATCTTTATAATAATTTAATTCCACCATCTACTCGAATGGTTTCTCCATCAATATATCTAGCCTTATCAGATGCTAGAAATAAAACGACTTCCGCAACTTCTTCAGGTTCTGCAAATCTTTGTAACAGAATTTTTGCTTTTTCTTCTCTTAAATACTCTTTAGATAAGTCTGCATTCATCTCTGTATCTACCCAACCAGGTGCTACAGCATTGACGTTTACATAAGGAGAAAATTCAATTGCTAGGTTTTTTGTTAAGTTAATTAAAGCAGCCTTAGAAGCATCATAATCGACACTATAAGTATACATTGTATCCATTCCATTGGTAGATGTAATATTTACAATCTTTCCATATTCTTGTTCTTTCATATATTTTCCAACATATTTGGACACCAAGTAAACTCCAACTAGATTGGTGTCTAAGGTGTCATGCCAATCTTTAATTTTTCTTTCATTAAAATCAGCATCAATTGCAATTCCCGCATTATTTACTAACACATCAATTCTTCCATACTTTTCGATAATTTGCTCTACCATACTCTTAACAGAACTTTCCTTAGAAACATCTGCTTGAATACAGATACAATCATGTCCATAACTAGAAATAATTTCAGTAACTGTCTCTGCCGACTTATGATCACTTTTGTAATTGACAATTACATTTGCTCCTTCTTTTGCAAACTTCACTGCGATACTTCTTCCGATTCCTCTAGAAGAACCAGTAACCAAAACTACTTTATCCAAAAAATTCATTGCCATCACTCTCCGAATTTACTTTATATCCATAAGTATTCATTATATAATCAAAGATTTCATTATACTCATCAATGGTTGTTTGATTACAATCTACATATCCCAAAGAGAATTCATCTTGATAGGTATCACGATAAACACAATCATCATAAACTACAATTCCATCTAACATCTTTTGAAGGAACATAGGTTCTTCTATCTCTAATTTCTTTCGGTCAATTAAATACAAACGATAAGTATCTGAAACATGCTTTAATAACAATTTGAAGAAATAATTATTTTTTAAAATAGAAAATTCTTCTTTCGTTAAAATAAATAAGTCAATCACGTTCATATGATTCTTGATCTCAACCACTTTCTCAGTTAAATAATTAATTTCTTTTAAGGAATCATCATATACCTTATCATCATAAAAGTTAATCACTTTTCTAGGAAAACTACTTGATAGTGATTTATTTTTTCTAGATAACCAAGCATAGGTCTCACTAATAGATTCGAAATTAAAAACCCAATTATCAGGAACTCCCTCTATTTCTGTAAGATCGTAAATCATATGATTATAATGATTTACATTTTCTAATAATTCACGCACCTTTTGTAAAAATATATGATAAATACCTTTTTTAAATAGATATTCTTTTTGAACCTCTGTATAATTTTCTTCATCTTGAATAAGTGAAGTAATTATATAATTTATTGTATTAGAACTATTCTTGATTAATTGTTTTTGACCTTCAACAATAATCATTGGAAGAACACTTTTCAGAGATAATTCCAAAGCATCTTCTTGTTCTAGATTGAAATAAATCAGATTTGTAATATCTTTTTCTATGGAATGTAAATGATCTGAAATCATATATTCTATTTTCTCCTGATCAAAAAAATATTTCAAAGAGTCTAAAAGATTATTTTGTTTTTTTGTAACGATTAGAATTTTTCCTTCCACAAATATCACCTAATTAAAAAATAACATATATTGCCTAAAAAATCTATAAAAATCTACCCAATGTAACAACAAAAAAGAATATAGGGTCATCTATACTCAATTTCTTATTTTTGATTTGGCTTTATAATCTCTTTACCACCCATATATGGTTGAAGTGCCTTTGGGATACTAACAGATCCATCCTCATTTAGATTGTTTTCTAGGAATGCAATCAAGGCTCTTGTAGACGCAAGTACTGTATTATTTAAAGTGTGAGCATAATAATTTCCATTTTCTCCCTTAATTCGAATTCCAAGTCTTCTTGCCTGTGCATCTCCTAACGTAGAACAAGATCCTACTTCAAAGTACTTCTTCTGTCTTGGACTCCATGCTTCTACATCACATGACTTTACCTTTAAATCTGCAAGATCTCCGGTACAACACTCTAATGTTCGTACTGGAATATTTAAATTACGGAAGATATCAACCGTATATTGCCACATTTTATTATACCAATCCATACTATCTTTTGGATCGCAGATAACAATCATTTCTTGTTTTTCAAATTGATGAACACGGTAAATTCCACGTTCTTCGATTCCATGAGCTCCTACTTCTTTTCGAAAGCATGGAGAGTAGCTTGTCATAGTAATTGGAAGTTCTGCTTGAGGAATCAACTGTCCTTTAAATTTACCAATCATAGAGTGTTCACTCGTTCCAATTAAGAATAAATCTTCTCCTTCAATCTTATACATCATTGCATCCATTTCCGCAAAAGACATAACCCCATTCACTACATCACTACGAATCATAAAAGGCGGAATACAATAAATAAACCCCTGATCAATCATATAATCTCTCGCATAATTAATCATTGCCGTAGAAAGTCTTGCGACATCACCCATTAAATAATAGAATCCATTTCCACTTGTTCTTCCAGCACTTTCCTTATCGAGTCCATGTAACTTCATAATAATATCCGCATGATAAGGAACTTCAAAATCAGGTACTAGAGGCTCTCCAAACTTTTCGATTTCGACATTCTCACTATCGTCTTTTCCAACAGGTACAGAATCATCTACCATTTGAGGAATTCTCATCATCTTTTCTTTTAAAGTCGCACTCAGTTCTGCTTCCTTTTCTTCGATTTCTGATAATCGCTTATTGATTTCTACAACGCGTGCTTTTTTTCCTTCTGCCTCTTCTTTTTTTCCTTCACGCATTAAAGCACCAATCTGGCTACTAATCTCATTTCTTTCTTGTCGAAGATTATCTCCTTCTACTTGATAAGTACGCTTTTCTTCATCAATTTGAATAACTTCATCCACCAAAGGTAACTTTTCCTCTTGAAATTTCTTTTTAATATTTTCTTTTACAGCCTCTTTATTTTCTCTTACAAATTTAATGTCTAACATTTTTTCTTCATCCTTTCTTTATGCACATTTATATATTTCTCTTGCTTTATATAGTTTCTTAATTTGTGGCGAGTATTTCTTTTCAAACCAATCTTGAAGTTCTGGAGAGCATAATGCCAACCGATCCTTATCGTAGTTATCCGTAATATCCGCCGTTTTTAACTCTATCGCAAGAGGATTTCCACTATCAATAATTCGATCAATCTCCTTGCCATAACGAATGAGTCTTTCTTCCTCCGTTAGTTGTTCATTCGTCTTTTTCTTTGTAACAAGCCTTAATACCTCAACAATATTTTCCGGAATTCCAATATCTAATAAATCGCCAAACGTTATATAAGGAATATCTTCTACTAGGTCATGAAGTAATCCAGCAACTTTTCCATCGAGAGTAGTCATCTGAGACGAGACACGTTTTAGATGACCTAA
The DNA here is from genome assembly GCA_002493865.1 of Caryophanales bacterium UBA7057. GTDB lineage: Bacteria > Bacillota_I > Bacilli_A > RF39 > UBA660 > Alloscybalousia. Next base: position 6,075 of record DLAC01000009.1, read on the forward strand.
ATAAGGTTGTCCAGCAGGATCCTTTCGATCTTTAAATAAGATTTGAACTAAAACATAACTTTTTAAATATACATCCTCACATTCTCGAATCTTTTGTAAATCTTTCCCATCAATATACAGTTCTAAATGATTCATACACCCTCCAAAAAAAGCAAAAAGATGATACCACAAGGAGTGCAAAGCACGGTACCATCCTATTTTTCTCTTACTTTGATAACGGTTTTATCCGGAGCCTATTAAGCCCTCTAAGGAGTAGATTAAATAATTTTTTATATCCGTTTTCACCAACCACGAACTCTCTACAAATAAAAGAACTATTATTGATTCCTTTAAGATTTAATATCATTATAAACAGAATTTGCAAACTTTTCAATAGTTAAGAAAAGAATTCCAGAAAAAAAGCGATATTGCACAATCAATGAGAAACCCTATCTTGTATTAACAGCATATACTTCTAAATTTTGGATTAAATTCTTTCATATAATTATTTAAACTTCTTGATTTTATATGATTAATTGTTTTTACCTCTAAAGGGATAATTAATCCCTTTTCAGATTGCAATACGGATCTAACATGCTCCATAACTCCAAAAAAATCAATAAAATTTATATTTTTTAGGAGTTATGATTGCTTTTCATCATTTATTAAAATAAATGCAACCTTAAAAATTATTAAAGTTGCATTTATCTTTTAAACTGAGAGTAGCAATTAAATTGCTTCTACAATTAATTTAATTGCGGTTCTCTCTTCCCCATCAATGGTAATATCTGTAAATGCAGGAATGCAAACTAGATTTTTTCCAGAAGGTGCTACAAATCCTCTAGCAATGGCGATTGCTTTAATTGCTTGATTTAAAGCGCCTGCTCCTACTGCCTGAATTTCGACACTTCCTTTTTCACGAAATACATTAGCAAGGGCTCCTGCTACACTATTTGGGTTCGATTTTGTTGAAACTTTTAATGTTTCCATATTGTTATAATCATTCCTTTCTATAGTCTAACTATATGAAAAGGAATTAAAAAAAAGACGCATTTTCTCGTCTTTTTATATTTCTTCTGTATGAATTGTTTCTACATTACTGACTGGTGTAGTTGGTGTAACTGGTGTTGGTTCTACAGTTTTTGGCACTTCAGGTGTAACCCCTCCGTAAGGTTCATGATGTTCTTCTACAACAGGCATCTTTTGAGTAGCCTCTAGAGGATCATTCCCACCATAAATAGTCTTTGGACTTTCTACTGGTTCCACAGGCTCAATTTTTTCCATTGGATTCTCTCCACCATATACTGAAACCGTTGTTTGTTCTAAACTTTCTGTAGGTACTACTGGTTCAACAGGTGCTACTACTGGAGGAACCTCCGCATCATGAGATACAACTGGTGATTCTACCGTAGGAACTGATTCAACAGGTGAAGCTGGTTCTACAGTAGATACTGTTTGATCAACGGGTGCAGCTTCTACTTTTGTTTCTGCAGGCATCTCAATTGAGATAGGTGCAGGTGTCGTAGATTCTGTTTCAATCGCAACTGGTGCGACTGGTACAACTGGAGTTACAGGTGCCACTTCTACAGGAGCTACAGGCTCCGTAGTAACCGGACTCTCAGTCACTGGTGGAACTACAACAGGTGTAGGTTCTACTGACACAGGTTCTACTGGGGCAACTGGTGTAACAGGATCCGTAGGTGCAATAGAATCAGTAGGTGTAGCTGGTACCGGTTCCACTGAAGAACTTGGCATAGAATTCATCATTGCTTCTTCCTTTTTGGCATTCTTTTTTGCCTTACTGTTACCAACGGCAAATAAAATAATTGCAATTAATAATAAAACGACTCCTACTGTAATTAAAAGTCCAGGTATCGTAGTAAACCAATCTAAACTGAAGGCTAAAATCATATTTCCATCTCCCTTATTCTATTCTATTAAAATAATAACAAAAAAATAGAAAAAAAGCAATTATTTTTCAAAGTTTAAGCCTAGACCTTATTTTTTAAAATATCCTAAATCAATATCCACTTCTCCTTGAATTCCAGGAACAGTTCCATGATTGGTTAATTGCCACATTAAATAGTCACCTTGATAATCGGTATGTGCCGTATAATGAGCAAGCCATATCTTAGAATCAAAGGAGGTCCATATTTTTTCTAAATAGTTTTTACTCGCATAAAGCATAGATTCATATCCACTATATTGAATGACACTTAAAAAGGATTCTGCAATTCGATTTAAATCGTGAAGGCTGATTGAGAAAGAATTAAACATAGAATAGCACTCCCAATCAAACACAACTGGTAAATCTAAATCGAATCCTTTTAAGTTTTTTACTACCCATTTTGCTTGTTCCCTAGCTTCTTTTTTACTAGAGGCATAAGAATAATAGTAAACACCTACTTTGATTCCCACTTCCTTCGCACCCCTAATATTTTCTAAAAAATAATCATCTAATTTCGAGTCTTCATGAGGCCCTATCTGTGTTCCAAGTCGAATCATCGCAAATTCTACTCCACTTTCTTTTAAGCGTTTCCAATCGATATCCTTCTGCCACTTAGATACATCAATTCCATAAGATAGATTGGGATCTTTATATTGCTCCTTAATATCTGAAAAGTTGATTTTGTTAGAAGAACTATTAGAAGTATTCGACTTTTCAACAACACGTAAAGTAAAATCTTGTTTGGTAGTATTTCCACTACTATCCACTGCAACATAAGATAAAGGATATTCTCCAACTTGATTTAGAACGTATTCTCCCTCAATTTTACAGTTTGGATGTTTATCATAATTATCTCCGCATAAAATAGCATCTTTAAAGGAATCACTACTACCTTTGGTGACTGTATAACTAGAAGAAAGAAAGACAAGGGGTGGTGTCGTGTCAGAAACTACCAATTGAAACTTTCCTTCTTTCTTTTTGCCTCGGTCATTATAATAAGAAAATGAAACACTATGTTCTCCTATTCTCGATGTATCTATAGTTTCATCTTCTAATTTTCCCATCTCAATACGGACAAAATCAGAAACTTTTACTTTAGAATAAATCTCTGCAATGGAAGGTTCTTCAAAATGAAGAATCGTTTTGTCTTCTTCCTTTTGTCCAAAGAAAAGAAAAAAAGAAAGCCCTCCTAACAATAAGAAAGATACAACCCAAGATGTAAATATTGTTTTTTTTCTTCTTCTCATTTCCAGTTCCTCCTCAAATATATATTAGTATGCCTATCCTAGTTGATTTCATTCTATAAGTTATGTAATTGTTTCTTTAAACTAGAAAACTCCCTCCAAATTCCATCATCATCTGGATACCTTTCAAATACCATTTTCTCTTTCGTGATTGGATGAAAAAAGGCAAGATGATAACAAGAAAGAGCAATCTGTTTTTTATCTTCCTTTCCATATCTTTGATCCCCATAAAGAGGAAATCCACGAGATGCAAACTGAACTCGTATTTGATGATGTCTTCCTGTCTTTAAAGTAATTTGAACGAGACTTAAATTTTCTTTTTCTTCTAATACTTCGTAATTTAAAATGGCCTCTTTTCCATCCTCTTCATTCGTAACAATCGTATTTTTAGTTTCAAGTTTCTTTAAATAGTCTCTAAATTCGCCCTTTTTTTCAGGCAAAATTCCATTTACTACTGCCAAATATTGCTTTTCTATATTAGATGTACGAACTTGCTCTGAAATCCTAGAAGCTGCTTTACTAGTTTTAGCGTAAACCATGACTCCAGAAACTGGACGATCCAATCGATGGATTAACCCGACATATACATTTCCTGGCTTTTGATACTTTTCCTTAATATAATTCTTAATCATCGTAAGCATATCTAAGTCATTTGTAGAGTCTTTCTGACTTAGAATATTTTCCCTCTTATAAACTACAATTACATGATTATCTTCATATAAAATTTCTAAATGACTATTTTTCATGAAACACATACCTTCCTGTAATTCCACAAGGTAATATTAGATTCCCTTCTCGAATTGGAATTCCAATTTCTTCTGTTTCAAATGTTCCAGCGTATTTTCCAAAATGAAGCTTAAATAAATTATTCACAACTTCTGTGGATAACCCAGCTGTATAGGAATTGATTAAAAAGAATAGCGGAGTATCACTCAGCAATTCTAAACAAAGACGAATGAATGAATCTAAATCTTTTTCAATATCCCAAACTTCTCCATTTGCGCCTCTTCCATAACTAGGGGGATCCATAATAATAGCATCATATTTATTTCCTCTACGAATTTCTCGCTTTACAAATTTCACTACATCATCGACAATATAACGAATCGGACGATTTTCTAATCCTGAAAGACGCACATTTTCTTTTGCCCAGTCGACCATTCCTTTGGAAGAATCTACATGAACGACACTTGCCCCTGCCTTTAGGCATGCTAAAGAAGCACCTCCAGTATAAGCAAAAAGATTTAAGACTTTAATATCCCGATTACTTTTTTCTATGGTTTTCATCATAAAGTCCCAATTGACAGCCTGTTCTGGAAATAATCCAGTATGTTTAAATCCCATTTGTTTAATATGAAATGTTAAGTCTTTATACTCTATATTCCAAGACTCCTTGGTTTTCTTTAAATTCTCCCAGTAGCCACCACCTTTATTACTACGGTGATAGTAGGCATGAATATTCGGGTATTTTTCTAATAAATCTCCATGGTCCCAAATCACTTGAGGATCGGGTCTTAATAAATAAATATCTTTCCATCGTTCTAATTTTAACCCATTCGAACTATCGATAATTTCATAATCCTTCCAATCACTTGCCAATTTCATAGTCATCATCCCTTTTTTGTAGTGTATCACGTTTTCTTCTCAAAAAGAATAAATTTTAAAAAATAATACATAATAAAGTTAAGGAGGAAAAAGTATGAGCGAAAATTGTGAGTTATTAGAGCATATCTATCAAGATAGTGAAATGGCATGTTTTACATTAGAACAATTATTAGAAGATTTAAAGGAAAAAGATAATAAAATTAAAGGAATCTTAGAGGATATCTTAAAAGAATATCAATCATGGAAAAAGGATTCTTTAGAAAAATTAGAAGAAAATCATCAAGAAATCAAAGAAAAAGGTACGATGAGTAAAATGATGGCTGGAATGGGGATAAAAAAAGAAGTCAAGGAAGATAATAGCGATGCCAGTATCGCCGATATGCTAATCCAAGGAATTTCAATGGGAAGCCTAGATACAGAAAAGAAAATCAAAGCCTACCAAAAAGATATTGATAAAGACCAATTAACACTCGCCAAAAAGTTTTTAAAATTCCAAGAAAAAGCAATCGACAAGTTAAAAAAATATCTTTAGAATTCTTTTCTAAGGATATTTTTTATTCTTTCAGATAAGCTTTTTCACGGACTTCATCCGCATTTTGATTGAAATAAGCATCCCCAATGACATTCATTTTTTGACCAATACAATGAAGATAAGCAATAATATTTAACCGTTTTTGTTCTTCCAAATCAACACCCATATATGAATGAATGAAAGGGCCCAAAGATTCCTGAAATTGAGGGGACTTGGATTGAAAGAATTCATCCACTTTCCCTTGTTTGGCATATGCTTTCATTTGTTTTCCATATTGATCCAGTAACCCCATGAATTGCTGATAATCCTCCATACTAGGATTTAATTTTAATAACTCATTTTTTATAATATCCATATCGTCTTTCGAATAGGCTTCCAACATTTTATCGGGCGTAATTAATTCACATAGGATCTTAGTAACCAATAAATGATCATAATACCCATCTGTTGTTTTAAAATCTTCCATATATTCATAAACAATTAAAGAAGTCATTCCTTCATTTAACAAAATATTATCCAAATGTCCTGTGCGGTGAACTAGTTCATGTTCTATAATTCTTTTATAAGATAGTTCATCCTGATTACTAGAATCATAAACGATAATCAGTTCATCAAATTTTTGCCCACTGATATTTCCGTACGCTAAATTTGTATCAATAATACCAAAACTAGAGAAATCATCATATAAACGTCCATAATCTAAATACGGATTTTCTCTGATATATTGTTCCAAATTAGAGGCAACTTCTAAATCGGTTTCCTGAATCAAAGGATTAGAATCCAACGACTCCATCAATATACCAAACACATCCTCTTCTGAAACAACCAGTGTTCCTTCTTCAAAAGGATTATCAATCGTATCTAGTATGATTTCTCGTCTACCTAAGACATCATAAATATCATTGACTAGTTTATATTTATGATACATTGTCTCATAATTCATAGAAAAATCATGGATTCGATATATCGTGTTCATAGAAAGTAAACAAAAGCTAAATCCAAATTTGATTTTTCGAATCATACCTGAGGCATTTTGTGGAAGAAATTTTCTTCTAGAATTTACTCTCATTGATAAAACGGAACAAACAGCAGAAAGGGCTGTAAAGGGTAAGATAGAAAACATCATTCCCGGTATAAAAGTAGATGTTTCTGCTAGATGTAATAGATTTTCCCCTCGATTATATTTTTCATTTTTTAGTAATCCAATCGTTTGAATTACAAATTCCTTAGTATCTACATCTTCCTCATCTACAAACACAATTTTTGATAAATCTTCTTTCGCTAGATGAGGGAAAAATTTTCTTAGACGCTTTTTCATTTTTCGTTCATATTTTTCTTTTCCCATAGAAATCTTGGAATTAGAAGAAAAAAGGATCAGATACCGAGGATGCTTTTTTTCATACTGAATTAATATTTGCTCCATATACTTAGAATGTTCTTCATCCACCGCCTGGACAATATAAATATTTTGAATCTTGGATTTCATAAACAACCTCCCTGTTCATTTTTTAATTAGTAATGATAATTTGAAGTTTCTGTTAATTCACTACTATAAGCATTTTCATAGGATAATTCTTTTTCATTTTTATTAAAATAAATTGCTCCAGGGATAGTGAAATGATCCGCCGATCCAATCGCCTTTAAGTATTCTGTAATTCTACTTACTTTCGCTTCATCAAAATTAGCATTATACATATAGTCCATAACCATCATTGCGAATTTATCCCGATACGCTAAGGCATGCCCTTCATCAAAAAATGAACTTGAGGAATCGCTCTCTGCATATGGTTCTCTCTCTTCACTATAATCATTTAATAAATTGATAAACTGCTGATACTTATCCTCATCTGGATTTAATTTTAGCATCTCATTTTTTATAATATTCATATCTTCTTTGGAATAGGCTTCTAGCATTTTATCAGGTGTGATGAGTTCACAGAATATTTTAGTCATTAATATTTCATCATAATAGCCATTTGTATATTGAAAATTATCCATATATTCCGAAGTAAGTAAGGAAGTCATACCTTCATTGAGCATCATACAATTCAAGTGCCCCGTATAATGAACTAATTCATGTTCCATTTTTTCAAAATACTCTTTCCTTGAAATATTATCCCTATCATATACTACAATATAGTCACCAAAATTTCTTGCCCCAATATTTCCAAGGGTATCATTGGTATCAATAATCCAGAAACTAGAAAAGTCATCATAGAGTTGTTCATAGTCTAAATAAGGATTTTCTACAAGATACTGCCTTAAATGGGAGGCAACTTCTCTATCTTCTTCTTCAAGCAAAGGATTCAAATCCAATGCTTCCATTAAAATATTCGTTGCTGCATCAGCTGAAGTAAACATGGATTCGCTCTTAAAAGGATTATCTAAACTATCCGGAATCAGCTTACGAGTATCCTCTATTTCTTTTTTTTCAAGCGTATACTCCTGTTTGATTTCATCCAATGATGCTGCAAAACTCTGAACCCCAACTGTAACATTGAATGCCAAAAGAGCCATACTGAAATTAAATCTAACCTTCCTAATCCATTCAGCTTCTAGTTGCGGTAGTTTCTTTCTTCCCTGATTGTCCATCATTGCAGAAGTAGAGAAACCAGATGCAGCAATACTACTAAGAAGAAGATTCGTTGGGCCATGAAGAGGTGACAACATCATACATAAGGAACCAAGTGTTTGAGAAGTAGCAGCTATTTGTAAGAATGCTTCACTCTTTTTTATTGATTTTGCTTTTTTAATTTGAATTTCATGATTTACATATTTTCTCAAGTCCTGATCATGATCTGATACAAAAACCAGTTTGTCAAAATCTGCTTTATCTAAGCCTTTTACAACTTTTTTTAGATATTTATCCATGTGTGCTTTGGCTTTTTCTTGTTTTTTAGAAGAACCCTTTAAGTCAGATGGAGAAAGTCTAAAATACTTTACTTCTTTATCCGTATATTCAATCAAAATTTGACTAATATATTTACTTCCATCAGGAGCAACATCACGAACTACATAAATTTTTTCAATCTTTTTTCCCTTTTCCATCATAAACCTCCATAAATCGTTGATACAGTTTCTGACATTTCTCTGGATTCATTTCTTCTAAATCTTCATACGGATAAGAAATTCCTAACTTTTTATATTTTTCTTTTCCCATCGTATGGTATGGTAAAAATTCAATACGCTCAATATTTTGAATATTTCGAAGTACCAAAGACAATTTTTCCAAGTAAGAGTCATGATCCATGATTCCTGGAACAATCACCTGACGAATCCAAACAGGAACACCACTTTTATTTAAAGAATCGATAAACTTTAAAGAATCATCCATTTCCATTCCTGTAATTTCTTGATATCCTTCCCGTGTTGCATGTTTGATATCTAATAAAACTAAATCTATATAGGAAAGAAGTTCTTCATAATCACCATTTCCAACACCAGCAGTATCTAGCGCAATATGAATTCCTTCTTTCTTTAAAATTTTACAGACTTCAATTAGAAATTCGCTTTGCAAAAGAGGTTCTCCACCAGAGAATGTGACACCCCCTTGATTTCTCCGAAAGTATGACCTATTCCTTAGAATCTTTTTTGCAAGATCCTCTGCTCTAACATTTGGTTTTCCCATCTTCCACATTTCTGGATTATGACAGTACTTACATCGGAGTTTACATCCTGATAAAAATACAACTGTACGAATTCCTGGTCCATCGACAAGTCCAAAACTTTCGATGGAATCAACACACCCCATCTTCATTATAACTTCTCATGGAATGTTCTAGAAATGACTTCTTCTTGTTGTTTTTTTGTTAATCGGTTAAAGCGAACTGCATATCCAGATACACGAATCGTAAGTAGTGGATATTTGTCTGGGTGATTCATCGCATCAATTAAAGTTTCACGGTTTAAAACATTCACATTTAAGTGATGGGCACCTTGTACAAAATATCCATCTAATAACGTAACCAAATTTTCAATTTGCTCTTCCCTACTGTGACCTAAAGAGTTGGGAACAATAGAAAATGTATTACTAATTCCATCTCTACAACAATCTGCATAGTTTAATTTAGCAACAGAGTTTAAACTAGCAATAGCACCACTCATATCCCTTCCATGCATTGGATTTGCGCCTGGTGCAAAAGCAACACCTGCTTTTCTTCCATCTGGAGTAGCCCCTGTTTTAGAACCATAAACAACATTTGAAGTAATGGTTAATACAGATAACGTTGGATGTGCTTTTCTATAACATTCATGACTGGATAATTCTTTATAAAATTTATCCAGTACTTCTTTTGCAATATCATCTACCAGGTCATCATCATTTCCATATTTAGGAAAATCTCCTTCAATTTCAAAATCAATCGCAATCCCTTCTTCGTTACGAATTGGTTTTACTTTGGCATATTTAATTGCAGATAAAGAGTCAGCGACAACAGAAAGTCCTGCAACTCCATAAGCCATCAAGCGATTGACACCCGTATCATGTAGAGCCATTTGTCCTGCTTCATAGGCATATTTATCATGCATGTAATGAATAATATTCATTGCATTTGAGTAAATACCTGCGATCTTTTCTAACATTTTCCAGTAAGCAGTTTTTACTTTCTTGTAATCTAGAATTTCATCTTCCATTTTATCAAATCCTGGAATCACCAGTTGATTCTTTACTTCATCCACTCCTCCATTCATGGAATAAAGAAGTGCCTTTGCAAGGTTACAACGAGCTCCAAAGAATTGCATATCTTTTCCAACACGCATCGCTGATACACAACAAGCGATGGCATAGTCATCTCCATAAATTGGACGCATTACATCATCGTTTTCATATTGAATTGCATCTGTTTCAATAGACATTTTTGCACAATATTTTTTAAAGGTTTCTGGTAATTTCTCACTCCATAAAACCGTCATATTAGGTTCAGGTGCAGGATCTAGGTTAGTTAAAGTATGAAGAATACGAAAGCTTGTCTTGGTAACCATAGATTTTCCTTCTTCTGTAATTCCTCCGATAGAACAAGTCACCCAAGTTGGGTCCCCTGAAAACAATTCATCATAGTCTGGTGTTCTTAAATGTCTCGCAATTCTTAATTTAATAACAAATTGATCAATTAATTCTTGGACTCCTCTTTCATCTAAAGTACCATTTTCTAAATCTCTTTCAAAATAAATATCTAAAAAGGCATCTACTCGTCCTAAACTCATCGCGGCTCCATTATTTTCTTTAATGGCTGCTAAATATCCAAAATATAACCATTGAACTGCTTCCCTCGCATCTTTCGCAGGCTTAGAAATATCATATCCATATTTAGAAGCCATCTTTTTAATTTCATCTAACGCACGATACTGCATAGAAACGTCTTCTCTTAAATGAATAAGTTCTTCATTCATTGGTCCAGTTAATTGGTCTAAATCTTTTTTCTTTTCTTCCATCAGATAATCAATTCCATATAAAGCAATACGACGATAATCTCCAATAATCCTTCCTCGTCCATAAGCATCAGGAAGACCTGTTAATAATCCAACATGTCTTGCCACCTTGATATCTTCTGTATAAGCATCAAATACACCTTGATTATGTGTTTTTCGAAATTCATTAAAATATTGATCCACAGTAGGATTTAATTTATATCCATAGGCATCTAACTCCTGATATACCATACGAATTCCACCATATGGATTTACAATTCTTTTCAAAGGCGCATCTGTTTGAAGTCCTACAATGACTTCGTTCTCTTTATCAATATACCCTGCTTCATAGGCATTAATTCCTGACATATGATCGGTATCAATATCTAATACATGTTTTTTTAATTCTTCTTTTAATAAGTCAGAACATTTAGACCATACATTTTCTGTTTTCTTCGTCGTTGATTCTAAAAAATCACTATCCCCATCATAGTCCTTATAGTTTTCTTTAATAAAGTTACGAACATTAACCTCTTTACACCAAGAACCTTCTTGAAAGTTTTTCCATTCTTCTCTCATTTTTATTCTTCCTCCATGATATTATTATACCATCGAAGTAATAGATTCAAACTAAAACATAATAAAATTGACATTCAAAAAGTGTACAATCATTCATTTTATTTTCTAGGAATGACATTATCAAAAATTTCCACATATACTGATAGTAAAAGAAAGAGGAAAATTATGGAAAAAAAATTCAAAATTTGTGTTTACGCGATTAGTAAAAATGAGGAAAAGTATGTAAATAAATGGTTAGAATCTGTCAAAGAAGCGGATGATATTTATGTACTTGACACAGGCTCTACAGATCAAACTGTAAAGTTACTAAAACAAGGCGGATGCCATGTAAAAGTGAAAGAAATAAATCCTTGGAGATTCGATGAAGCAAGAAATCTCTCTTTAGAGATGGTTCCAGAAGACACGGATGTTTGTGTCTGTATTGATTTAGATGAAAGTTTTAATCCTGGTTGGAGAAAAGAAATTGAGAATATTTGGAATGATTCATGTACTAGATTACGCTATATGTACCATTGGAAACTAGATGAAAAAGGAAATCCAATTACCTATTTTTATTTAGATAAAATTCATTCTAGAAAAGGTTATACTTGGAAACATCCAGTTCATGAAGTATTAACCTATGAAGGAGAAGGAATAGAAAATTTTATAACAACAGATAAAATTGTTTTAAAACACTATCCAGATGTTACAAAATCTAGAGGTAGTTATTTACCTCTTTTAGAATTATCTGTAAAGGAAGATCCAGAAGATGATAGAAATATGCATTATCTAGGCAGAGAATATATGTTTTATGAAAAATGGAATTTAGCGATTGACACTCTATTACGCCATCTTTCTTTAAAACGTGCAACTTGGAAAGATGAACGATGTGCATCTATGAGATTTATCAGTCGTTGTTACCAGGCATTGAATCGACCAATAGAAGCAGAAATGTGGATTACAAAAGCAACAGAAGAAGCACCCTATGTAAGAGAACCATGGGTTGAAAAAGCTTTTCTTTGTTATCAGCAAAATCGTTATCCAGAAGTGATTAAAAATTGTGAAATGGCGCTCACAATAAATCAAAAAGAAAGGAACTATATTCAAGAAAGATTTTGCTTTGATTCAACAATTGATGACCTACTATCTATTAGTTATTATCAATTAGGAAATCTAGATCAAGCTATTTTACATGCAAAACAAGCAATAGAATATAATAAAGAAGATCCAAGACTAAGAAAAAATCTTGAATTCTTGTTAAAAGAGAAAGAGAAAGAAAAATAAAATTTAAAAAATTACAAATCTCCCTGACGTACACCCAGTAAAAAAATAAATTGCATCATATATTATGGGTAGAAAGGAGATTAATATGTTTCAAGATTTTTGTGAAAAAAATGAACAAAAAAGAAAAATTCCGTGTCACTGTTATTTAATAGGACCTACCGGACCTACTGGGCCTCAAGGAGCTCCTGGCGGAGCAACTGGACCTACCGGACCTACTGGACCTCAAGGATTACTCGGTCCAACAGGATCTACTGGACCTACTGGGCCTCAAGGTTTAACTGGTGCTACAGGACCTACCGGACCTACTGGGCCTCAGGGATTAACTGGTGCAACTGGACCTACTGGACCTACGGGACCTCAAGGATTACTCGGTTCCACTGGACCTACTGGACCGACTGGACCTACAGGTGCAACACCAACTTTAGCAATTGGAACTGTAACAACTGGTCTTCCTGGAAGTTCAGCAAATGTTACAATCACAGGAACGGCACCAAACTTTATCTTAAACTTTACAATACCAGCTGGACCGACTGGGTCAACAGGGCCTACGGGACCTCAAGGATTACTCGGTTCTACTGGACCAACTGGGCCTACGGGACCTCAAGGATTACTCGGTTCCACTGGACCTACTGGACCAATTGGACCTACAGGGCCTACAGGGCCATCAGGAACAGCCTAATACGAAAAAAAGACCTTAGATATAGAAAATCTAAAGTCTTTTTTCTTTTTTCCAATTTCTGTAAATTTCTATTAAATCTGGATCATTTTGATTTTCTGGAAGACAATTCTCTTCAAAGAACTCCATTTTCTTTGATTCTTTATCCCATTTTAATTTTCCAGAATATTTTCTGATACAATATAATGAAGTGTTATTATATACAATATCACCCGTTGGATAATAATTTCTCCTAGATTTCCCAGATACTGTGCATATAAACTCCAAATCTTCTATTTTTACATCTAAATTCGTTTCTTCTTTGACTTCACGAATAATTACTTGTTCAAAACTTTCTCTCACTTCTTGACAACCACCAGGAAGACCCCATTTATTTCGGTCAGAACGACTTTGTAAAAGAATTCTTCCATCCTCATCTAAAATAATAGCAGCCGCTCCGTCTTGTAATATAGGAATCGTATGAGCGAGTTCACCCATACAAAGGCGAATAAATACAGGATAACCGATTTCTCTACTAACTATTAGAATTTCTTCCTCTGTTAAATTTTTTACAATATGAGTAAATTGAGAATAAGGCATTTTCTTAAGTTCTTCTGCCACTAATTTTAGTTGCTCTACTTCTTTCATTTTATAATCACCTACCTCAATTACTATTATACCAATATACAAAAAAATACCAGATACAAACTTTACCCAGTATTTACACCTAATTACATGTTGCAATGAGATTTTTTATACTTATAACTTTATTTCTCCAACAATAGAGCCTTCTTCAATGTTGTATATTTTGTCACACAATACTTTTAAATCTTCTTTATTATGACTAGCCAAAAGAATGATTTTTCCTTCCTTTTTTAATTCTTTGATAATATCTCGAACTATGAATATACTTTTTTCATCCAGTGCATTTGTTGGCTCATCTAAAAGAATAATTTGTTGGTCTTCCATAATTGCTTGTAAAATTCTTAGTTTTTGTTTCATTCCTAAAGAATACTCTTTATATTTCATATCTTTATATTCTTCTAAACCAATTTTTTTCATCAAAGAAATAATATGTTCATCATCTTTCTTATTATTAATTGTATACAACAAATCAAGGTTTTCTAATCCAGTTAAATACGGATAAAATCCTGGGTCTTCCAACAATATTCCAATAGTTCTTAAATCAAAATCCTCGTGAATAATAGATACATCATCTACTTTTATATCACCTGAAGTTGGATATATTAAAGTTGATATTGCACGAAATAGCATTGTTTTTCCAGAACCATTTCTTCCATAAAAACCATATACATTACCACTAGTTAATTTCAAATTAATATCACATAATATTTTCTTTTTTCCTATTTTCTTATTATAATTTACTAACTCAATTTTCATAATTACCTCCAATATCACAATGTAAGTATAGTTTATGTATTAACCAGATTACTATAACACAACTAGTAACTGTAATTAAATTAATAGAATTTGCAGAATTTAGACTAATAAAGGGTATCCAATGCCCATATGCATTTGGAACTTTTAATAAAACCATTATCCCAATTAAAACAAGTATGTAACTATAAATGTACTTTTTTATTGCAATGGAAATACAAATTACCAATAAACTCAAAAAGCTATTTTCTATTACGTATTGTAACACAACTTGAAACAGATTCAAGTCCAATGAAATTTCATAAGGTTTTGAGAAAACAATAATTTGTAATATTGCAAAAAAAGTATGAAATAATAATGCATAAATAATAGTTCGGTATAAAACCTTTTTTATATAAACTTTCCTATTTTTATATCTAGTATTAAATCTAATTAACTGATTATAACTATAGTTAGATATTAAAAATAAACTACCAACAATCGGAATTAGCCAAAATACGTTTGCTATTAAATTATCCCCCTGTGTAAATAATAACCGTTTCATAAAAATAATAGAATCTCCCTCATATAGAGAATCAATATAAGGAGATTTTAATATAAGAACAGCTCCAATTAAAACTACTATTAAAATCATATTTTTAACTTTAATTTTCCTTATTGTTTTTATCATTTAACATATAATCTCCCTTCCCCATAAATTTTATAGAAAGTATGATCAATAATAGAATCAATCCAATTATTAAAAGAAAAACAAATAAATATGATTCATAAACAGAAGGTAGTACAAAAAGATAACTAAAACTAAAGCTTATATGATCAAAATAATAAAAATTATAATTGTCTAGAATCAAGTCTAAAATCGTAAAAATACTAATAAACAAGCAACTAGATAATACTCTTTTTTTCACTTTAGAATCTATCAAACGAATGATACTAATTAATAATAGTAATACTAAAATGTCGCTGATAATATAAAGTAGAATCGATGAGAAGTTAGAAATAAATGGTTGAATGTTCATGATAAATATTGGAACATTTAACATAACAAAGAATAGACTAATATATTTTAAACTTTTGATCATAGATTTTAAAAAATAAGAAACCATCGATTTATGCCTAAAAATAATACTTGTATAATTAAGCGATGAAAATATTTGATAGTCTATAAAAATGAGAAATAATAAAATAGAATATCGATAAGGAATCACAGAGAATTTAGAAATGTACAATTTCATAAATTCACTACGAATATCATTTCCAATGAAATAACCCAAGACTAGAGGAAATAAAATACAAAGAAATAATGTGAAATTTTTAAGTAATTTTTTCATATATTCCATCCTTTTAATTATACTTTTCTAACAAATATAGCGCTTCTCTTACAATTTTCTCATACTTTTTAATAGATTCATCTCTAGAATCCTCCTCTAAAAATATATAATCATATTGAACAGCATCATTTAAAGACATAGAGTAATTTTCATAATCCTTTAGATAAGAACTTTCTTTGTCTAAACGAATATGACCAAATTTAGCATTACTAAATAGATAGGATCCAGAAATCGATGGATGGGGAGCTCGATTTAAAAAAACTAAATACTGTCCACCTTTTTGCAATGGAGTCGCACCATTTAAATAAATCGTTGCGCTAATTTGAGTATTGAGCATTAAATCATAGATTTGAATTTGATCGTTTAATTTCAGATTTTTTCCTTTGATTATTTCTTTAATCACACAAGTATTTACGATAGCACTTCCATAAATTGTTGGATTTTCTACTGCTTCAATTACAAGTACATCCTCAGAAAAATTTACTAAATTATCAATTGTAGATATATCCCTATCTTGCATTATAGAATTTTTTAATTCTGGGTAATTTCTATATAAAGATTCTCCATAATTAATAGTCGCATATATGCTTTTTTCTATGTAATCCTGATAATCGATATGTCTTATTTTATTTTTTCCATAAATAATAACACTAATTGCTAAAACAATAATAAT
>DLAC01000060.1:0-8695 GCA_002493865.1 Caryophanales bacterium UBA7057
TAGCATAATATAAAACTAACTGTAAATAACTATTTGTGTTTTATAATCTACCGAGATTAGACCATCTCATCTAATCTTTCCTCTAAGGAATGAAGACATTCTTCAGGGACTTGAGAAATTCCAAGTTCTGAGTTATGAATCGCACCATGATAGTCACTACCACCGGTCTCTAATAAGTGATTTTTCTCAGCCAATTTATGATATTTTTTACTATTTTGTTCTGGGTAATATACTTCAATTCCATCAATTCCATAAGAAATAATTTCATTCACCATTTCATCTGTTAAGTATAATGGATGTGCCAGTACTGTCACTGCATGGTTCCTTTTCAAAAGATCAATTCCCTCTTTGGTGGTCATTCGATCAATTTCTACATAAGCAGGAGAATCATCATTTAGAAATTTTTCAAATACTTCATCTACTGTATAACCATACTTCTCACCGATTGCTCTTGCGATATGAGGACGTGCAATCACTCCGTGGCTATTTTTCTTTACTTCTTCATAATCAATTTCTATATCGAAATATTCTTTTAGTCCTTTTAAGATTTTTTGAATTCTTACCTCTCGTTTCTTTTTGATGCGAACTAAATATTCTCTTAATACATCCATCTTGGGAAGTGGTTTTGGAAAGTACCCTAAAATGTGAACTGGTTTCCCATTGAAATAGGTAGATAGTTCAATTCCAAAAATCATAGGATAGTTTAAACCCAGTTTCATATATTCATCGATTCCTTGAACAGTATCATGATCTGTTAATGCAAAAGCATCAATCTGTTTTTCCTTTGCTTCTTCAATTAATTCTAAGACGGTCATGGTTCCATCTGAATTATTAGAATGTACATGCAAATCTACTTTCATAATATCACCACTATTATCTTAACATTTTTTCCACAACTTTTGTGAATTATTTTATCCCTATAACATTAGAAAAATGTTTTTCCACAATCTTTGTTGATTACTTACCATATGTTAGTACTTTCTCTATACTTTTTTCAACAATTTCCCCGATTGAGAAGTATCCCAAGCTTTGATAAAATTCTAAGACTTCTTCATAAAATTCACATTGATTACTATGACCAATTACCACATCAATCCACGGAGTTAAATTTTTTGTTTTAGAAGAATCTTTGCTCATTAAAATTGTCACTTTTTCTTCCGTGGTGAAAGCACTCATACGCTGCTTTCCCTGACCAAAGGAATCAATAGACACAAATGGGTGCTTTTCTATCGAACCTGCAAGTTTATAGAAGATGTTATATAGTGGGTGTTCTTTTTTTACTGTGAAACTGACGGTTTCTGCTTGCTCCTGTTGGTTTCTTTTTGGTTCTAACCTCTTATAACCACTAATACAAAATAATGGAAATTCTTCTTTACAGTCCATAGGCAAAGCTCGTAACCGTAAGAGTTCAGAAATTTTTCCTCCCTCTTCTGTAATCACAACATAACTTAAATTTTTTCCATCCCTATCATATAATACATACGTATTTTTTTTATTTTCCATTTCTAAATTACACATTTGAGTCTCCTTCCATTGTGGTTAACTACATCACCACTCTTTTCCATTTAAAAAAAACTATGAATAGTTTTTCAAAACAATATATTCTAACTTGCAGCCTGTGACTTTTCTTTTTTGTTTATTTTCAGATTTTTCCGATTCTAAGAATGTTTGCATTAATATATCTTGTTCCCCTACCAAAAATTTTTGATTTTGTAAATCAAATAATGTTTGGATAGTTTCCTCTCTTCTTGTATACCTATTTCCTGAAATAATAGCTACATACTGATCATTAAATTCACAGAAAGTATACTCTCCTGCAATTATATTTTTTTCATACTTTCCAATCTCAAAAGTCTTTTCGCTCGTACAAAACATAATACTTCGAGTAGTTGAATAATTTTCACTTTTATCTTGTGCGAATAATGTGTATCGATCAGATTCATATAAAATTGTTGGCTCCCATGTTCTTTCAATTGCCATAAACATCCCCTCTTTCTTGTCACTCTTTTTTTTGCACACTTATTTTACCTTTTTTGCTGTGTATTTGCAAGTGTTTTTTCTTTTAACAAATAATTCCATGATAATAGATTATAAAAAGAAGAACTTTATAATACCCCTTTCCTATTTTGAGTATCACAAAGCCCTTCTAGATTATGAAACAATCACTTTTAATGTCGCATCTGGATCTTTTAAAATCCGAACCTTTGGAATAGGTCCTATTTGCCCTTTCACTTCCATTGATACAATTTGATTCATAATTTTATCCTGCTCTAGTGTATCTATATTCGTCATTTCAAAATTTCTCATTTGATATTGTGTATCTAAATTGATGGTAAAACAAGAAGGTGATTTATCGTCCTTGGTTCTCTCTAAATAAGGAACACCAATTTCCAAGGCTCCAAAATATTCTTGATAAATATATGGAAGTGATGTTACAAAACTATTCCAATAAGGATTTTCTGTTTTGGTATCTAGTATGAGGCTTACGAATTCAAAGGGATCATTCGGTATTACATCTAATGTTGAATCTGAAGAAAGCATATAGTCCTTACAAATATCAAGCAATACTTTATTTAATATGGAAATCATCTCTTCTTTCGAAAACTTTGTAAGAAACAATAATTCAATAATATCCATATCTTCATCTTGATCAATTTTATTTTCTGCTAGTACTATTTTCATTTGTTGCATATTTCTTAACAATAACTGATGAAAATAATTAAAAGGTATTTCTTCTCCCAAAGATATTTCTTCTTCCAAAAATATTTCTTCTTCCATAGATATCACTTCCTAACGATTATTATTATAGGGATTTTTTTATAAAATGCAATGAAAAATTATTTAATATTTAGGATTCTATCCATTTTATCTAAAACTACTTGATTTCCTATATTTTTCTTCAACTCTTCCATATTTACCCATTGATATTCTGATAATTCATCTGTATCCATGTGGACTTTGGCAATTTCATCTATAGTGAATAAATATCTAAAATCAAAATGAGTATGTTCCTTTAAGTTCAATCTCTCATTATAAGGAATTGAATGCGTATCAATATCTATAGGAACAAATTCACTCGAAGAAATTTTTACTTCCTCTAAATCTAGTATTCCTGTTTCTTCTTCTACTTCTCTTCTTGCTGCTTCTAGTGGATTCTTATCATCAGAATTTACGTGTCCTCCTGGATATAAAAAGCATTTCATATCTTTATGATATAAAACTAAAAATAACTGTTCTTTTTTTGCATAAACAAATCCACTAGCTACCACATGTCCATCAAAATTATTCCAATCTATGATTTCGTTCGAATCATGATCTTTTAAAAATTCTAAAAATGGATGCTGTCTTTCTTTTTCTTCTGGAAATATTTTTAAATATTCTTCTAATATTTCTAATATTTGATTTTTCATACGTTTATCATTTTCTAATCAGAGAAAATGGATTCATTGATCCTAATTGTTTTATGATCGTAGTCAATGGTAGCTTCTCTATCATACGGTAAAATACATCTTGGTACAGAATGACCAAAATTTACATTGTATAAAACTGGTGTTTTTATATCCGTAAATACTTTTTGATAGATTTCTTTATATTCTTCATAATACTGTTCATCCATTGGTTTTCCAACAATGATTCCTTTTACATTTTGAAGGATATTCCGCTTTTTGAATTCTAAAAGAATCTTTTCTAACGTTTCTGGAACCATTCTTTCTTCACTTGTTTCTAAGAATAAAACTTTTTCTTTCCATTCTTCTTCTGTTGGAAGAATTTTATATTTTTCATAAATTCTTGGTTCATCGTCATACCTAGTACCCACATAGGCTTCATAAATACTCTCGATACAGCCACCATATAATTTTCCAGTGACTACGCCACTGCCATGAATTGTTTCAAACCCATGTTCTTCTTTATGAGATTCCCTAGGTTTTCCTAATTCTTCTACTCCATAGCTTGCACGATCACTATACCAAATTGGACTCGATTTTATTTCAAAACTAGATTCACTTAAAAAGAATTTTTCAAAATATTCTTTTGTATATGGGAGCATTTCATAATCTAACTCTGCCAAATCTACTAATAGACAAGGTCCATAAAAAGTAGATAAACCTATTCTATTTAACATTAGATGATTATTCGTCGTATCTGAAAATCCAGTAAATATTTTAGGATGATTTCTAACGGCTTCCATAAATTCTTCATCTTCCATCAAATAAGGAATTAATTTGTAGGTATCGATTCCACCAATCGCACTGATAATCATTTTGATACTGTCATCCATAAATGCTTGTTTTAAATCTGCTGCCCTTTCTTCTGGATGTGCTTCTAGATAGTCCATGTCTTTTAAAGCATTTTCCATAATCACTGGTTCTAATCCAAATTCTTTTAATCTTTGAATTCCAAGATCTAATTCATGTTTACAAAATGGCATACCAAGTAATCCTCTTGATAGACTTACAATTGCAACCTTATCTCCCTTTTTTAAACGTTTTGGTTTTATCATTCTATCATCTCCTGTTGTTATTATAGCATATTCATTCCTATTTTTATTAAAAGAAAAAAGCTTATTTTCTAAGCTCAGTTTCAAACTACATAGTTCTCATGTCATCAATTAGTTTCAGTGCAACAATTCCTTCTTCTAATGTTGTTCCTGGATTTACTTCTAACTCATTATTTAAGTAATATTTTATAAGATTTTCCACTTCATTTTTATATAGATTTTCTTCATTGTAATTCATTGCATATATTTGTTCTTTCTTTTCCATAAAATTTAACTGGTGGTAATTAAAATCTTAGAAACATTTCTCTTTAATTTTTGCGATTTGTTCTATTCTTTCCTCTGATGTTAAAATAGGTCTTCCATCTATGTAATATAGTTTTAGACTAGAACCTGTTTCTTTTAAAACCTCTTCAAATAACATAACTCTCTTATAATATTTGTTGATAAACTCCTCTTCACTTAATTTCAATAAATCTTCTTTGGCATCCATATACCATGAATTATAATCTATCAATTCATAGTCATTTTTTAAATGAGAAACTTTCCAAATATAATCGAAAAAAGAATCTAATGGTGAAGCATAAGGAAGCGTAATACCAACAAAATAATCGATTGCTATTTTATCTTTTACTTGAATTTCTCCAGGCATATTATTGGCTGGTTCTTTACATACTGGTAATTCCTTTAAAAGCTTAGAATCTAAAATCATGGCAGGCTTAAACTGAATATATAATTTATAAGAGGAAAGACATTCATTATTGACTTTTCCTGAAAAGTGTCCTGGAAATAAGGATAACCTATTAACATGTGTAGAGATAGAAACGTAAGTATCCCCATTCCAATTTCCAGTGGGTCTTCTTATGATTCTTTTATAATAGTCTTCTTCAGATAATAATGTTTTTAAAATTTTTCTAGAAGCAATGATTTTGAAATTTAATATATCTTTCATTATTTCAGCTTCCACAGGACTTGTATCTCTTTCTATAGAACAAGCAAATATCCCATGAAATAAGTACTGATCCATTGCAAGTTTTTCCAATTTTTCTTCCTCCTTCTTTTAAAATTATCTTAATTTTTTCTTCAATTTCTCTACTTCTTTCATTTGTTCAGTGGATGATGGAATCAGAATTCCCGTATCCGCACAATATAATTTTAGATTAGAATCTGTTTTTCTTAAAACCTCTTCTACCATCATGACATACTTATAGTATTTACAAATGAATTCTTCTTCGGTTAACCAAAATAAGTCATAAATTTCCTCATCGCATGATTGGGCTCTAAGGATTCTATTGCCAAGCGAATCTATATATTGAAAAAATAAGTTCATAGCTGGCATCTTGGGAAAAGTGATTGCAACAAAATAGTCATTTGGAATCTTACCTTCAATTTGAATCTCCCCAATAAAACGATTTCCCTTTTCATTTACTTTGAGTTCTTGTAATAGACGTGAATCTAATACAATCGATGGAAACTGTTTTACATAAAAGTTATAGGAAAATCCTATAGCATCCTCATCCAAACAACTATAATCTTCCAAGACAGAATGAAGTCCTTCAATTTCAGGATGAAGTGTTGGAACAATAGAAACATAGTCATCTTTATTCCAGTTTAGTCCTCTGGCTATATTTAGTAATTTATATTCTTCGTCTGTTAAAATTTCTTTTAAGATTTTTCTAGGGGCAAGAAATCCTTTATTTAAAATTTTTTCTAATATTTCTATTGATTCTGTCGGCTTTTGACAGTTAAAGAAACTATCCCATGGTTGTATTCCGTGATATAAATATTGATTTACATTTAATTTTTCCATGGCAATCCCCTCTTTTTATGTGCTGTATTATACCATAAATACTTAGGAATTACAATGAATTTCTATTTTTATGAAAAGAAAAAGCTAACGTAAATGTTAGCTATGCTTTATTCATAAGTTCCTATTTTTTTATTTTCAATATTTTTGTAAATATTTTCAAATACTTCTATCAATGAATCTATCATCATCTCATTTTCTATTACGTATCCCATAGAATTTTCATCACTATAGGAATCTATAAATAATTGTTTTGTTCCATCTTTTAGAATGAAAATTTCAAAACCCTTTCCTATCTTAAAGTAATCATTTTTATTATATTTTTTTACGTCTTCTTCTTTTATAATACCAATATATTTTGCTTTTTTAGACTCTGATAATGTTTTCCTGATGAATTCATTTTGTAAAACGGATTCTTTTTTCTCCTTCGATGTCATAATGACGCGGTACACTTCAACACCTCTTTCTAGGGCATGAAGATGTTCATTTACGTAAGTTTCTTCTAGTGGATTATCTATCCATCCATAATCTGGTACTGTATCTAAGCAATAGACTTTATCGCCTTCTGTTAAACTGTGCATTCTTTCATTTAGCCAGTCATATCCTACAATTTTTCTTGCTCTTTCAATTTCATCCTTTAATAAGATACTTACATTTCCATAACCACCATCGATTGTAATATTTTCTCCATTGATGAAACTTGATTCTGAAGAAGATAAAAAGTAAACTACATTGGCAACTTCATAAGGCTGGGCAATTCTTTCAATGGGAGTCCATAATGGTGCTTCAAATTCCTGTTCAGGTGTATTCATATCTGTATTAATCGCACCTGGGGAAATGGAATTTACACGAATGTGCCTTCTACCAAAGTTAACGCAAAGACATTTCATTAAACTAACGACTGCACTTTTACTAATACTATAGGACATACTGCCAAATGCTCCACTATAGGCATCGTTACTAGACATTAGGACAATATTTCCCCCATTTTTGATATAACTTTGAAGAGAAGTCGCAATGATTAATTGGGAATAAAAATTGCAGTTCATTACCTCATTAAATTCATCTAAGTCAAAGTTTACAAAATCATCATTTTCTGAAAAGGTTCCAGCATTTAAGATAATACTATCAAACTCTATACCTGCTACATCTTTTACTAGTTTATAACTATCATCCACTTTTTTAAAATTATATGGACCCAATTTTTTCATATTCTCTGATCCATATTCGCTAACTAGTTCATTTATTCTATCTTCACTTTCGTGAAAGGTTCCATAAACGATATATCCTTCTTGTAAAAATTTACAAGCAATTGCCCTTCCGATTCCTCTAGATGCACCAGTGACTAATACTTTTTTCTTCATAAATAATCTCCAATCTATTTTTTTCTCATTTTATTTAATAAAAAGGTGAAATTAATACCAACTTATTCACCTTCGCTTAGGTATCCTTTTATTTTATCTATAAATCTTTGGGTAACAGGAGATAAATTCTTAGGAATTTCTTCTACTCTAAACCATTTTAATTTTTTGGATTCATCATCATTGATTTTCAAATCTCCATGGAATTTTCTTATTTCACATAATACTGATACGACATATAATTCATCCCCATTTGGATATTTTCTATATGTGTCTTTTCCTGAGAATACATCAAGTACTTTTAAATCATCGAGTTCTAAATTTGTCTCTTCTTTTAATTCTCGTCTTGCGACTTCTTCAATGGTTTCCCCCAATTCCATTGTTCCGCCCGGAAAATCCCAGGAATTGAAATCACTCCTTAATTGCATAAGTACTTCATTTTTCTCGTTAACTACTAAAAGCCATGCACCAACAGTTAATAAGGGCTTACGACCTATATATTTTCTGATAGTACTAATATAACTTTCATTTTTCATTGATAACTCCTTATATTATTATATACTATATTTTGCTTTCTAGGAGGTTTAGTAGGAAATTCGGAATTTCCGAATTTTCTCATGGTATTTGATTCTAATAGTTTTGCCTCAGAATAAATATTTCTAATGTGTTCATTAGTGGTAGGAGGATGGAATTTATGAGGACATATTTTATATAATTTTATCTATTCTATCGATTAGCAATCTACACACTTCTACATCACCAATCAAAGTTATAGAAAAAGTTTTATATCCTATTCTATTAATACTTGCTCCACAATGATAAATAACATTATTATCAATTATAAAATATCTATCATGAAATGTATTATCATAAATAACTTTTAAATTATGATATTGCTTATTATATTTTATAATGTCTTGCTTCGTAAGTAAATTATCTTTTTTTGTTATAATTACTACGTCCACATTTAGTCTTTTAATAATATCTAATATTGTACTATCTGCATATGCATCAATTATTATTAGTTTCTTA
>DLAC01000060.1:8891-9136 GCA_002493865.1 Caryophanales bacterium UBA7057
ACAATTATTATTAGTTTCTTAGTAGTACTTTTAAATATTTCCTGTATTTTTGAATAAGCATCATATATTTGACCATTAAAATATATTTCGTTTGTTTTGCTTTTCTCTTCTAATTTGTTAAAAGATGTTTCTAAAGCTTTTATTTTATCATGATCTTCTAAAACTAAATTATTTATATACTTTTGTTCGATTAAATTGGATGAAATATACTTACGCATTGCAACAAATGCATCCATTATTTTAAT
>DLAC01000060.1:9427-9748 GCA_002493865.1 Caryophanales bacterium UBA7057
AACAAATGCATCCATTATTTTAATACTCACTTCTTCAGCCACTTCTGTTCTAAGTATTGTTGCAAGCATTGCTACCCCTTGCTCTGTGAAAACATATGGTTTATTATATTTACCGCCACGAGTTTCCCTTTTTTTAGTCCCAAGTTGGGACCAAATATTTTTGCTCTCCTTTTCAGTTAATTGAAACATAAATCTTTCAGGAAATCTATTGATATGTCTTTTTACAGCTTGATTAATTGTCTTCGTGCCATTCGCACATTCATAAAGACTAGCTAAATCACTATCGAGCATCACTTGTGAGTCTGTAAAAAACTTTGTGTA
>DLAC01000059.1 GCA_002493865.1 Caryophanales bacterium UBA7057
CACAAAGTTTTTTACAGACTCAATAATTTAAGAAAAATAAATCAAGATAAAACTATTGGAATTATTATCTGCAAGAAGGATAATAAATTTATAATGGAATATTGTAGTGATGACAGAATCATTTCAAGAACTTATGAGTTAATGTAAAAAACTCATAGTTCTTTTATTTTTCAGTCATCATATCGATTAACTTCTTTGCACTATAATTGGGTATGTCTTTAGACCTTGTAACAATTCCAATCAATCTTTTTGGAATTTCTGGGATGACTTCAATCTTGTATAATTCTTTATTCTTTAGTTCCTCCTTAATAAACTCTTCTGTTGCATATCCAATTCCAAAACCACTTTTTACAAAATCCATAATTAAATTGTAACTGACAATTTCCATTTTAGGAGTGAGGGATACATGATTCTTTTTTAAATATTGGTTTAAGAAATTTCTAGTATTTGAAGGGGATTTTTGAAATAATAAGGGATATTGTTTTAATTCTTCTAATCTTAATTTTCCTTTTGTTAAATCATAATACTTTTTGTTTCCTACAAAAATATCATGTACATCCATCACTTTTTGAACTTTTAAGTCTTTTGCCTCATTCATGGGTAGGTTTAGTATAAGTAAATCGAGATTTCCATTTCTTAAATCAGTAAGTAGTGTTTCCGTAAGAGTATTTATGATTTGAATATCAATATTTGGATATTTTTCATGAAACTGTTCTAAATAGGGCATCAAGACATATTTACTTACAGTAGTACTAGCGCCAATTCGAATACTTCCATAGTCTAAGTTTTTAAAGTTCGTTAGGGCATGTTCTCCATTTATGAAGTTTTCAATCCCTGCTTTAATATGAGAAAAAAATATTTTTCCTTCCTCTGTTAAAGTAACACCTTTTTTTGTTCTTACAAAAAGAGTAACTCCCAATTGTTCCTCTAGTGACTTAATTTGAAAAGAAACAGCGGGTTGAGAAATAAGTAATTGTTCTGCTGCTTTTGAGATACTTCCATGAAGTGCTACAAAATAGAAAACTTTATAAGATTCATAACTATTATTCATATATAAACTCCTTTTATATTAATTATAAATAATATATATTTTATTTATACCATCTACTTCGATATAATGTAAATAGAAAGAGATGCATTTCTTTTCAAAAGGAGGAAAATCATGGAAAAACAGGAAGGCGTAATCAATGCCTTAGATGAACAATTTTACATCTATTCATTTGAATTAAAAAATCCGCAGGTTGAAAAATATTTTAATTTAGAGGAGGAAGAAATTAAGTATTTCAATGGATGGCAAAATGAAGGATTATTCAGTTATTTAAACCAAAGAATGGAAGAATTTAGAAATCAATTTTTTTTAGATTTTGATTTTCAAATAGTAAATCAAAACATAGAAGATGGAAAACTAAATGTTTATTTTCAAACGACTAGTAAAAATACGGACCCACTCAGAGAATTTCTAAATCAAAGTATCAGAGATTACTATAGTATGAGAGAACTACATATTACTAGAATGTTTGGAAGTTATATTCTATTACAAAGAGAAAATGGAAAATTAAGGGCAGTAAGGGCAACCCCGATTCCAATTCAATATTGCCCACTCATGGTAAAACTCTTAAAAGAAGTAGGTGGAGAATATGCAGATACTTTACTTGAAACCTTAAAAACAGAAGATGAACATTTACAAACAGAAATGATGTGTAATTTAATCAATGAAATTGTAATCAAGGGTGGTTATTTTGATACCAATCGACCTTTAAATTCGTGTGAAGCAAATGTTTTATTTGGTGCATCGGAAACCATTTCTTCCGCCTTTAAAAGTAATTTAATTGATGCTGCAGTGATTGTTTCTAATAATTTAGGAACCATTATTACAACCAATGATTTAAATACCCAAGGCGCTGTTAAACGGATGACAGGTCTTTTCTATACGAGTCCATCTGAAAAATTAGTAAATACTGCAGTTGCTTCAGGGATTATTCCCGTTTTCCCATATACTGCAACTATTGATCAAGTAGTAGGGGTAAAAGAAGCAATCAAAAGAGGCTATCAAAGAATTGCCGTATCTGTAGCGGCAGGAGATAACTATCTATTAAAAGAACTAAAAGAATTAGAAACAGAGGGAGTGGTCCTTTATAAATTTGGATTATGTTCAACAGGAATCAATAAAGAAACGGCACTTATTATGAAAGAAAATGCAGATGTTGTTTGGTCTTGTGCTTCTAAATATGTAAAAGAAATGATAGAGCCATCTTCCATTGTACAAGTGGGAATTAAAATCCCAGTTCATGTAATGACAGAAAAGGGTTGGGAGATTGTTAAAAATCATCTTTCATATATGAACTTTGAAGATACCAATTTAAAAACTAGTTGTGGGGAAGAGAAACCTGTCATTTTCAATGAAAAAGGGAAAATGAAAACACTTACAAAAAAGGAAATTCATAACTGTGTAGATTGTCCACATCCTTGTGTATAATAAAATAAAAATAAGAAGCTACAAAATGAGTAAAGTAGCTCCTTTTCTTTTATAAAACATTTTTTTGACACTCCTTTAAATAATCCAATTCCTCTTGAATTTTATCAATGACTTTACTTAAAGTATCTAAATCTGTCGTGTCATTACAATCTGTATTTTTCTTTGCTTTTTGTTTTTCTGACTCTAAGTTTGCAACTTGAGATGCATAAGTTTGGACGGTTAATCCAATCAACTGTAACCAGTTTCCAATACTGTTTTGTTCTTCTGGGGTTAGTTCATTATTAAGATAAAGTCCAATGATAACGGCACTTCCAGTAAAAGTATAGGGATTCATCCCGAAAAAAAGTTCTTTCATCGTAATGCCCCTTTCTTTTTTACTATATGCAGATTCTTCTTTTTTTGACAAAAGTAGAACTTCTAATATAACTCGTCCATCATATCTTAGTAGTAGGAGGACTTTTTATGATGGGGATCATTGGATTAACAGAAAAAGAAGTAGAAGAAGCAAGAAAAAAATATGGATCAAATATAATTTCTAGGAAAAAAAGAAAAACATTTCTACATCAATTTATAGAAACGCTAGGAGATCCTATCATCAAGATTTTACTCATTGCATTAGTCATTAAAACGATTTTTCTATTTAAAGATTTTGATTGGTTTGAAACCTTAGGGATTGTCATTGCTATTTTTTTATCGAGTTTCATTTCTACGATTTCAGAGTATGGAAGTGAAAAAGCCTTTGAACGATTACAAGAAGAAGCAGCTAGAATTGGTTCTAAGGTAAAAAGAGGAGGCTCCTTAAAGGAAATTCCTATGGAAGAATTAGTAGTAGGAGATATTGTTCGACTAGAAACAGGAGATAGAATTCCAGCAGATGGAGTGATTATTGAAGGGGAATTAACGGTCGATGAGTCTAGTTTAAATGGAGAAAGTAGGGAAATCTATAAAGAACCAGTAGTAGGAGAAGTAACAGATAAAAATAAAGTGTATCGGGGAACCGTTGTTTATTCTAAAATGGCATGGATGAAAGTAGAAAAAGTAGGGAATGAAACCTATTATGGAAAATTAGCCTTAGAATTACAAGAAGAAAATCCTGAAAGTCCATTAAAAGGAAGACTTCGAGAACTGGCAAAATTTATTAGTAAAATTGGTTATGTAGGAGCTTTCTTAGTCGCATTTTCCTATCTTTTTTCAAGTATTGTGATCGATCATAATTTTTCAGTTTCTAAAATATTAGAAACAGTTCAAAATTTTAGAGTCTTAAGTGGACATATTTTATATGCAATGACCTTAGCAGTTACGATTATTGTAGTAGCAGTTCCAGAAGGGCTTCCTATGATGATTACGTTAGTATTATCTTCCAATATGAAACGAATGTTAAAAAACAATGTACTAGTGAGAAAATTGGTAGGAATTGAAACAGCAGGAAGCATTAATATTTTGTATACAGATAAAACAGGAACATTGACGAAAGGAAAATTAGAAGTTGTGGGAGTATTAACAGGAACCGAAAATCGTTATGATAATGAATTAGAACTATCCAGTTGTAAAAAATATCATGATTTGTTAAAAGTATCCTTATATTATAACAACGAAAGTAGTCGAAATAGTGAGGGAGAAATTATTGGTGGAAATTTAACAGACCGATCATTACTTGCCTTTATAAAATCAGAAATACCGAGTGTCAAAGTGTTAAGACAAATCCCGTTTAATAGTAAGATGAAATATTCTAGTTGTTTAATTGAAACAGATAAAAAGTATAATTTACTAAAAGGTGCACCAGAAATACTGTTACCAAAATGTACTTCTTACTACGATGAAAAAACAGGAAGAAAACAGAAATTAGATATAGAGAAGATGAAAAAAGAGGTTCATGCATATACCAAAATTGGTTTTCGAATTCTCTGTGTTGTAGTAAATGATAGATATCATGTAGAAGAAATGGATCATTTAACGTTGGTTGGTTTTATTTTATTAAAAGATGAGGTAAGAGAAGAAGCCATTGAAGGAATTAGACTCGTAAAAAATGCAGGGATTCAAACGGTGATGATTACTGGAGATAACAAAGATACAGCCCTCGCAATTGGAGAAGAAGTCGGTTTAATTGATAGTGAAAACGATGTCATCTTAACGAGTGATGAATTAAACAATTTAAGTGATGAAGAAGTAAAAAACATCATTCCAAAATTAAAGATTGTTGCTAGAAGTCTCCCACAGGATAAAAGTAGGTTGGTTCGTATCAGTGAACAGATGGGACTTGTCGTTGGAATGACAGGGGATGGAGTCAATGATGCTCCTGCTTTAAAAAAGGCAGATGTTGGTTTTGCGATGGGAAGCGGAACGGAAGTTGCGAAAGAAGCAAGTGAAATCGTCATTTTAGATGATAATTTCTTATCGATTTCTAAGGCCGTTCTATTTGGAAGAACTATTTTTAAAAGTATTCGAAAATTCATTATTTTTCAGTTGACTGTAAATCTATGTGCAATCAGTTTATCTATTGTCGGACCATTCATTGGAATTGATACCCCTGTAACAGTCATTCAAATGCTTTGGATTAATATGATTATGGATACACTCGCAGGAATTGCCTTTGCCTATGAACCGCCACTTTTAGACTACATGAAGGAAAAACCAAAAAGAAGAGATGAAAAAATTATGAATCAATACATGATGCATGAGATTCTTTTTACTGGCACATATTCTGCATTTTTATGTATTCTATTTTTAAAAAGCCCATGGATTATTAACTTCTTTCGCGTAGATCCAAACCAAAAATACTTGATGACAGCGTTCTTTGGACTATTTATCTTTATGGGAATTTTTAATTGCTTCAATGCAAGAACAGAACGTTTAAATTTAATTTCTAATATTTGGTGGAATCGTGCTTTTGTTTTAATTATTGGATTTATTACTGTTGTCCAACTTTTTCTGATTTATTTTGGAGGTTCTCTATTTCGAACCTTTGGCTTAACTTTGAAAGAATTAGTAGTGATGATTATATTAGCGAGTACAGTAATTCCTATTGACTGGATTCGAAAACTGTATTTAAAACGGTTGGATAAATCCATTGGGGTTTAAATGAAAACGATTAAAAAATATACAAAGAGTTGAAAATAAAATTGATTTATTTTTGATTCTTTTTTTCGTGGAAGAATCCCTTGGAATTGGTTTACAAATGTTTTTTGTTTTGATATAATTATTCTGATAAACTGTATTTAAATGTAAGGGGTGCCTTTATGAATAGAAAAAAATTGGTAATGTTACTAGTATTTGGATTTATAACATTTTGTTTAAATGCCAATTCTGTATTCGCTGCTACATCTAGTAATGGGAGCTGTAGTGCAAGTGGAGTAGATCAAAGTCAATGGAAATTTGATCATACAGATACTGTACAAGCAGGGGAAGATAAAGATTTTGATCTTGAAATCGTTAAAAGAGTTTGCTGTGAAAAAAGTGGAACCTATTACTGCGATTATTATACATCAGTCATTGAAGGGGCAACCGATGGAAGCAAGGAACTTACAGATATTCCTTGCGATTTAAGTGATGGAAATTGGACTTTTCAAAGAAGTTATACATCACCAAGTAATGCAAGTACTACTACTCAAAATGGCAAAATTTGTTGTAAAGGGAATGGATTAAAAAACGGGGCGGAAACTTTCCGATGTAATTCTTATACAGGTAAAAAAACGACTCCGAAAAAAAGTCCTTCGCCAAAAAGTACTTCTACTACCACAACTTCCTCTTCTTCAACAACAAAAGGTGGAACAATGTCAGGAAATTGCGGAGTGATTTCTGACCTCATTCCATATATTCGAGAAGTTTATAATTATTTAAAAATTATCATGCCAATTGCCTTAATTATTTTTGGAGCCGTTGATTTCACAGGCCCTGTTCTTTCAAGTGATAAAGATGCTTTAAAAAAGGCTGGAATTAAATTTACAAAACGTTGTATTGTTGTAATTGCAATCTTCCTAGTTCCGGCAGTTTTGAGATTTGTATTACAGGCGTATAGTGACGCAACAGGAAAAGATGCCTCATTATGTGGACTGATTGGTATGGTCATACAGAATTGGAGGTAGTAGTATATGGGCTTAAATAGTTTAGCATTCATAGGAGAATTAGGACGAAATTTATTTTTTACCTATATTCGTCAAACTCTTGCTGTGATACTTGCAGCCCTATATGGACTGCTTGGACTTTTTTTAGAAATTGTATTTTCAGTTGCAAATCTTGATAGTGCACCAATGTTCAGTAAATTTTATGAAAGCATACAAGATCGATTTTATGTAATTATTGGTGTGTTTATGTTATTTAAGGTTACAATGTCCTTAATTACTTATTTTGCAAATCCAGATAAGATTACAGATAAGGAAATGGGAGCAGGAAAACTAGTAACTCGTTTTATTACGATGCTAATTTTATTAATTATCGTTCCCCAATATGTCTTTCCATTTTTTTCAAGAATTCAGGTTCCTTTATTAAGTACGCTTGGTAAAGTAGTCTTAAATTCTAGTGCTACTTTGGATGCAACGGAAGCAAAGAGCTCGGGTGAAACCATCGCAACAACAATATTTGGTGGCTTTTTCACCAAAAATGATGATTGTAATGATGATGTAGAAGTATCTAGTGGGATTTTTGATGCTGCATCCTCTATGGCAGAGGAAGCTTGTAGCGATAGTAAAGACGTATATAAATATAAGTTTAATTTTGTAGGAGCAATTATATGTATTATTCCAATTTTAGTTTTATTAATTATCATTGGAATTCAAGTTGCAATTCGTGCCTTTAAGTTGATACTTTTGAAGGTAATTGCTCCAGTTCCAATTATTAGTTATATGGATCCAAAATCAAGCAAGGAAGGTGGAAGAACTTCTGTTTACATAAAAATGTTTACGACTACTTACTTAGACTTATTTATACATTTTGGAGCCTTATACTTTGCAATCGAAGTGACAAAGTTAATATTTTCTAGTGATGCCGGTCAGGTTGCTGGAAACTTTTTAGGATTAGTAGGGGAAACCAAAATATTTGGAATGGTATTTGTAGTGATTGGACTTCTTTTATTTGCCTTCCAAGCACCTAAGTTTGTTAAAAAGGCATTAGGATTAAAAGATAGTGAGTTTGGTTCAGGTCTAGCGGGATTATTAACAACTACAGCAGCAACGGCAGGTATGGTTGGTTCTGGAGTTGCCGGATTTAAAGCAGCCGCAGCTGGTGGAGGAAACTTTATCCAAAACTTTGGATCAGGTATTTCTAGTGCTATCAGTGGTGGACGAGCAGGTTACAAGGCAGCGGGAGATAAAAGTGATTATACGAAAGTACTTGGATCCATTCGTGCGAAAAATGCAGAGCTTGCAGCTGATAGAATTGCTGGAGTTACTGCGAGTCATCGAGCAAGAGAACTCTTTTACAGTACTTTTACTGGTCAAGGAGCAGGAGAAGCTAAAAGGAAAAATGTTGAAGATTGGGATGCATTAACAAAAGCACATGACGATTATGCAGCCAATGAAAAGAAGGAAGCAACCAAAGGAAAATACGATGCTGTTTCCCTAGGAGCAGATTCATATATTCAGTCTCTTGGATTTGGTGCTAAATTAGAACACTATGATTCCTCAAAGGGACAAAATGTAGACTATTCTTCTATCGTTGGTAAATCAAAAGATTTGCAAGGTGTCTTGGATCAAGCAAAAGCTTCTGGACAGAGTACCTTTGACTTTGGTGGTATGAGCGGAATTTCTGTTTCCGAAGGAAACTATTTGGTTTCAGAACTAGAAAAGAGAGAGCAAGCTGTATTTAGAGATCAACTGCAAAAAGGAAATACATCATATACAGATGGAAATGCTAATTTGTTCGCAGAATTAAATTCTATTAAGGATAAAATTGATAAGGCAGACTTGAATGGTATTAATGGTGTAGACGATACTATTATAGAGGGATTTAAGAAAATGGATGACCAGATGAAACTAATTAAGGCTGCAAGTCTAGAAACGAAATCCAGTGCCGAATATATTGCAGCAGTTGCTGCCTCTAAGAAAAATAAATAAAAAGGAGTGTGAACTAACATGTATTTAATCCCTGCAAATGCAAAACGAGGACAATATATCTTTGGACTTTTCCGACCCGTAGATTTAGGTATCTTCGGGGTAGGAGTGGTAATTACCATTATTTTGGTAGCATTAATGCCGATGCAAGAAACTTGGGCAGCAGTTGTTGCTGTTTCTCCTGCGATTATAGCAGCATTATTAGTCGCCCCAGTTGCTTATTATCACAATGTTTTGCAACTATTAATTGAAATATATAAATACTTTACAAGTAGAAGAAGGTATCTATGGAAAGGTTGGTGTATACGTGATGAACAACAATGGACAATGGACAGAAAATTGGATTAATATTCAATCCATTTCAAATGGAATGATTATCCTTCCAGATCAAACGAAAGTAAGTGGTGTAAAAATTACTCCAAGAAATATCTTTATCTTGGATGAAATTGCTCAAAGCAATATTATGATTGCTTTAAAAAACTTCTACAATTTAATTGATTTTGAGTTTTGGCTTGTAGTCGCAGACCGACCAGTAGATATTTCAATGTACTTATCCACACTCCAACTTCAATATCAGAATCAAACCAATCCGGCAGTTCGTAAAATTATTAGTCAGGATATTCAAAAAGGAAATAGTTTTATGAACAACAATGTGGTTGATACAGAATACTATATCTTATTTAAAGAAAAGAACTTAGAAATGCTTCAAAAGAAGATTCGTATGTTAATTAGTGGTTTAGCGCAAGCAGGATTAATTGCAAGGCAAACTAGTAATGAAGATTTAAGAATTATTTTAGATAGTTTCTTAAATGGTGGAAGAAGTTTTAATTTTGGGACGGTGGCAGTATGATGGGATTTCGTTCAGAAGTAGCACCAAAGGGGTTACACTTTGGGCTTAGTGATTTTACAGTGAGTGATAAGTATGCAACAATTGTAACCGTAGTTTCTTATCCAAAAACAATTTATCCAGGTTTTTTAGCATCACTAACGAGTATGTCTGGAGTTAAAATCGTAGCAAAACATATTCCAGTTCCATTTTCTATGATGTCTAAAATGCTAAATAAACAGATCGCAGATTTAAAGACTAGATATCAAGAAGAAAAAGATCAGACTATTAAGGAAAGAATCAGATTAGACTATGAATCTTTAGAGTCTTTTGTTACCATGCTTGCATCATCTCAGTCTAAAATTTTTGATTTTCAGATGCACATCATGATACTAGCAGATTCTAAAGAAGAATTAGAAATGAAAAAGGTAAATATCAAGAACTACTTAGATGCAATGGAAATGAGAGGATTATCTCTACGTTTTGAACAAGAAAAAATATTAAAATCTATTATTCCAATTTTCCCATCTCAAGATGTAGAACAAAGAATTGGAACACCAATTCCAACACCAACACTGGCCGCCATGTATCCATTTATTTTTGATAGTATTAAAGATCCTGGATTATCTACATTACTTGGAGTAGATTTCTCAGGAGGAGTTATTTTATTTAACCAATTTGCTTATCAGATGAGAAAAGAAAATAACCGAAATAATGCAAACCTAATTATCCTAGGTACTTCTGGTTCAGGTAAATCAACTGCAGCGAAACTAATGCTTCGTTCTCATATCCGTAATGGATATCAGATTGTTGCGATTGACCCAGAAGATGAACTTTCTGAGATGACTAGAACCTATGGAGGAGAGAGCATTGATCTTGGTAAAGGTGGAGAATATGGTATGGTAAATCCACTACAAGTTGTTATCGATGCCGATGAAGAAGAAATTAAAGAAGGTCTTGGTTATACTGTATTAACTCGTACATTACAATTCTTAAAAGGTTTTATGAAATACTATGACCCATCCATTGAAGAAGATGTGTTAACAATGTTTAGTGAGGTAGTACAAGATACTTATCGTCGTTTTGGAATTGATTTTAATAGTAATTTCTATAACTATCAGCCAAATGACTATCCAACATTCTCAGATGTATATGCAACAATTAAGGGACGACTTCTTTCTATGACAGACAGAACGCAAGAAAGAATGATTATGGAAAAACTAGAATTAAAAATCCGTCCACTGACACAAGAATTAAAATACTATTTCGATGGGCATACAACGGTTGCATCTGATACTGATTTTATTGTATTTAATATCAAGGAATTAATGAATTCAGCAGATAATATCCGTAATGCATTATTCTTTAACGTATTAAAATATGCATGGGGTCTTTGTTTAAATAAAGATATCAATACCATATTAATGGTAGATGAAGCCCACGTATTATTATCAGATCAAAACTCTTTGGGAGCTGATTTCTTAGCACAGGTACAAAGACGTGCACGTAAATATAATACGGGTTCTATTATTATAACTCAGCAGCCTAGCGACTTTGCGGCACCTCAAGTAATTACTCAAGGAAAAGCAATCTTTGATAATGCATCTTATTATCTTGTAATGGGACTTAAGAAACAAGCAGTGGAAGACCTAGGACGTCTAATTGACTTAAACGACAATGAAAAAGAAAGCATCAAGCGATACTCTCAAGGAGAAGCATTATTTGTCTGTGGAAACAGAAGAATGCAAATTAACGTAACATTAACACCAGAAGAATTAGAATCTTTCGGTAGTGGTGGAGGTCTATAAAGAAGAAATAAACCATAGTAAAGGCAGGTGATATTATGGATGAGGAAGAAGCAAAGGAAAAGCAAGAGGAAGAACAAGCGGGTCAGAAAACTGCTCATGTCGCAGGAAAAGCTGCAGCAACTTACTTTGGTGGACCTGCTGGAACCAAAATCTATGATATTGCTAGTCGAACAAAAGCAGGACAGGCTATTGAAAATAGCGCTGGGAAATTAATTAATTCTTCCCCAGTTGCTAAGAATTTAACAAAAAAATTAGATAAAAGCCATGCTTTAGATGCTGCTGATATGGGAATTGATATGGCATCAGGGGATGCCCAAAGTGCCACTGGAGGACTCCCTAAGGAAACACTAGCGAAAGAGGGACTTCAACGAGAGGGTTTAGAAGATGCTGCAAATAAAGCAGATCATCTCTCCAAACAACAATCTGCGAAACAATCAAACGATAGTTCTTCTAAAAGCAAAGACAGTTCCTCTGCAAATGGAGAGGCAACCGGTGAAAAAAATGGAGAAAACAAATGGGTGAAACCTTTTCTTAGCTTAATAT
The DNA here is from genome assembly GCA_002493865.1 of Caryophanales bacterium UBA7057. GTDB lineage: Bacteria > Bacillota_I > Bacilli_A > RF39 > UBA660 > Alloscybalousia. The sequence continues at coordinate 11,698 of DLAC01000059.1, forward strand.
CTGCTCCGTTTGGCGGTTGTGGCTGTTTTGCACTAATTGGACTTGCAGCAATTAGTATTATTTTAATTCCTGCAATGAGTATTTTAAGATACTTTAGTGGAGATTATGAGGGAAACGAAATTGGAAACAAAGCAACAGAAAAAGCGGAAAGAGAATATTATGAAACCTTGAAGCAAGCACAAGATAATGCATATCAAAAATATCATGTTTGTATTGATGTGAATTTAATTCATGCAACCTTAATTGTAGATAAAGCTTTTAATAACGGTCTAGATGAAGGAGAAGAGTTGTGTGATGATCCAGATACTTGTAGCGAAGAGGCAAAAGATATTTTAACGGCTGGTGACTATAGAAAAATGGAAAAATATGTCGATGTGCTAGCCAATATGCAAATTAAAAGGAAAAAATATGGTTTATATAAAGAAGACAAACCAAATTGCTATGAATCCAGTTACGAGGACATTTGTGCTGATGGAGAAGAGTCAAAAGAAATTATTGTAACTGATGAAAATGTTGCCAAAGAATGTATGGATGTTAGTCTTTGGGATCAATGGTTTAGTGATATTCCTCTTAGAAATAGTGAAGATTTAAGACTTGTTGCTAGAAACGATAAAGAGTCTACCTTATTTAATTTCTTTACGAAAAGGGCAAATAGAGAAAAGAATTATGCTTATTATTACTATATACCAGCAGCCACTTTTAAAGATGAAGATGGGGATGGTACTAAAGAAACGAGAGTTTGTAATCCATCCACTCCAAAAAGCAACACAGACTTTGCAGAATTAAGTATCGGTGACTGGGAAAATATGGAAGACGGTGTATATTATTGGAACTTATTAGATTCCTTTATTGAAGATTACTACAGTGAATACCTAACCAAAGAAGTAGGGTATGCAGAAGAAGGAACGGAGAGATTCGAAGCAGCCAATAAATTAATTGATAACATCTATGATCTTTATACCATCATGGGTCCTAGTAGAGATTGTACAGAGCTTTATTCTTATCAAACAGCAAGTAACTTTTGCCCAGATGGAGTCACAGTTGTTGGAAAAGATGAAGGAACTTATGACTTGGAAGAATATATTGCCGGTGTCGTAGAAGCCGAAATGTATGCAGACTTTGGAATGGAATCTAAAAAAGCCCTTGCCGTTGCAGCGAGAAGTTATGTACTCGCAAGTACCAATCAATGTGAACAGGCAATTGATAACAGTTCTAATGCCCAAAACTTTAACCCAAACTATTCAGCAGAGTCTTGGGAAGCAGCAAATTCTACACGTGGTGAAGTAATTACTGCAGATGGAAAAGTCATTTTAGCACAATATGATTCTTGGGATTGTCCTGGGAAAACAAGTTGTCAATATACAAAATTACCTTCAGGGGAAAAGCATACAGTTACAATTTCAAACCGTTACTTAGGTCGTGCGGCAGGAGGACATGGTAGAGGAATGAGCCAAATTGCAGCAGCAGATATGGCGGCCGATGGCTCTAATTATCATGAAATTTTAAACTACTTCTATACTGGAAGCCTAACAATTTCTAGTGGTGGTAGCGGGGGTGCTGTGAAAGATGGAAGTTTGAGTGAAAAACTTGCCTTCCTATTCCCAGATGGTCTTCCAACTTCTTCAAGTGAAATGCAAAAATACCTAACAACGGTCAGTGTTCCGTTAGTAGATATCAATGGAAATGCTAGAACCGGAAAACTTACAGTACATCAAGCAATTGCAAGTGACGTAGTTAATATTTATACAGAAATTGCAAATGCAGGTTTCCCAATTAAAGATACTTATTGTTATTCATGGCGTGGAATGGCAGGAAACCGTCAGTCAACTTCCCATCATAGTTATGGAGTCGCTTGTGATATCAACGCCAATGAAAATTATATGATTCGAAATGGACGTGTGATTGCTGGTTCCTTCTGGAAACCAGGAGAAAATCCATACTCAATTGAACCCAATGGTCCTGTCGTACAAGCTTTTAACAAATATGGTTGGGTTTGGGGAGGTAATTGGAGTAGTTCCAAGGACTATATGCACTTTTCATTTACAGGACATTAGGAGGATGTATGAAAAAAAAGATACTATTCTTAATTATAGTAGCATTTCTATTTACCGGATGTAGTGTAGAATATAAGATTGAAATTCAAGATGACCAAATTACAGTAAATGGGGAATTATTAGAAACGGATGAACTGAGTTGGGATCATCCAGTGGTGACAAATAGTCAAGAGGGAATTGATTTTAATATGGATCCGAATGCTTGTGGTGATGGATCTTGCGGAATTTTAGATGGGGAACCCGATACTTCCAGTTTAACTTTTAGAGAATTGATAGACTTAAAGACTATGGACCAAGATGCTAAAATTGAAGGATTAGAAAAAATTAGTGATGTTGGAAAACTTGGAATTTCGACTCACAAAACAATTTCTTATCAAAATCGTAATTCCTTTAAGGAAATGCCTGGAGTTCTAACCTGTTATAAAAACTTTTCAATTGTTGAAAATGAAAAAAAAGATGGTGTGATTCTTTCTACTTCTAATAAAAATCTCTGTTTTGAAACCTATGATATTCTAGAAGATATTACGATTCGGTTAAAGACAAACCATGAAGTAGAAAGTCACAATGCTGATGAAGTAGTAGATGGTGAATACATCTGGAAAATCAATAAAAATAATTATAATAATAAAAGCATTCAAATGAATTTATTAAATAAAACTCACAAAAAAACCGATTTTCGCTTGTTAATTTTACTCGGTGGTGCTATCTTAGTTATAGTAGGTATTGTTGGAATCATAACATTGAGTGTTTATATAAAATCTAGAAAAGTAAATACAATTCAGTAGGAAGAAGGTTTAGTTATGAAATTAAAATTTAAAGCAGATGCTACCGACGTATTAATTTTTGTAATATTTGCAATTTTTTTACTATACGTCGTATGTCTTGGAGTATTAAATTTCCCAACACTCGCATTAGAGGGACATTTTTATGGATTAAATCCTTTTCCTGCTTTTGCGCCAAGTAGAATTGCAGCAACTTTAGTTCTTTATTTCTTGTTTCTAGCAGGAATCTTTATGTCCGTAAGTTCGTACTTTTTTGAAAGAGAATCAGGAATTGGATTCTCAACGGAGAAGTCGGATAAAGGATATAGTCGTTGGTGTAAAGAAAAGGAAATGAAACAAGGATACAAAATGGCAATGATTCGCCCAGGAGAAGACATGACGAAAGCAGCCGGAGTTCCTTTAATTCTAAAAGATAATGAAGTATGGGTAGATAATGGAGAATACCATAGTTTAGTAATTGGTGCGACTGGTTCTGGTAAAACTCAAACTGTAATTTTCCCAACTGTTAATGTTCTTGCTAAAAAACGTGAGTCTATGATTATCACCGACCCTAAAGGTGAAATTTATGAAAATACATCCAATATGCTTCGAGAAAAAGGATATAATGTATTGATATTAAACTTCCGTGATCCACAACAGGGAAATGCATGGAATCCACTTTCTTTACCATATCGTATTTATAAATCAGGAAATCAAGATAAAGCCATTGAGTTACTAGATGACCTTGCTGCAAATATCCTATATGAAGAAAAATCAGGAAATGCAGATCCTTTCTGGGAAAAAACATCTGCTGATTATTTTTCAGGACTTGCGCTTGGGATGTTTGAAGATACAACCGAAGACAAAGTAAACTTAAATACTATTAGTTTGATGACAACGGTTGGGGAAGAGAAGTTTGGTGGAGGAACTTATATTAAGTCTTATTTTGAGACAAAGGATCCATCTTCTGCTGCTTATACAAATGCATCAGGAACCATTATGGCGCCAAACGAAACCAAAGGTTCTATTATTTCTGTATTTAAGCAAAAAATCAAGTTATTTGCATCTCGTGAAAACCTATCAGAAATGTTATCACACAGTGATTTTGATTTAAAAACCATCGGTGAAAAGCCAACGGCACTATTTATTGTTATCCAAGATGAAAAGAAAACATATCATTCTTTGGTAACAATTCTATTAAAGCAATGTTATGAAACATTAATTAGTGTGGCACAAGAACATGGTGGAAAACTTCCAATTCGTACAAACTTCCTACTGGATGAGTTTGCAAACATGCCACCACTGAAAGATATTACTACGATGATTACGGCTGCTCGTTCACGCCAAGTACGTTTTACGATGATTATTCAGAACTTTGCACAGTTGGATCAAGTATATGGAAAAGAAAATGCAGAGACAATTAAAGGTAACTGCGGAAATATTATCTATTTGATTACAACTGAGTTAAAAGCCCTAGAAGAAATTTCTAAAATGTGTGGAGAAGTCAAGAGTAAGAAAGATGATAAAACGGCATCTACGCCACTCGTTACGATTAGTGAATTACAGCGAATGAAACAATTTGAGGTCATCATTATGCGTATTCGTCAGGCACCATTTAAAACGAAATTTACACCTGACTTTAAGATGCATTGGGATAAAGAATATCCAAAGGCAACTTATCCAACACGTGAAAAACAAGAGGTTCATACCTTTGATATTCGTGAATTTGTAAAAGAAAAGAAAAAAGAAAAATTAATGGAAATGATGAATAATCCACAAGGAGCAGCTGGAACTCCAGGAGGAATGGGAATGCCTCCAATGGGAGGAATGCCAGGAATGGGGAACATGCCTGGAATGAATCATTTACCAAATATGCCAGGTGGAATGGGAGGAATGCCTCCGTTATCTGGTATGGGTAAGGCTCCTGGACTTCCTAATATGCCACAAAGTAATAGTGGAATTTCTAGTAGTTCAAGACTTGCTAAGTCTGGATTTAATGTAGATGATTTAGTAAAGAAAATTGATGCTAAAATTGCTCAAATTGAAGCAGAAGAAAAGAAAAAGAAAGAACAAGCTACTACTGCGGCAAAAGATATGCCTAAGGATAAAGATACAGTTCATGAAGCAATTGTTCAAGAGAAAACAAAAGAGGAAGATGTCAAGCCAACAACTCAAGCTTCTACTAGTGATTTAACGGAAAAAGAAAAACAGATAGAACCTGAAAAGAAAATACCAACCGAAGAGCCTGCAGAAGAGCCAACGGGTGAATCAGGAGGAAATTCTAAAAAGGGATTACTTGCTTCTGACTTAAAAATGGACATTCCATTACCAATGAAAGATAAAAATTCTGAATTAGAAGTGGATGCAGTAGAGAAGGAAAAACCAAAGACTGGTTTCTCATCTGCTGATTTGAAAATGGATTTCCCACTACCAAAAGTAGAGAAGAAACCAGAAGAAAAAATAGTAGAAGAAGAAAAACCAAAGACAGGCTTCTCATCAGCTGACTTGAAAATGGATTTCCCAATGCCTAAACCAAAAGAACCTATGACTTCATCTAATTTAATTATGTCGCTTCCAGATCAAAAGAAGGAAATAGAGTCAAAACCTCATGCGATGTCCATGGCTGATTTATTATCTAGTTCATCCTTTAAACCGGAAGAAAAGAAGGAAGAAACAATCATTCCTACACCAACAGAAACGGTGCCAAGGAATATTTCATCACAACCAATGGAACCAGTAGTAAAAGAAGCAGAAGTCGAAACTCCAAAGGCATCATCTGAAGTAATCGTTCATCAAGAACAAATTCCTGAAAAAGAAATCGATGTTACAGATGACCAATTCTTTGATGATTTCTTTGATGATTAAACCTAAAAAAGTGAATACTAGTTATCACCTTTTTTTCTTTCTCATAGAATATATTAGGTGATATCATGTATGATTCTTTAGATATTCAGGATATCGATTCATTTACATTTACGAGTAATCTAATCGATATTCGAGATAAATATCAATATCTACTAGGACACCTTCCAAATGCAAAAAATATTCCATATACTTATTTAGTAATGATGCCTGAGAATTACTTAAAAAAAGAGGAAACTTATTATATATATTGTAGTCATGGAGAAAAAAGTAGAAAAATCTGTAGTCATTTACAAGAACTAGGATACCATGTAGTAGATCTAATTGGCGGATATGAAGCCTATTTAGACAAGAAGGAATGAAAAGAGGAAAATAAATTTCTCTTTTTCTATGGATTAAAAAAAGACTATTCCCTTTTAAAAAAAAGTGTGATATAATCATCAAGGTATATTTAGGGAAGTGAATTTTATATGAAAAAAAGAAATATTGCAATTATTGCCCATGTCGATCATGGAAAAACAACTTTAGTAGATGAAATTTTAAAAACGAGTGGTACTTTTAGAGAGAATGAAAATATCAGTGATTTATCTATGGATTCTAATCAATTAGAGAAGGAACGTGGAATTACAATTCTAGCAAAAACGACAGCCATTGACTATAAAGATTATAGAATCAATATTATGGATACTCCAGGACACGCTGACTTTGGTGGCGAAGTGGAAAGAATTATGAATATGGTAGATGGAGTTCTTTTGGTTGTTGATGCGTATGAAGGAACAATGCCACAAACTCGTTTCGTATTAAAAAAAGCCCTTGCAGCGGGAGTAAAACCAGTCGTAGTTATTAACAAAGTAGATAAACCAAGTGCTCGTGTTGGTCAAGTCGTAGATGAGGTACTAGATTTATTTATTGAACTAGGGGCTGATGATGATCAGCTAGATTTTAAAGTAGTATATGCTTCTGCTTTAAATGGAACTTCTAGCCTTGATCCAAATCCAGAGACTCAAACTCCAGGATTTACGGAATTATTAGACTTAATTATCGATGAAATTCCTGCACCAAGCGGATCCAGTGAAGAGCATTTACAATTCCAACCAGCACTTCTAGATTATAATGAATTTGTTGGAAGAATTGGAATTGGTCGTGTGCAAAATGGTAAAATCAAAGTAGGACAAACGGTGAATTGTATTCGACTAGATGGAACTACGAAATCTTTCCGTATTCAAAAATTATTTGGTTATTTAGGATACAAAAGAATTGAAATTGAAGAAGCCGAAGCAGGAGATATTATTGCGATTGCTGGACTGAGTGATATTTCAGTTGGAGAAACCATTTGTGCACAAGGTGAAAATTATCCACTACCAATTTTACATATTGATGAACCAACACTTCAAATGACATTTGGTACGAATTCATCTCCATTTGTTGGAAAAGAAGGAAAATTCTTAACAGCACGTCAAATTGAAGACCGTTTAAATAAAGAACTTCAAAGAGATGTTAGTTTAAGAGTAGAACCAAGCGATGGAGAAAGTTGGCTCGTATCAGGCCGTGGAGAACTTCATTTATCAATTTTAATTGAAAATATGCGTCGTGAAGGATTTGAACTGGAAGTTTCTAAGCCAAAAGTTATCATCAAAGAAGAAAATGGAGTTAAGATGGAGCCATATGAAGATTTACAGATTGAAGTACCAGAAGAATCTGTTGGATCTGTCATTGAACAATTAGGAACTCGTGGTGCGATTATGGAAAGCATGACCAATTTTGAAAACCAAGTTCGTTTAAATTATACGGTTCCTTCACGTGGATTAATTGGTTTCATGACGGATTTTATGACAATGACCAAAGGATATGGAATTATTAATCATACATTTAAAGAATATCGTCCTTATGAGAATATTACAGTAGGAGAGAGAAAACTAGGAGTATTAGTATCCAATGATACGGGAAAAAGTACGGCTTACTCCCTAGGACAATTAGAAGACCGTGGAGTAATGTTTGTTGAACCAGCAACTGATGTGTATGAAGGAATGATTATTGGAGAATGTAATCGTGAAAACGATCTAGCAGTCAATGTAGTCAAAGGAAAACAATTAACCAATATGCGTGCTGCGAGTGCGGATAAAACAGTGGTTTTAAAAAGACCTCGTCCAATTACTTTAGAATATGCACTTGACTATATCAATAGTGATGAATTAGTAGAGGTAACTCCACAATCTATTCGTATTCGTAAACGTATTTTAAATACAGATCAACGAAAGAAATTTGATGCGAGAAAGAGTGCTTAGTAAAAGGAAATCATCATGTATCAATTCGATAAAGAAAAATCTAATCAAATGCATAGTGTGAAAACGTCAATCAATACTTCTGGAGAATGGTTATTAAAATCTATGGAAGATGAAGCAATTTCAAAAATCAAAGGAAATGGGGTATTCGGAAGACTATGTAAAGGTGCGATTCACATTTCCTGTTACTTGATAGAAACGGATATGCGTAGGAGAAAAATACTAAGAGGGGAACCGGTTTCAAAGCAAAGAACTTTCCATCTAACTTCAAAAAAATAATGAAAGTACTTTTAAAAGTACTTTTTTTTTGTTATAATGATTAAAAATAAGGGGATGTCAAATATGAATGAAAATCCAAATACAAATGAAAACCAAACTCAAACTACGGAAACAGTAGCAAGTGTAGAAACCAAAGAGGTAACGACTCCAGTAGCTCCTCAAAATGGTGAAAATAAAGAAGTACAACCGGTGACAACGACTCCGAAAGTGGAAGATGATTTAGAAGTATTACAACCAGTAGATGCAGTAAAAGAGGTCCAGGCACCTGAAGTAGCATCCACCAATACACCTAGTACACTTAATGCACCTACAACTCCAACCGGAGAACCAGTCGCACTTCAAACAAGTGCAACACCTGCATCACAAGCATCTTCTTCCATTTCAAATGTAGCAGGAGTAAATCCGATATTAAAAGAAACAAGTAAAGTTTCCTTTGGAACTAAGAAAACAGAAGAAGAACCAGCCAATAAATCTGCAGAGTACTCACCAATGGAAGAGAAAAAAGAAAACAAGAAGACTAGAAGTAAGATCCCACTCATCATTTTCTTTATCCTTCTTTTTGCCTTTGTATTCTTCTTACCAAATATCAATGATTACTTTAAGGAGCAAGAAGGAAAGAAGAAAATTGATGCATTTGATCGTGAACTAAGAGAAGAGGAAGAAAGACAAAAGAAAGAAGAAGAAGAGGCAAGAAAAGAACAAGAAAAGAAAGAACAGGAAGAACAACAATATAAAACATTAACTTGTGTTTCTGCACCTGTGACAGATGTCAATACCACAACAGTGACTACCAGAGAATTCACTTACTCAGGAGATAAATTAAAGAATGCAAAAGTATCTACAAATGTTCAATATTTAGTAGTAGATGATACGTATACAGCAAAAAAGACCGCTTGTGAGAATAAAACAATCGCAGCAGCAACTCTCACAGGTTATGAATTTAGTTGCTCTGTTGCCGAACTAGAAATTGAAGAAAGTAACAATTTTGATTTAAAAGAATTTAAAACACAAAAACTAACAAATAGTGATGGTACAGAAGAGACCATAGAAACAGAATACAAATATGATGGTTCAGTGAAAGAAATTCAAACATCTTTAACAGCACAAGGATATACATGTCAATAGAAGACTCAAGAAACTTGAGTTTTCTTTTTTTGGAAACTTTACAAAAACCCCAGCATTTCTTATACTAATCTTCTAGGAAGTGTGATAAAATAAGAACAGAGGTGTATGTATGAAAGAAAAACAAGTAAAAGAAATTACCAATAGAGATGATGATTTCGCACAGTGGTATACCGATGTTTGTGTAAAAGCGGAACTTGTAGATTATTCATCTATCAAAGGATGCTTAATTATTCGACCTTATGGATATGCAATTTGGGAGAATATTCAAAAAGAATTGGATAAGAAGTTTAAAGAAACGGGACATGAAAATGTATACATGCCAATGTTTATTTCAGAGTCTTTACTCAATAAGGAAAAGGATCATGTAGAAGGTTTTGCTCCAGAAGTGGCATGGGTAACACACGGTGGAAAAGAGGAATTACCTGAAAGACTTTGTGTACGTCCAACGAGTGAAACTTTATTCTGTGAGCATTATGCAAATATTGTAAAGAGTTATCGTGATTTGCCAAAACTTTATAACCAATGGTGTAGTGTCGTTCGTTGGGAAAAAACGACGAGACCTTTCTTAAGAAGTAGAGAATTTTTATGGCAAGAAGGACATACAGTTCATGCAACCGCAGAGGAAGCCAAAGAAGAAACGTTAAAAATGTTAAATATATATTCGGATTTTTGTGAAAATATTTTAGCCATTCCTGTAATTCGTGGTGAAAAGACGGAAAAAGAAAAATTCGCGGGGGCACAAAATACCTATACGATTGAGGCATTAATGCATAATGGAATTGCTTTACAGTCAGGAACTTCCCATTATTTTGGGGATAACTTTTCTAAAGCCTTCGATATGACATTCTTAAATAAGGAAAATAAGTATCAGTATATGTATCAGACTTCTTGGGGATTATCCACTAGAATTATTGGTGCAATTATTATGACTCATGGGGATGATCATGGTTTAGTACTTCCACCAAATATTGCGCCAATCAAAGTAAATATTATTCCCATTGGTAAAAATGATCCAGAAGTCATGGAAAAGAGTTATCAAATTGCAAAATCTTTAAAATTAGAAAATATCTCTTGTGAAGTGGATGACCGTGAAAAATCTCCAGGATACCGTTTTGCGGAAAGTGAGATGAGAGGAATTCCTGTTCGAGTAGAAATTGGCCCAAAAGATATGGAAAAGAATACTTGCGTTTTAGTAAGACGTGATACATTAGAAAAAGTAGAAGTAAGCCTGGATAAAGTAATAGAAGAAATCAGAAAACTATTATCTGAAATTCAAGAAAACATGTATATCTGTGCGAAACATCGAAGAGATGAAATGACGAAAACTGTTACTAGTTTTGAAGAAATGAAACATTTAGCAGAAACAGAAAATGGATTTATTCGTGCGACATGGTGTGGTAAAAGAGAATGTGAAGAGAAGATTAAAGAAGAAACAGGAATCACTTCTAGATGCATTCCATTTAATGAAGAGTTTACAGGCGGAAAATGTATTTACTGTGGAGAAGAGGCAACGAAGCTAGTATATTGGGGAAAACAATATTAAAAAGGAAATAGAAAGGGGTAAAAATGTGAATTATTCAATGAAAGGTAAGGGAATTAGAAAGCTTTCTAAAAAAATGCAGATAATTTTGATAATTCTAGGTTCCTTATTATTGATTTTTGGCGGTTTCTTGTTGATTCGAAATCTAACAAAAAATGGGGATTCTAAGAATCATAAAGATTCAGAAGAAAAAGCAAAACCAGAAAGAGAAGTTGATCTTTACACATTAATTAGTTCTTTAAATATTACAGGTCTACCTTCGGAGTATTTTGGTTACTTCTTTACAAAAGATAGTTATCGTAAAGAAGAAATTAGTTCACAAGTAAAAATTTATATGGCGATTCGTAAGATTATGGCAACTGATCCAGATACATACAAAGACCCAAGTAAAAAAATGACCATTTCTGCATCTGAAGTAGAAAAGTCCATGAAAGAATTGTTTGGCAAAAACGTAGAAATTAAACACGAATCACTGATTGGAAATTCTTGTAGTTATTCTTCTTTTAAATATGATAAAAGTAATAAAGAATATGTACAAAAGCCAGGAGAGTGTGAAGATGAAAAAACAATTAGTATTTTGATGGAACAGGAAAGTTCTACAAATACAGAAGAAAAAAAAGAATTTACGGTATGGGTAGCAGTTGTAGATTTCTCCTACGACAAAAACACCAATCAAATGAATTACCAATATTATAAAGATATAAATAAAACTGCTCCGATTGGAGTAAGTGAAAAATATGATTTAGAACCATTCAAGGGGTTAGTAAATCGCTATCGTTTTACGTTTATAAAACAGGATAAAGATTATATTTTTGATAAAGTAGAACTCATCCATTCATAAAAAAGAGATTCGATTGGAATCTCTTTTATTTTTCTACAATTCTATAAAGATTGATACTAGGACGATTAAATAGTCTAAATTTATAACCACTAGTTCCTAATCCACCAGATACAAATAAGTCACTAGTATCTATCTTATAATGTTCATTTGGATATTTCTTTGCACCAGAAACTGTATAAATAGCTCCAATTTTTGGAAGACGAACTTGTCCGTTATGAGAGTGACCAGATAAGATTAATTGTGTGGGATAAGTATTTAAAATATCTGTCGTAGTATCTGGTTCATGTGTGAGTGCAATCGTAAAGAATGATCCTTCGATTGGAAAAGAAAATGCTTGTGTTGGATTAAAATCCTTTTTTAACTTGCTACCAAATCCTGTAATTAGAATTGGAGTAGTCCCTTTGGAATAAACAAAGTCATAATTATTATCTAAGATTTTAAATGCTGTCTTTGTAAATACGACATCAAAATTACTAGTATCATAGTCATGATTTCCACGGACTGCATATAATCCAAGCCTCGCTTCTATCTTGTTTAGTTGTTCTACTAAAATCTTTAAATCATTTTCTGTAATTTCTGAATCCTTGTCGGTTAGGTCACCAGTAAATACGACGATATCCGGTTTTAACTGATTGATTTTTTTTACTAAAATTTTTAGATTTTTTTGGGAGAAAGTAGAATTATAGTGAAGATCTGAAAAATGAATGACCTTTAATCCGTGAAAGGATGGTGGAAGAGTTGAGTTTACGACTCGATATTCTCTAACATTTAATCCGCTTGTGCCTACAAATCGCATATAATATAAACTACCAAAAATTAAAATTATAGAAATAAGAATAATTTTTACCCATAAGAGAATTGTTCTTTTTCGCCTTTCTTTTCTTTCTTCATCTTCCCATTCTTTTAAAATTTGGTCACTTTTTTCGGCTCTACTTAACATAGAATCACCAACGTGGACGCGATAGAAAGTAATGTTAAAGCAAAATTATGAAAGGCATGCATGATGAAAGATGTAAATACCGTTTTTGTTTTTGCATAGATAAATCCAAAGGCGATTCCTAAAGAACAATAGGGAATGAGATACGCAAGATCATAAAAAGAACTTAGTGATAGTACTACATGAAGGCCTCCAAAGATGGTGCCTGAAATTAAGATAAAGAGAGTATCGTTAGGAATCATATTACGAAAGGCTTTTCTGAAAACGATTTCCTCAATGAAGGGAGCTAAAATTCCCGTACTAATCAAAGAAATCCAAGGAGAGGCTTTAATAATCTCTTGTACCGTTTCTTCATTTCCCGCAATGGCTTTTGGTAAAAGAAAGGCAATCAGTAGATTACTAATCATCATTACAATAAAACCAAGAAACCAGTATTTAAATCCAGTATCCATATTTTTCATTTTATCCTTTGAAAAAATATGAAGTTCTTCTCTTAATTCTTTCCAGTACATTGCAAGAATAATAAATATTAAAACAATCTGTGAAAATAAAGATAAGTAGCTCTCTGTTAAAAGACTTGCATGATCTAAATCAATTTGAAAAATTTGAATGGGAATGATTTGAAAGAAGGAAGAAAAAAAGAATAAAAAGATAATCAGTAAGCTCTTGGTGTAAACTTTTTGTAATTCTAAATTTTCTTGAACTACTAAATTAATAATTGTTCCAACCACTCCTGTAATTAAAATGCTTAGAATAGAAACTGATAAATGAATACTGTACATTAAAATACCCGTGAGTACCATCGCGATGATTCCCCATCCATAGACCATATTTCTTGGAATTTTAAGACCACGCTTATTTTCTATAAAAAACAAAACATTATTGAATAACAAAGTTAGTAAGATACTCGTTAGCATAACCATTCCTCCGATTTCTATTATAATCTTACCATAAAGTGTATAGAAAATGCTAATTTTTACTTCTTTTTTTGAATTTTACTATGTAAAACAATATTTCTATGATATAATGAACTTACAACGAGTGGGTGACCACTCGGTTTTGTTTGATTTTTAGTAATAAAATGTAAAGGAGTGATTGGAAAGTATGAAAGAAAAAGTTATAGAAGCGGTAGGAAATAGACTAGATAGTCTGGGTGTCTTTATCGATGATGTAACTTATGGGAAAGTAGAAGGAGAAAATACATTAACTATCGTGTTAGATAGTAAAGAAATGATTCCATTAAATGTTGTTGTGATGGCAACGAGGATCATCAATCCGATTCTAGATAGGTTGGATTTAATTGAGGAATCATACACATTAGACATATATGCGAAATCAAAGAAAGAGGTAGAAGAATAATGAACGGGAAAGAGTTTTTAAAAGCCGTAGAAACTGTAGAAAAAGAAAAAGGGATTGATCGAGAGATTATTTTTGAAGCCATGGAGAATGCTTTAATGGCTGCTTATAAAAGAAGTACAGGTTCTCCAAATTCAAAAGTAGTGATTGATAAGAAAACGGGAGTAATCAAAGTATATTCTTATCTAACAGTTGTAGAAGACGATAAGGATGAAGATGGAGATGGAATTGATCTCGATATTGAAATTTCTTTAACAGATGCAAGAAAGAGAGATAAAACCTTAAATGTTGGAGACACCATTGATACAGAAGTAACTCCAAAAGAAGAATTTGGTAGAGTTGCAACTTCAACAGCAAAGCAAGTACTAATTCAAAAAATCAGAGAGGCTGAAAGAAATAGTATTCTAGAAGATCTTGGAGATAAACAAGATGAATTACTAATTGGTACTGTAGAGTTAGAAGATACAGATAACTACTATATTAATTTAGGTAGAAGTAATGGAATCTTACCTAAAAAAGAATGTATTCCTGGTGAAAAAATTCAAATGAATTCGCAAATCAAAGTATATGTTAGTAAAGTAGATGCAAATAATAAAGGACTATTTATTTTACTTTCTAGAAATCATTTTGGATTTATTAAAAGATTATTTGAACTTGAGATTCCTGAAATTAGTGATGGAAATGTACTCTTATACAGTGTCGCAAGAGATGCAGGAAATCGTAGTAAAGTAGCCGTTTACTCAGAAAATGATCGAATTGATCCGATTGGTGCATGTATTGGAGAAAGAGGTTCTAGAATTGCTAGAATTTTAGAAGAAATTCATGGAGAAAAAATTGATATTGTAAAATATGATAAAGATCCAGCAGTATTTATTGAAAATGCACTTTCTCCTGCGAAAAACTTAAAAGTTTTAATTATGGACCCTAAGAAACAAGAGGCACTTGTAGTTGCTGACAGTGATAACTTTTCTTTGGCAATTGGAAAGAAAGGAAGCAATGCAAAACTTGCTTCTAGATTAACACACTATAAAATTGATATTAAAACAGTAGAGCAAGCTAGAGAAGCAGGAATTAATTTTAGAGAAGAGTAAGAGTGAAACAGAAAAAAATTCCACTTCGTAGTTGTGTTGTTACAAGAGAAAGATTGCCAAAACAAGAGCTTTTAAGAGTGGTTCGTACCAAAGAAGGAGAAGTAAAAATCGATGATTCTGGAAAGATGAACGGACGAGGTGCATATATTAAAAAAGACCTAGCTGTATTAGAAAAAGCCAAAAAGACACATGCTTTGGCTAGATGTTTAGAAGTAGAAATACCAGAATCTGTTTATGAGGAAATCGAAAATATGATAAAAAAAGAAACTGAGTAATATTCGTAGTAGGGGGAAGAAGTATGGCAGGAAAAAGAACAGATTACTTATCATGGGATGAATATTTTATGAGTATCGTCTCTTTGGCTTCTTTAAGAAGTGTCTATAGTAGTAGTGGTGCTTGTTTAGTAGATTCAGAAAATAGAATTTTATCGATTGGATGTAATCAAGCACCATACAGTGTGTATGACAAGATTGCAGGTGGTCTTTCAAATTATGTTTTAAGACCAGTTAGCAATACCTTATTTACTTTTAAGGGTCGTCGGTCTGAGTTTCAAGGAGGAACCATCTATCTATCAGATTTTCCAAGTATAGAAGATGCCAGAAATTTAGCACAAGCAAAGTTACAAAAGATTGTCTACTTAAAGGATATTCCAGAAAGTGACGATAAGGAAATTGCAAACATTATATTAGATGCAGCGAACGTAGAACGAGTTCCTTATATCAAAGATTATCCTGAGGAGGAGTATTCTGAATTTCTAGTTGAATTTCAAAGTCTATTAAAAAAATACCTGAAGAAATCAGATGGGCCCCTTAGCGCTGAGGAGTACTATATGGGAATTGCAGTGTTATCTGCTTTAAGAAGTAAAGATCCATCTACCCAAGTAGGTGCTTGTTTAGTGGACGAGAACGGAAGAGTAATTTCTGTTGGCTATAATGGTGCGACTTATGGAATGAGTGATGATTTAATACCATGGCATAGTAATGGAGAACAAACAGGAATTAAAAAGGATGTAAAGGATCACTATGTTGTTCATGCAGAGATGAACGTTTTAGATAATTATCGTGGACAGCAAGATGACTTAAATCGAATGAAATTATATTTGACATTTTCTCCATGTGGTCCGTGTACCGAAAGATTAAGTATTGTTCCCCCAAAGGAAATCGTCTGGTTAAGGACATATGAGAAGATTAATTTATCAGATTACGCAAGATGGTTTTCTAAAACAGAAACTAGTTACCACGCTTATAATCCGGAAATAAAGTGGGATAAACCGTCTTATAAAGAATTTTTTGATGAGACAACGAAGGTAATTAAAAAAAATATAGGAAAACCTGGAAAAATGATATAAATAAAAAGGAGGGTGATATCATGGGAATGAGTGTTTTAGATTATGCACAAGATGTAGGAAAATCGTTAGAAGAAATTTTAGAATTATGCCGTAAATTAGGTTTTGTTATCGAAAATGAAGAGACAGAACTAGATCAAGATCAAATTACAATGTTGGATACGGAGATTCAATTACAAGAGGATATCGTTGTTGAAGACAAAGAACCAGAGGTAGAAATTGATTCGGATGAATTCTTTGAGAAAGTGGAAAGTCTAGCAGCAGATACAAAACTAGATGTAGAACATCATAAAAAGAAAATCAAGGCAAAGAAGGATACAAAACAAGATAATAGTAAGTTCCTAAAAGACAAAAAAGAACTTTATAAACATCGTGAAAAGTTACAGACAAATGAAGCGAAGACAGATGATTCTATCATTCTTTATAAGAATAACATGACAGTAAAAGAACTAGCAGATAGCTTGGGAGTAGTAGCGAGTGAATTAATTAAAAAATTAATGGGACTAGGAATCATGTCAAATATCAATCAATCCCTAACCTTTGAAGTTGCTGAGTTATTAGTTGTCGATTATGATAAAACTCTAAAAGAAGAATCTTCTGCGGACATTTCTAATTTTGAAAAATATGAAATCGTAGATGATGAAAAAGATTTAGAAGAACGTCCACCAGTCGTTACGATTATGGGGCATGTTGATCATGGAAAGACATCATTACTAGACGCTATTCGTGCAACAAATGTAGCATCAGGAGAAGCTGGGGGAATTACACAGGCAATCGGTGCCTATCAAGTGGTTTGTAATGATAAAAGGATTACTTTTATTGATACTCCAGGACATGAAGCATTTACTGAAATGCGTGCGAGAGGTGCCTCTGTTACGGATGTCGTAATTATCATTGTAGCGGCAGATGATGGAGTAATGCCTCAAACAAAAGAAGCCATCGACCATGCAAAAGCTGCGGAAGTACCAATCATTGTAGCCATCAATAAAATGGATAAACCAGGAGCGAATCCAGAACGTGTGTTAACGGAATTAGCCGAATATGGAATCACGCCGGAAGAATGGGGAGGAGATACCATTGTTTGCAAGATTTCTGCAAAAACACAAGAAGGAATCCCTGAATTATTAGAAAATATTCTTCTAGTCAGTGAAATGGCAAACTTAAAAGCAAATCCATCTAGATATGCAACAGGAACTGTAATTGAATCAAAACTTGATAAACAAGTAGGAAGCGTTGCGACTTTATTAATCCAAAATGGAACTCTTCGTTTGGGAGACCCAATTGTTGTTGGAACAAGTGTAGGAAAAATTAGAACACTAAAGAATGATAAAGGACAAGACATCACAGAAGCACTTCCATCTACTCCAGTAGAAATTACAGGACTAAACCAAACTCCGATGGCTGGAGATAAGTTTATGGCTTTTGAAACAGAAAAACAAGCAAAACAGATTGCCGAAGAAAGAAAAACGAGACAAAAAGAAAAGGCAAATAATAAACCAGGAATGACCTTAGAAGATTTATTTGGTCATATCAAAGAGGGAATTCGTGATATCAATGTCATCATTAAAGCAGATGTAAATGGAAGTTCAGAAGCAGTGAAAAACTCATTGGAAAAAATTAAAATTGAGGATGTTCGTGTCAAGGTGATTCGTTCTGGAGTTGGAACAATTACTGAAAGCGATGTAACGCTAGCGAAGGCATCAAACGCAATTCTAATTGGATTTAATGTTCGTCCAAACACTAAAATTACAGAGGCTGCAAAAGAGGCTGGAATTGAAATTCGTACCTATGATATCATTTATAAATTAGTAGAAGATATGGAAGCAGCTATGAAGGGAATGCTAGAACCAATCTTTGAAGAAAAAGTAACGGGAGAAGCAGAAATCCGTCAAATCTTTAAATTCTCAAAAGTTGGAAATATCGCAGGAAGTCATGTCTTAAATGGAACGATTAAAAATGGAAGCAATGCCAGATTAATTCGTGATGGCATAGTGTTATATACAGGTAAAATTAATTCAATTCAAAGAGAAAAAGATCAGGCAAAAGAAGTATCTAAAGGAATGGATTGTGGAATTACTTTAGAAAATTATCAAGATATCAAAGAAAATGATATTATTGAAACTTTCGATTTAGTTGAAATCAAAAGATAATTGCATTTGTATGAGTTTTGTAGTATAATATGAGCCATTATGAAGAGGTGGTTGGAATGAAAAATCCATATACAATTTTAGAGATTAGACAAGATGCTACAGATCATGAAATTGAACAAGCAAGAAAATATCAGTTAATGCTTCAGTGCGGGATGGATGTGAATAAGCAAAATGAAGACGGAGAATATATACAGGAAGTGATTAATCAAGCAGCAAAGGATTTGTTAGATCCTGAGAAAAGAAAAGAGATTGATGAAAAAATCATTAAAAGTATAGACCTTCCTATTCCCTACGATTCTTCGAAGCAGTTACCTTCCCAAATTATACTGACAAAAATCAATTATGAATTAATCACACAAGTACCACAAATCAGGTTCATTAAAAAAGTTTTTGATAAAAAGACGAAAGGCAAAAAACTTTATGTAGTAATACTAGAAAATTCTAGTTTTCTATATGCTGTGGAGGAGTTATGTTCGCATGATGAGTATTGGTTAGATGAATATTTTACAGATAGAATTTTGTCTGATCAGGGATTTAAGGATGGTCAGTGCCCATGGGATAAACTGGAAGTCTTTGAGTGTGATAGTATTCTTGCAATTGCTTATCCGGCCTATCAAATATTACCTATTTCTGTTATACAAAATGGACGTGTTACGGATAGCGTCTTAAGAGCAATTCATCCAATTATTCAAACCTCCGTTCAAAATATGAGTAAAGAAACTTCTAAATTATTTGAAGACTATAAAGTAAAAAGCAAAGACAAGAAATAAAACACTTGTCTTTTTTTGTGTCTTTCAATCCTTACCATAATTTCCCACATTTCTTTCGTATTTTAACTATATTTTCCATTTATACTTAAAACATGAAGGGAAGGTGATAAATATAAATAAGAAGAAAAACTAAAATATACTTATTCTTTTCAATGAAATAAAAATAAAAATTACTCCTACATAATTTTAAGGGTGAGGTGATAGAACCTAGAAAAGATAAAAAAATAATGGTATACTAATGCTGGTGGTGAAACAATGTATACGATATGTTTGGTAGAAGATGAAATGGACTTAGCAAGCCTAATTCAAACCTATCTAGAAAAAGCAGGGTACAAAGTCGTCCAATTTAAGGAAGGAAAGGATGCTCTTTCTTATATTGGTTCTCCTGTTGACTTGTGGATTCTCGATATCATGCTATCGGATGATGTGACAGGCTATGATATTATTAAAAAAATTCGAGAAAGTGATACTACAACTCCAGTAATATTCACATCCGCAAGGGATCAAGATCTAGATAAAATTATTGGACTAGAGCTAGGTAGTGATGATTATATTACAAAACCGTACTCCCCAAAAGAATTGGTTTTACGAGTAAATAATATCATGAAACGTGTGTATAAAGATGTAGAGACAAATAAAATTCAGTATGAAAATGATTATACAATTGATACTGATAAAAGAATCGTTTTAGAACAAGGAAAAGAAATAAAATTAACTACTTTAGAATTTGATTTACTATTACTCCTTATTTCCAATAAAAATAAAACATTTTCTAGAGATGAAATTTTAAATCTAATCTGGGGAGAAGATTACTTTGGAAGTGATCGTGTTGTTGATGATCTCATTCGAAGACTTCGTAAAAAAATGAAAAAATTAAATGTTTCTACTATTTATGGATATGGATACCGCCTATTATGAAAAAGTATGTTCAAAGCAAGTTAAGTAGACAATTAATCCTAGTAGTTGTCCTAGCAAGCACTGTCATTCTTTTCTCTCTAGGTGTCATTCTACCAAAAAGTTTACTCCCCGTATACGAAAAAAATTTATATAATTATTTAAAACAACCATTAGAGTTAGTATCGGATGATATCGAAGAAAATCCAATCTCTCATGAAATTGCGTATATTTATATTTATAAAGATGTAATTTCAGTCAGTGAGAACTTAAATGAGATTGTGCATTTTGCAGATGTCTACAAATTAACCAACTATTTTACTGAAAAGTATGGAAAATTTATTTATAAAGCGCATTTGTACTATTATTATACGAGCGAATCAGATTCTGTAAAACGGGTTGCTTTAACAAATAACTCCTATATTAAGCAATCGAGAGAGGATGCCTTACATAGTGTTTTTCCTATCGTTTTTATAACTATGTTTGTTGTATCCTTACTCCTAGTGATATGGTCAACGCTCGTAGTTCGAAGAATTGAAAAACTAAAAAAGAAAATTGATCATATTGATGATGATAATTATAATCATCAGGTCAGTGATTCAGAGTTAGATGAAATCCATTCTCTAGAACAAGCTCTAGAAGATATGAGAATTGGTCTAAAGAATCAAGAAGAGTATCGAAATCAGATGTATCAAAATATTTCTCATGATTTTAAAACACCTTTGACAGTGATTAAGTCTTATATTGAGGCTGTCGAAGATCAAGTGGAAGATACAGAAAAAGCACTTCCGATTATTAAAGAACAAACCTTAAAATTAGAAAATAAAGTACACTCCTTACTTTACCTAAATAAATTAGATTATATTCGTGAGAAAAATTTGATTCAAATGGATGAGGTCGATATCGAAAGTATTTTAAATTCTTCGATTGAAAAATTTAAATATCACAATAAGAACTTAGAATTTAAAGTAACCGTCATTGGAAATAGTAAATTTTATGGAACGGTTGATTCTTGGGAAACAGTCATTGATAATATTTTAAATAACTTTATCCGATATGCCAAAAAAGAAATCAAAATTACTCTAAAAAAGAATCAACTGGTTTTTTATAACGATGGACCAAATATAAACTCAGATTTATTAGAAGGAATTTTTATTCCTTTTAGAAAAGGTATTAAAGGTGAATTTGGGTTAGGGTTATCTATTGTTAAAAAAACATTAAATTATATGAATTATGATATAATAGTGAAAAATCATTCGAAAGACGGTGTATCCTTTATAATTACCAAGGAAAAAGGTGGAAAATAACATCTTTTTCCTTTTCTTTTATGTAGGTTTATGTTATAATATGGGAATGTTTGAGGGGATGTATATGAAAAGAGAAGAAAAAGATATATGGGATCAAGTAATTGAATACCTTCCATTAATTGAAAAGATGGCAAATATATATAGCAGTAAAAATTCACTTCTTGAATATGAGGACTTATATCAAGAAGCATGTATGGTAGTTTACAATAAGATTTCTAGTTATGATCCTAGTCGAGGAGCAACTTTAGAAAGTTACTTAATATCTCAAATTAGATATCGCTTTTTTGATTTATTTAATATGAATAAATTTGTAGTATATGTTCCACTTATTTATGCAAGAGAAGCATATAAACTTTCAAGGATTCAAGGAAAAAGCAAAATAGAAATAGGTAAATATTTATCAGCAGAAGAAATTAAAAGTCAAGTAAACTTAAGTCAAGATACGATTGAGATATTAGAATTAGCGAATCGTACCATGTATAGGAGTATGACAACTTCCATATCTGACTTTATTGAAATTCCCGTAGATGACATGCCTGAAGATGATGTCGATATAGATATGATCATTAGAGAAAGAAATTGTGAATCATCAATGATCAGCGATACGAATATAGAAGATGAGTTTGTCTTTTCAAGTTTAAGAGAAGACATGTATGAAAGATTGGATAATCTAAATAAAAAGCAACAAGAGAGTATTTTATATCATTTAGGTTTTATAACAGGACAAGTAGAATTGTTTCGTGATATTGCTGAAAGAGTTGGCGGAAGTAAGCAAAACGCACATAAACATTATTGTAAAGGAATCAAGCAGTTACAAAAAGTAATGTTAGAAGATTGGAATTAAGCATTCTTTTTCTTCTTTTTTTTGCACTCATAGTGTATAATTTAAGTAGGAAGAAGATGAGAAAATGAAATATTACTGTATAGGAATCAAGGGAAGTGGAATGGCAACTCTCGCATGTTTACTTCATGATTTAGGACACACTGTTTCTGGTTATGATGATACGAAGGAATGGAAGTTTACACAAGAAGGCTTAGACAAAAGGGGAATACAAATTTATAGCGATTCATCTTTTTTGCCAGATTCAGATACCATTTTTACTTGTTCCAAGGCTTTTAGTGAGGACCATCTAGAGATTCAAAGAATGGTAGAATTAGGTGTTCAAAGAAAAGCCTATAATGAAATATTAGGTGACTTAACAAATCAGTTTCAAACAATTGCAATTTCAGGAACGCATGGGAAAACCACAACGAGTTCTTTAATCAGCCATGTTTTAAATTCTACGGTTGGATGTAATTACTTTATTGGCGATGGAACCGGTCATGCGAAAAAAGAAAATAATTATTTTGTCATTGAGTCAGATGAATTTAATCGACACTTTTTAGCCTATCATCCAACGTATGCAATTATTACGAATATTGAACTAGAACATACCGAATGTTATAAGGATATTGAAGATATTATAGAAACATTTGAACAGTTTTCTAAAAATACAAAGAAGGGATTAATTGTCTGTGGAGATAATCCCAATATAAGAAAGATGAAGTTTGATAAGGAAGTTATCTTTTATGGCTTCGAAGAGCAAAATGATGTAATTGCTAAAAATATAGAGCTTACTAAAAACGGAAGTAGTTTTGATATTTATATGAAGGGAAATCTTTATGGTCATTTTGAAATTCCTTTGTTTGGAAATCATATGATATTAAATACGTTAGCGTGTGTTACACTTTGTGACAAGCTAGGAATAGAAAAAGAAAAAATTCATGAATTATTATTAACTTTTCAAAATGCCAAACGTAGATTTCAAGAAGAAGTAGTGGGTGATATTGTAATCGTTGATGACTATGCACATCATCCAACAGAAATTAAAGTTACTTTAGAAGCAGCAAGACAAAAATATCCAGAAAAAGAGTTGGTTGTTTTATTTAAACCAAATACTTATTCGAGAACGGAGGCCTTTCCAAAGGAGTTTGCAGAAGCCCTAAATACAGCAGATAAAGCGTATCTGACGGAAATTGATTGTAACAGGGAAAAACCAAGCGATTATCCTGGGGTTTCTTCTAAAATTATCTTGGATCAATTAAAAAATGGAGAAATGATTGACGAAGAATCTATGGATAAATTATTAAAACATAAAAATGCAGTTGTATGCTTTATGAGTTGTGCGAGTATTTCCCATTTAAAAGAAAATTATGAAGCATTACTCGAAGAAAAATAAAAGAAGAATTCAAGCAAGAAAAAAGATTCAAATTGAATCTTTTTTAATTTTATTTTAAATTTTCTTTTTCATTTAATTCTGCAATCATAGAGTCATAATAGTTATCTACTCGATTTTTAATAGGAATTCCTAACTCCTTTGCAATTTCTAAAATTTTCTTTTCATAAAACTCTGTTTGATTTTCCTCTTCTGATAAAATCTCAATTTCTACAAAATCCCCAAGACGTTTTACTTGATCAATACAAAGATTAAATTCTTGATAGGTAGTTTCTATTCGTGTTTTTTCAACAGTTACCCATTCTTTAAATCCAATCGTTTCTAAAAAGTCATAGGCTTTATCAATATCACTAATACCAAATTCAATTTCCTTATTTTGCATGATAACTTTGGATTGTTTTTTAAGTGTGATTATTTTTTTCTCATTTTGCCTTCTAATTCGAATGAAAATCTTTCCTTCGCCATTTGCAGTGTCATTTAAATCAGGAACAAAAATAATATCTTTTTGTTTTACTGGTTCTGAAAAGTGAGAGTGGAGTGACTCTAACTTCGAAAGAAGTTGTTCACGATTGTCAATTCTAAATTTAATTTCAATTTCCTGCATGTGTTTCCTCCTTATTTCCTTCTGGATGTTTTTTACTTTCTATGTGTTGTAACTCAAAACGATGTTTCTGATCCTTATTTTCTACTTCTTCGATAAACATATCTAATGGGCGAATCCAAACTTCATTATTTCCATAAAGACCTCGATAAATTACCATTTTTTCCATGGTTTCTGTATGAGTTCCAATTCCTTCGACAATATAGTAATCTCCACCATAATGACGATAAACGCCTTTCACTTTCACTTTAGATTCTTGATCCATAATATTACTTCCTTTCTTACTATTTATTATATCACGCATAATACGAATCCATAGATTTATTGTTATTATACTATAAAAGGTGCTACAATAAAAGTAATAAGAATGTGTAGGAAAGGTGTAGATTATGAAGGTATTAAGTATTAGACAACCTTGGGCAACTTTAATAGTTGAAGGATATAAAGACTTTGAATTTAGAAGTTGGAAAACGAACTTCAGGGGAAAATTTTTAATTCATGCAAGTAAGGGAGTAGAGCCTGAAAATATGGATCGATTTCGTCACTTAAATTTAGAGTATCCAACAGGATGTATTATAGGTAGCGCAGAAATTACAGATTGCATTAAAGTAGAAAAAAAGTTTGAGGATGAATTAATCGAAAAAGATGAATTAATCTATGGGGTTGTAAGAAATAGAGGTGGATATGCCTTTCAATTAGAAAAAATTGAAAAATTCAAAAGCCCAATTCCAGCAATTGGAAGTCTTGGATTTTGGGAGTACTATGATGAATTTGAAATCATGGATCAAATGGAAAAAATTCGCTATGGTTGGGTGGATAAAAGTGGAAAAATTCACGAAGGAGTAGATGCTAATTTAAATGATGATTATCGATTGCAAAATCCAAAAGAAGTAATGAAAAGTGAAGTAGGAACTTGTTGGGATCAAGTGGAGTTAGAGAGATTTTATTTTCATGGGCATACTATTAAAACATATTTTTTAGCCTACTATGATAATCAGAATTGTCCGACTCATACCTTTTTGACATTTGAAAAGCAAGGAAAATATTATTGGTTTGAACATAGTTATAAAAAATATCGTGGAATTCATGAGTATTACTCAGAAAAAGAGCTTTTAATAGATGTAAGAAGTAAATTTATTAAAGATGAACTAGAGAGATTAAATAGTAAGTTTGATAAGTATCAATTAGTATTAAGAGAATATCGAAAACCAAAATCACACCTTACAATTGAAGAATTTTACAAGCATTGTGAAAAAAATATGTATATTGATTTAGATAGACTATAATTTGTAAAATGTTAAATTATTTTTACGGAATGTTATATTTTATTTATGTACAGGTAGAATAATCAATAGTAAAATATCTGGTAGGTGATGAAAATGAAATTTGGAAAACGTATCATTGAACTTAGAAAAAAGGAAAATATAACACAGGAACAACTGGCCAAAAAACTGGAAGTTACAAGACAGACAATCTCAAATTGGGAAAGTGATATTACATGTCCAGATATTAACCAGGCATTAGAATTGGCTAAGGTATTTGGTGTTTCTCTAAATGATTTATTAAATGAACAGATAGAAATTCAATGTAAGAAAACAAATTCAGTATTAAATTCCTTAGTAGGCAAAGAATGCTTTATAGATATAGATGATGAAATTGATGAATATCGAATTGATCCACTAACAAAATGTAAAATCTTAAGTATTGATGAAAACTATGTAAAGTTTCAGTTTTTATATGAAAAGAAACCAGTTACAAAGTTAATGGATATTAGACTCATTCATTCGTTTAAAGTAGTAGTCGAAGGGGAGGCTGAATAATGGAAATATTTTTATTATTTGTAATATTCTTAATTCTATTGGATATAGAATCCAAAATTTCAAAAATAGACAGAAAGAAGGAATTACCAAAAAAAATTACTTCTAATGTGCTAAAAGAATTCGTGAATAAGGAAGTAAGCATTAACCTTGAAAATGATAATGTAAGTGATAGTTATCTATTTAATGCCATTAGTAATACGAAAGGGAAAATTGTAGAATATGATGATGAATGGATGATCTTTGAATATAAAGCAAAGGGAAAAATAATAAGAAGATATTTTAGAATTGAGGATATTTCTAGTATTGATGAGTGACATAAAAAAACTAGATACTAGTTTTTATAAATTTAAATTTGATTCAATTTGTTCCATTTCTTTCATGGAAATTAAACTTGGATTATATCTAATATGAATGATAATATCCTCTTTTCTTTGATAGCAATTTTCTTCGTTAAAATTACTATCTACTTCTTCTATTCCATCAATTTCAAATAAGTCATCAATGGCACCTTTAAAACAATATTCACAACAAATATCTTTTTTGATTATTTGATATTCTAAGGTTTTAACCGTTGGATGTTTATCAAATGCAAGTATCGATGGTACTTTTAAAATATCTAAAAATAATAGGATTTCCATTTTCATTATTTTTGGTGTTATGAAATTAGAATCATATTTTATATCAATTTCTAATAAATCGTCATTACGAATGGTAACTTCTAATATTCCTTTTAAAGAGGATAGGTAATCTTTTAATTCCTTATGACTCCAATGATCAATAATGATAGTAAATTCAGACATAATTACCTCCATTTTATCAGTTAGTTTCTGTTTTCAAAAATATTTTTACTAGCAACTAATACATTTTTCCAATACTCATTTTTATTAAAGTTACTAATAATCACTTTTCTTTTTGGCTTTGAACAATGGATAAATTCATGATTTCCTAGGTAAATACCACAATGTCCAGGATATTTGTTATTATCTTTTGGAATAATTTCTTTTTTCGATTGTCTATGAAAGAAAACAATATCTCCAGTTTTAATTAAAGTAAAATCTTTCGTTAAAAGGTGTTCATCAAATAGTACTAGTGTGCCATGATGACTTGTCATCATTTGTGTAGTGGTGGATAATCCAAAACCTTTTTCATATAAATCAATATTTAAAATTTGATTGTATATAAACCAAACGAATCCGGCACAATCAAAAGTATCTGGTCCATGTTTTCCATGTTCATATGCTTTATGATATTGTAATAATGCTAACTTTATAATTTTATATCGTAATTCTAGTTCTTTTGTATCTGCTTTAACCACTCCTGTTTCCTTGACTACACATAATAGCACAAAAAAAGACTTTTGCCAAGTCTCTAGTTCGAATAGATTTCTAAATAGTTTACTAAACGCTCATAATTTAGTATAAATGTATTGTACTAAGAACAAATGTTTGCTATAATGCTTTTGGATACATTTGAAATATATCAGATGCTTTCCCTTTCAATTATCTCTTGATAAAAGAAAGGCGGTGGTATTTATGACTAAAAGAGAAGTTTCTCTTTATTTCATTATATTACTCCTATTCTTAGTTGTAATTATTTTACTTCTAAAATAGTAAAAGCATCTGATTTCAACATTCGTTGATTTCAGATGCACTCCATTTAAGGGATTACATCTGATTCTCGCAATCAAATGTATCCTTTTTTATTTTATGCAAGTTCCCTTGACATATTCATAATAGCACAAAAAAAGACTTTTGCCAAGTCTCTTATTTAAAGTTCGATTAGTTCGAACGGATTTCTAAATGGTAGCGAGAGGGGGGATCGAACCCTCGACCTTTCGGGTATGAACCGAATGCTCTAGCCAGCTGAGCTACCTCGCCATAAAAATCAACAATATAATAATAGCATTTTTACCATCTTTTGACAATAGTATTTTTTGATTTTTGCAAAAATACGTTAATTTTCATTTGGAAGTC
>DLAC01000022.1 GCA_002493865.1 Caryophanales bacterium UBA7057
TAGTTGACAAATCACTTTATTATTAATATTATGTTAATAACAAAAAGAAATTTTATTTTTAATTGTTGATATTAACAAAAAGTTAATATGTAGAAAGAGGAGAAAAATATGGAAACAAAATTTAATAAACAAGAAACAATAAAATTATTAGAAGAATATTATCAAAAGTTAGAAGGTAAGAAAGTAAAGGTAAGTATATCTGCTAAATCAGGAACATTTGGATTATATGAAACTAAAGGTTGTCAAACTACTATTACTGTTACAGAGAGGATGGAGATAGCTGGAATGAATAAAGATGTATCTGTTACGTTACCAGAAGAAGATTTAAAAAGAAATTTAACTGCTTTATTTGCACTTTATGATTTTGATGTTAAAGGTGTAGATATTGATGATGGTTTATCTTCTCATTGGGAAGGCTATGGTATGATGGAACATCAAGTTGAAAGAGCTTACTTTAATGGTATAACAGTTAATTTAGAAAAAGCAAAACAAAAAAATCTAGGTATGTATTATAGATAAAAATAATATTTATAAATTATAGATTAGGAGTGAATAGAATGAGTAAGTTAAAATTAATTGTAATGAATAATATAAAAGAATTAGGCAATAAAGTTAATGATAGTTTAAAGAAATTAAATAAGACAGATAAAGATTATATTGTATCAATGACTAGTAATAGATTTAGTAATGGTGAAGGTAAAGTGAAGATAAATGAATCTGTTAATGGAGATGATATTTATATACTTAGTGATGTTGGTAATTATGGAGTAAGTTATCAAATGCATGGAAGGGAACACTTTATGTCACCTGATGAGCATTTTGAGGATATAAAAAGAGTAATTGCAGCAACATCTGGGCATGCTTCAAAAATAAATGTTATAATGCCACTTTTATATGAATCAAGACAACATAAGAGAAGAGGCAACGAGTCACTAGATTGTGCTATTGCATTACAAGAATTAGAAAGAATAGGTGTAGATAATATTATTACGTTTGATGCACATGATCCAAGTATATGTAATGCTATACCTAGATTACCTTTTGAAAATTTCTATCCTACTCATAGAATACTAGAGGAATTAATAGAGAATGAAGATATTAATGATATGTTAGTTATAAGTCCTGATATGGGTGCGATGGAAAGAGCTAGATATTACGCAGATATGCTAGGTTGCGATGTTGGAGTATTCTATAAAAGAAGAGATTTAAGTAAAGTTGTTAATGGAAAAAATCCAATAGTAGAGCATATGTATATGGGAGCAGATCCTAAGGATAAAGATGTTATTGTTGTAGATGATATGATAGCTAGTGGAGGATCTATCTTAGATGTAGCAGAGAATTTAAGAAATAGAGGAGCAAGAAAAATATATTTAATTGCAACATTTGCTTTATTTACTGAAGGAACAGAAAAGTTTAGTGAAGCTTACGAAAAGGGATTATTTGATAAGTTATATTCTACTAATTTGTCTTATGTTCCGGATGATATTAAGAATAATAAATGGTATGTAGATGTAGATATAGCTCAGTATATAGCATTAATAATAGATACCTTTAATAAGAAAAAAAATATAGAATCTTTATGGAATGGTAAGAAAAAAGTAATAGATAAGATAAATCAGAAAAAGAATATGTAATAGTTTTTAATTTTTTGTTAAAAACATATTGACATTCATATATCTTTTTAATATAATGTTAATAACAAAGAAAAATTATGAATTCTTTGCATATTATCTGTTTGGTGCTAAATCATTACTAAGCAAGGAATTTATAGAAATTTTAGGAGGGTTTTGAAATGGAAAATAATGAAAATTATGAACAACTTTTTATTGCTTATAAAGGTGCCTATGACGAGGATAGAAAAATACAAAAAAGAATGCGGTTATTTTTAGGAGAACGACTTTCTAACTCAAGGGATTATACAATAAAATATGAAAGCGAGTGCTTTGGTGATAGTATGATAGAATTTGCGAAAATTATACCAGAACGTCTCTATGGAGAACCGCGTGTTGAAATTCCAGAACATACAATTACTGTGAGTGGTTATCGCCCAGATGAAGCCTTTGGAAATACAATGAAAGCACTTGAAGATTTTTCATTCCAGATTAGCGGTTCGTATTTACAGCATAAGAGTTCTGTATTCCGGGAGTTATCTAATCTTCATTTTTGCTCTGCGTTTTGGGACCCAAAAAAAGACGCAATCGTCGCAGGTGTTACAGAACCAAATTGTGAATATGCACATTTGTATTATGGCTATATGGGGGATGGAAATGATTTCATATTTTCGAATTATGAAGATGTATTAAAAGATTTTTGTATAGAAGTGTATGAAATGCCTAAAAATACTTATATGGAAAATGGAAAATTTTATACATTGGATGGAAAGGAAATTCCAAGGCAAGAGGTAGAAAAAGAACATTATTCGAAACAAGCATTAGATCCTTTCTCTGATGATATCCATCAGGAAGTAAAGAAGCAGGCAGAAAAATGTTTACAGGATTATTTATCTTCCATTGACAAACAAGAAGAATTGAATCAAGAAATCAAAAAACAAATTTTGGAGGCTACTAAAAAAGTCATAGAAGAATATAACATGGAAGAATATATAGGGAGTCAATTAGAAGATAAATTAAATGAAAAAGTAGTAGAATACACAGGTCAAATGCAATTACCAGTCGTTCATGTTGTGAAGTTGAATGATACGGTTTTAGGACAAACGAAAGGTGGTTTCTATCACGAAAAGTTTGAACAGATTTTAAGACAGGTTCAACTAGATTCCCCAATTATGTTAATCGGTCCTGCTGGTAGTGGAAAGAATGTTGCAGTATCTCAAGTTGCTGATGCTTTAGGATTACATATGTATTATACGAATAATGCTTCTAATGAATTTAAACTGACGGGATTTATTGATGCGAGTGGTACTTATCGAGATACGGAGTTTTATAAAGCCTTTAAATATGGTGGAGTGTTTTTCCTAGATGAAATTGATTGTTCCGATCCATCTTCTTTGATTGTCATCAATTCTGCTCTTGCCAATGGATATATGGCATTTCCTCATGAAACAATAGACAGACATCCCAATTTTCGCATTATTGCTGCTGCGAATACTTGGGGAAAGGGAGCCGATTTACAGTATGTAGGTCGTAATCCTTTAGATGCCGCTACACTAGACCGATTTGATAATATTTTCTTTGATTATGATCAGAACCTAGAACGAGCACTATATCCAAATGATGAGGTATTACAATTTATGTGGGCATTTAGAAATGCTGTATATCAATCAAGAGTTTCACATATCGTTTCTACTCGTGGGATTGGCGCCGTTTATAAAAAAGAAATCAATGGAATTCCTGTACAAGATATTTTAACCTCTAATGTGATTAAAAATTTAGGGCAAGACGATATCAATACAATTATTGGAAATATGAAAGATATCGATGAAAATAATAAATATTATGAGGGTATTACACAATATGGTAGCAACAAGCAATTGAGGTTGATTAGCTAGTATGTATCGGTATTATAGTAAATATGGAAAGATGATTATGGAATATGATTTTGATTCCATTTTCGAATTCATTGATTATTTAGATCATACGCCTACCAATCTAGATGCTTGGGGTTGTGAGGAATTAGAAAGCATGACAGGTAGCTATTATTTTTGCAAGACCCACTCATTAGAGGAAGCGAAAGATTTTTGTAAATACGGATACCATGAAGATTTTGAACGGTTGGTAGATCTAAAATTGCAATTAGAAAAATATATAAAAGCATCTTGTGTGAAAAATAAGCAATCTCATTTTTACGTTGGTTATGCACCGGATGTGAAGGCCTATTTAGAGGGAAATCCACTTTCTATGTTTCATAGAGAAAATCCGAAAAGAAACCATATTGATATTTATTATAATTCTGGAGTTTCATGGGATACTTCAACTTCCAGTATATTTAATCGAGGCGCCATTACTTTATGTATCGTGGAAATGTTAGAAAAGATGGGGTTTAGTGTTGGATTTCATGTATTCTCAATGACAGAACACAAGAATCAAGTACATTATTCTAAATTTCATTTAAAAAAGAATGGGGAAAGACTCAATATACAAAAATTGTATTTTCCACTTTGCAGTCCATCTTTCTTTAGAAGATTGGTTTTTAGATTATGCGAAGAAACGCCTGATATCATGCATCACTGGACTGATGGATATGGATTTCCAGCAGGCGATTATACCATTCGGAAGATGATTGATTTAAAGGACGATGATATTGTCATCTGTCGGCCTCAAGAAATGGGGGTTAAAGGTTATAACTTATTAGATGATGCAAATGCAATGTTTGATTATATCAATGATTCTACCAGTGAAAAAGTTGAGTTTGAACATTTTAAAGAATTAGTAAAGTAAATTTCAAAATATATAGAGAAAATCTCTTCGTATGATATAATTTTTTTATAGACATGTTAAAATCCTTTGACAGATTTCCAAACTCTTTTGGTAGATTTTTGAATTTTACTTTTATATAATGCTTGTTGAAAGGGGAGATAGATTTTGAATCTAGGAAATAAAATTTTAGAATTTCGGAAAAAACTTGGACTCTCTCAAGAACAATTGGGGGAAAGGGTCAATGTTACAAGGCAAACCATCTCTAACTGGGAGCTTGGGGAAACTTCTCCGAATATTGAACAATTAAAATTACTTTCACAAGTATTTCATGTGAGTATCGATGAACTGTTAGATAATGATACTCATAATATTTTGGTAGAGAAAGTCAGTAATACTGAAAAACTCGCAGGTATTATTATTAAAATATTAAAGGGAATTGGTATTTTTCTATTACTTTATTTACTCTTTATTGTGGTGGCAATTATTCTTTTTTCTGGTCCTCGAACGACTACAAGCAATTCACACTCCGCAACTGTTGAATGTTCACTGAGTGAAAAAGACTATTCAATTTCTGTAGGAAGTGATGGATATTTTAATTGTTCCAACTGTGATAAGAATCTACAAAAGAATTTAAAAGGTATGATCGATTATTCAGATATTGATGAATCGATTCTAGAAATAGAGAATTATTTTCAAGAATCTGGTGGAGGCTGTGAATAAAAAAACATCTATGGAATAAAATTTTCAAAACTATGATTCGGGGGGTGCCATATGAAGCATAATCGTTTATTTGGAATTCTATATTTATTACTTTCTAATGAAACGATGACTGCGAGTGATTTAGCGAGTTATTTTGAAGTGTCAGTCAGAACTATTTATCGCGACATTGAGTCACTCAGTGAGTTACATATACCCATTTACATGAGTAAAGGTAAAAATGGTGGGATTCATTTACTAGATCACTATAAATTAGATAAAGCATTATTATCAGATGAAGAACAGGATCAAATATTATTTTCATTAGAAGGGATCAATCGATTACAAGTTGATAAAAATCATGTTTATGAGAAAATGAAAAGTATATTTTCAAAAGATGATGAAAATTGGTTTGAAGTAGATTTCTCAGTATGGGATCAATCTGATATTCATAAAGAAAATTTTGAAATTATTAAAAATGCAATTATTCATAAAAATGTCATAGAATTTCTTTATTTTAATTCTTATGGTACCTCTAGGGTAAGAAAAGTAGAACCTTTAAAATTATATTTTAAATATAATTCTTGGTATTTATGTGGATTTGATATTGATAAAAACGATACTCGTTTTTTTAAAATTATGAGGATCAAACATTTAAAATTACTAGATGAAACTTTCGAAAGAAAAACAGTAAATAATTTGAGTTTTGAAGATATTCCTCCTAAAATAGTTCAGTTAGTGTTACAGATTGATCAAAAACTTTCTTATAGGGTCTATGATGAATTTGACGAATCGTGTATCAAGAAACTAGAGGATGGTAATTTTATAGTCACAGTAGAATTTCCTTTTAGTGATTGGATTTACGGATATATTCTTTCATTTGGAGAGTTTGTGAAGGTATTAGAACCGGAAGCTGTTCAGAAGGAAATTATAGATAGGTTAAAGAAAAGTTTAAATAATTACTCTTAATATGACAATACGTTGTCATATTTCTTTTGCTATCATTCTGTTATAATGAATGAAGGAGGAGAAGAAATATGGCATTTGATTTTAAGAAAGAATATAAGGAATTTTATATGCCAAAGAATCAACCTAGTATTGTTAGAATTCCTAAAATGAATTACATTGCAGTTGAGGGAAAGGGTAACCCCAATGATGAAAATGGGGAGTATCAGGAAAGTCTTGGATTATTATATGGAATTGCATTTACGATTAAGATGAGTTATAAAGGATCACATAAAATCGATGGTTATTTTGAATATGTGGTTCCTCCATTAGAAGGCCTTTGGTGGCAAGAGGGAAGGAAGAATGACTTTGATTATAATCATAAGGATAAAATGCATTTTATTTCCATGATTCGATTACCTGATTTTGTCACAAAAGAAGACTTTGATTGGGCACTAGAAGAAGCAACGAAAAAGAAAAAACTGGATTTTTCTAAAGTTCAATTTTTAACTTATGATGAAGGTGTTTGTGTTCAATGTATGCATATTGGTTCCTATGATGATGAACCTGCTACTGTTGAATTCATGCACAACTATATGAAAGAAAATGGATATGAACTTGATATC
This sequence comes from Caryophanales bacterium UBA7057, assembly GCA_002493865.1. Lineage (GTDB taxonomy): Bacteria > Bacillota_I > Bacilli_A > RF39 > UBA660 > Alloscybalousia. The sequence continues at coordinate 6,641 of DLAC01000022.1, forward strand.
ACAGATACAAGATATCATCATGAAATCTATTTAAGTGATCCTAGAAGATGTGATAGTTCTAAGTTAAAAACGGTGATTAGACACCCAGTTAAAAAGAGAAAAAAATTAAAATTTGAGGAGTAAAATAAGATGAATGAATATATAAATTTAACACTAGAGAATATTGATCAAGAACATATCTGTTGTGCGATTGGAGATAAAAAACATCAAAATGGTGTCGATAGCAAAAAGGAATGGATTAAAAGTAAATTAGAAGATGGTCATGTGTTTCGAAAGTTAAATGCTAGAGGGAAAGTATTTATTGAATATGAACCAATTGAAACGGCATGGGTTCCAATTATAGGAAAAAAATATGAATATATCTATTGCCTATGGGTAGCAGGAAGTTTTAAAGGGAAAGGGATTGCGAAAGAATTATTAGAGTATGCAATTGGTGATGCCAAAGAAAAAGGCATGAGTGGTCTATGTACTTTAGTTTCTAACAAGAAGAAACCATTTATTGGTGAAAAGAAATTCTTTGAACGTTTTGGTTTTAAGGTTGTAGATACCATCCGCGATTATGAATTATTAGCACTTCAATTTAATGATAATGAAATCCCTAAATTTAATGATAGTGCTAGAAATATGGAAATAGATTGTGAGGAGTTTACTATTTATTATAGTAATGAGTGTCCTTATGTAGAATATGAAGTACAGGAACTAACTGAATATGCCAAAGAAAAGAATACAAAAATCAACTTTATAAAAATTGATTCACTAGAAAAAGCAAAAAATGCACCTTGTATATTTAATAATTGGGCTAACTTTTATAAGGGCAAATTTATATCAAATACGATACTAAATGCAAATTCTTTTGAGAAACTGGTTAAGGATAGAAAATAGGAGAAATGGAGTAGGAAACCTAGGAGAAAGCGACTGGACGAGTGAAATTTATTTTTTCCTTTTTTTAATATATTTTTATATTCTTTCATCCCTTTTGAAAGAATCCTATGCTATAATATTAGGTAATAAAGCGAGGCGAACTTTCTATGAAAATTAGTGATAAAAAAATGAAATACTTGTCAAAGATTACCAATTCTATATATGAAGAACTAAAAGTAGAATTTTTGTATCATTCGAATCATTTAGAAGGTAGTACTTTTTCTAAAGAGGAATTAGATAAATTATTAAATGAAAAAAAGGTAGAAGGAAATCATTCCTTAGATGATGTTATTGAAACTAGAAATTCTTTGGAAGTATTTGATCAGGTAATTGAAGATAGTTCTGAAAAGTTAGATAAATTGATGCTTTTTCATTGGCATCGAATTTTGAAAAAAGGTACAGTAGATGAAGAAATACATAATGTTGGTATGTGGAAAAGGTATGAGAATAAATTAAGAGGAGTAGATTTGAAGTTAGCCTATCCAGAAGAAGTGGAAAGTTTGATGTATAATTTACTTGAAGATTGGGATAGTATTACAGATGTCTCTTTAAAAGATATTGCGGATTTTCATTATAAATTTGAACGGATTCATCCATTTCAAGATGGGAACGGAAGACTTGGAAGGTTTATTATTTTGAAGCAATGTTTAGAAAAAAATATAGATTTGATTGCTATCGATCATGAGTATAGTGATGAGTATAGAAAAGCACTATATAAAGCGCAAACTACTGATGATAGCAAGGATTTAGTCAATGTATTTAAAAAATGTCAAAATAGATTAGATGAAAAATTGAAATCATATGGGGATTTGCTGAATCAAGTAGAAGAAGAAATTTAAAGTTTATTTCGATTGATTTCAAATATAAATTTGTATTTTTAGATGAAGAAAAAGTGAAACTAGATGATTAAACTTGGAGGCTATATGGAATTACATTTTTTAAAGACTACTTGGAGTGATATCATTTTTTTAAAACAAGGAAATGATGTTGCGATGATCGATACAGGTTTTGAAGAACAGTTTAAAGATATTAAAGAATATCTGGATAAATTGGGTATTCAAAAAATATCATTTATTTTATTAACTCATTTTCATAAAGATCATTATGGTTCTATTTCGAATCTGGTGAAAAATTATCATGTAGAAAAAGTATATTTTAAAGAGTATAGTGTTTTAGACAAAACAACATCAAAGGGAACACCTGCAGATGATCAATATAGGCTTGATGAGTATCGTAAGTGGCTTAAAATTAAGAAAGATATAGAAGAAAATAGTACTTTGATTTCGGTTGAAAATATAGAGAAAATTCAGTTTGGGAAATATACATTAGAGTTATTTCATACTAGTAATTCGATGAGAGAAATCTATGATGATTCAAATAATAGTGCTTCCTATCATAAAATATTATTCAATGAGAATCAGAACAGTTTAGCGGTATTTTTACAAGTGAATGGTGTAAATATCTTTTTGGGTGGGGATATTCAAGATATAGAATCTATCCATTCAAAAGCAACCTATGTAAATTATCAAATTGCATCTAAAATCAATGAAGAAATTGATATTTATAAGGTGCCACACCATGGAACTATTCAATGTAATAGTGAAAAGGCATTAGAAATTTATAAGCCAAAAATCGCAATTATTACCAATGGAAGAGAATACTTAGAAACCGAAAGTACCATTTTTCAAGATTTAAAGAAAGCAAATCCCAACGTTCAAATTTTATTAACAGAACATCACTCTATCATTTTCAATATCACAGAGACTGGGACTATCAGTTATCAAATGGATGAGTCTGAGTGATTCTAAAAACGGTTTATTTTATTGACTTAGTAGCTACTTTATGTTTTCTGCAGATACCTTGATTTATAAAATTAACACTTTTCTACTTTTATTTTAAATGATGGCAGTTTAATCATCATTTTTTGTTGGAATTAAATTACTATCATACTTTTCTTTTCCAGATAATACATTATCATAAAATTGATGTTTCCAGTGAATATAGTCAATGGATTCTTGGAGTTCTGCAATTTTGTGTTGTAGTTCCTTTAGTTTTATATCTAATATTTCTTTTCTTTTGGGAATAGTAGATTCTCCTTTTAAACATAAATCTAGATATTCTTTCATTTCGATAATACTCATGCCACAATTTTTAAGACAGGATAGACTATTGATCCATGCAATGTCTTTGTCACTAAATACACGATAGTTATTTTTATCTCTTTTTACATTTGGAACGAGACCTTCATTACAGTAAAACTTTAAAGTATCATAAGTTAGCCCTGTCTTTTCACAAGTTTGTTTCATAGAATATAGTTCTTCTACTTTGACCATATTTACACCTCTAAACTCATTTTAGAACATAGGTGTTACACCCAGTCAATGAATTTATTAAAAAAGTTAAAAAAGCTATTGATCGAGAGTAACACACGACATTTATAATGATAATATAAATTGATTATTTTGTCAATTTGGAAAGGGTGAAACTATGGAATATGTAAAACTAAACAATGGTGTAGAAATGCCAATCTTAGGGTTTGGTGTATATCAAATACCCAAAGAAGAAACCAAAAAGTGCGTATTAGATGCAATCCAAGTAGGATATAGAAGCATTGATACGGCACAGAGTTATTTTAATGAAGCAGAAGTTGGTGAAGCAATTTCCGAGTGTGGAATTCCAAGAGAGGAACTTTTTATCACAACAAAGGTATGGATTGATCATTATGGTTATGAAAAATGTAAGGAATCTGTGATGCAATCATTAGAAAAACTAAAAACAGATTATATTGATTTAGTATTACTTCATCAACCATTTAGTGATTACTATGGAGCGTATCGAGCATTAGAAGATCTTTATGAAGAGGGAAAAATTAAAGCGATTGGGGTATCTAACTTTTATCCAGATCGTCTTTCAGATATTTGCTTGTTTGAACGAAAAGTAATCCCAGCAGTCAATCAAGTAGAAACTAACCCGATGAATGCTCAAGTGAAAGCACAAGAGAATATGGAAAAGTATGGGGTACATATGGAAGCATGGGCACCATTTGGAGAAGGTAGAAATGGTCTGTTTCAAAATGAGACACTTGTTGGAATCGGGAAAAAGTACAATAAGTCATCTGCTCAAGTAATTCTAAGGTGGCTCATCCAAAGAGGAGTAATCATTGCTTGTAAATCCACTCATATGGAACGAATGAAAGAGAACTTTGACGTTTTTGATTTTAGCCTTTCAGAAGACGATATGGACGAAATTAAAAAGCTAGATTCAAGCAAAAGTTTATTTTTTGATCATCAGGATCCAGCGATGGTAGAATGGTTTGATAACATTGTAAAATCAAGAAGGCAAAATGAAGATTGTCGTAAGGATGAGAAAAATTGGTACAGGAAGGAAAGAATTATGGATAAGAAAGTAGTAGGAATTGTAACGATTGTTGTGGCTTTATGTGTAGTTGTGATTGGTTTATTCTTTTTATTCAATCATCAAGAATTAAAAAATAAAGATTCTGGAAATAATAATACGAATGACTCTAAAAATAAACACTCATCTGATGGGGAAGGTGCGGAACAAGATTCAAATTCAAATACCAGTTTTGATGGAGGTAAAGTCTTAGTTGTATATTATTCTGCTACAAACAATACGAAGGGTATTGCAGAAAAAATTGCTCAAAGCTTAAATGGAGATATGTTTGAAATTGTCCCTGAAGATATTTATACATCCGAAGATTTAAATTGGAGTAATCCACAATTTAGAGTATCTAGAGAACATGATGATGAAAGTTTGCGAGATGTGAGATTAACAACCACAACGGTAGATGATTGGGATAGTTATGATACAGTGTTCATCGGTTATCCAATTTGGTGGGGTGTTGCTGCATGGCCAGTGGATACTTTTGTAAAAGCAAATGATTTTGAAGGAAAGACGGTCATCCCATTTTGTACCTCTGCCTCTAGTGGGTTAGGACGAAGTGGAGAATTATTAGAAGAAGAAGCCAATGGTGGAAACTTTATGGAAGGACATAGATTTTCATCTTCTGCGACAGATTCAGAAATTACGGCTTGGCTAAAAGAAATTGGTCAACTAGATTAGAGAAGTTCCCTTTTCTAGAGATTATTTTAGTTAAAATGTGCTATACTAAATATAATAAAATTAAAAAGGAGAGGAATGATATTATGGAAAAAGCAAAAGTTTATTTTACAAGAGAAATCAAGAAAGAAAGTTTGGTTCAGTTATATGATAAACTGGGTGTATCTCTTCCTGGAAAGGTTGCTGTAAAATTACATTCTGGTGAAGAAGGAAATCAAAATTATATGAAACCAGAATTCGTAAAAGATGTTATCGAACATGTACATGGAACCGTTGTTGAATGTAATACTGCTTATGAAGGTGCTAGAAATACAACAGAAAAACACGTAGAATTAATGGAAAAGCATGGCTGGAGTAAATATTTTACCGTAGATATTTTAGATAGCGATGGAGAAGATGTACTAGAAAATCCAAACGGTGCGGTCATTCAAAAAAATATTGTTGGTTCTAAAATGAAAAATTATGATTCTATGTTAGTGTTATCTCACTTTAAAGGACATCCAATGGGTGGTTTTGGAGGAGCAATTAAGAATCTTTCGATTGGTCTTGCTTCTTCCGAAGGAAAAAGCTATATTCATACATCAGGAATTGAACATGCTTCTTTTGATCAGTTAATGAATGCAGATCATGATAGTTTTTTAAGATCGATGGCTGATTCTGCGAAAACAATTACAGACTTTTACAAAGGAAAAATCGTCTATATCAATGCGATGGTAAATATGTCAGTTGATTGTGATTGTTGTAATGTTGCAGAAGATCCTTGTATGAAGGATATTGGAATCTTGGCATCTACGGATCCTGTTGCCTTAGACCAAGCATGTATCGATTTGGTTTATCAATCTAATGATCCTGGAAGAGACCATATGGTAGAAAGAATTGAATCTAGAAATGGATTATTAACCATTGAATCTGCTGAAAAACAAGGAATGGGTACGAGAGAATACGAATTGATAGAATTATAGAACTCATGGGGACTGATTTTGATCAGTCTTTTTCTTTTTCAAAAAATTCCAACCTTTCAGTGTTCTAAGATTTGTGTTATAATTAAATTATAATTAGGAGGGGTTATGAAAAAGATTGCATTTCTATTATTGATTCTTTCTCTATTATCTATTTCTTCTGGATGTTTATTGATGTTTCAGAAAGAGAAAGACTTTGAGAAAATGACCGTCGATGAAAAAGTAGAATATCGTATGAAACATATGACACTGGATGAAAAAATTGCACAGATGTTAGTCGTATATTATACCAGTGATACCGTAGATAGTAATTTAGAAAGCATTTTACAAGAAGTTAAGCCGGGTGGATTTATTTTAATGAAAGAAAATATCACTACCTATGACCAAACAAAAAAATTTGTAGATGATGTTACCAAGGATAGTGAAATCCCAATGATCATTTCTATTGATCAAGAGGGTGGAACGGTTCAAAGATTAAAAGGAATTTCAGATGTAGAAGTTACCAATATACCGGATATGTACGATTTGGGTGCAACAGGAAACTTAAATTTAGCTTATCAAGTGGGAAAAGTCATGGCAGAAGAACTAAGAACTATTGGAGTGAATGTCGTGTATGCACCAGTATTAGATGTTTATTCTAACGAGTTAAATACAGTAATTGGGAAAAGAAGTTTTAGTAGTGACCCACAAGTAGTAACAGATATGGCAAGCGAGTTAGCAAAGGGCCTAGAAGAAAATGGAGTGATTGCTACTTATAAACATTTTCCAGGACATGGGGATACCGAAGTAGATTCTCATGTGGATTTACCAGTTGTTCAAAAGACCTATGATGAATTATTAAATTTAGAGTTATTTCCATTTCAAAATGCCATTTCTAGTGGTGCAAAAATGATGATGATTGGTCATATTGCAGTACCTGAAATCACAGGGGATAATACACCAGCAAGTCTATCTAAAGCCATTGTCACTGATACTTTAAAGGGAAAGTTAGGGTACCAAGGATTAGTAATTACAGATGCTTTAAATATGGGTGCTTTAACTAAAAACTATTCTAAGGAAGAAATTTATACACAGGCAATTGATGCAGGCGTTGACTTAATTTTAATGCCAAGTGGAAGTAAACAAGCCATTGAATTTATTAGAAAAAATATTAGTGAAGAAAGAATTAATGAATCCGTAGAAAAAATTCTAAAATTTAAATATACATACCTAGATCAAGATCATGGATTAGATAAATCTTATCTAGGAAGTTCTGAACATCAAGCGGTGATTCAACAAATTCCGTCATCAGAAGTAAGTAATGATGTAACTGAGTAAACAACTGAAGAGTTGTTTTTCTTTTCTTTGATTCCCATTATTCATATTCTTGCATACTATACAATAGTTGGGAGAAAAAAGCATGGAAAATATATTGTATAGTATGATGGGAATTCTAATACCATTTCTAGGAACGAGTTTAGGAAGTGCATTTGTCTTTTTTTTGAGAAAAAATATGAATGAAAATTTCCAAAAGTTGATGATTGGTTTTGCCTCTGGCGTTATGATTGCTGCTAGTGTTTGGTCTTTAATTTTACCTTCTGTTGAAATGGCAGAAGATAGTTATCAGTTGATTTGGATTCCAGCAGCGGTTGGTTTTATTCTAGGAGTTCTTTTTCTAATATTCGTGAACCGAATGGCAGAAAGAATCGAATCTAGAAAAGATGGAAAGAAATTTAATATGTTGATGTTTTCTGTAACACTTCATAATATTCCAGAGGGAATGGCAGTGGGAGTCTGTTTTGCGGGATTTTTAGCAGGAAACTCGGGAATTCTCTTGATTGAAGCAATCGTTTTAGCGATTGGAATTGCGATTCAAAATATTCCAGAGGGCGCTATTATTTCGATGCCGATGAAAATGGAAGGGGCTAGTAAGAAAAAATCATTTTTGGCAGGTGTTCTATCAGGAGCTGTTGAACCAATTGCTGCTTTGATTACCATTTTATTAATTAACATGGTGGTTCCACTTTTACCTTATCTATTATCTTTTGCAGCGGGTGCCATGATATTTGTTGTTGCCGAAGAATTGATTCCAGAAATGCATAGTGGAAAAAAATCATCTCTTGGAGTGATCGGGGTTATGATTGGATTCGTGATTATGATGGTATTAGATATTGCCTTAGGATAAAATAGTAAAGCAAGTCATTTGATTTGCTTTTTTCGTGATATAATTAGAAAAAGGAGCGTATATATGAAGAAAATTATGAGGTTATTTGTTGCCATTTTTGCTTTTATTTTAATTACGGCGTGTGGAAATTCTTCTAATATGAAAATTGAGTTTATGGAAGATCCAAAACATGATGTTACAAAAGAGTTTACTTACAAATTTGTTGGTGAATCTAATCATTTTTATTTTCAAACAGGGAAAGCTTATTATGGAAATAATGAGAGATCTCTCTTACTTAGTAATTTTAAAGTAAAAGATAATGTGAAGGAGGGATCTACGTTCTCAGTGAATTTATATTTTGATGATAAACTATTATATGGTGGTATGGAAGTTCCAATTCAAAAGCCAAAAGATACCATTCCGGGAATTGTAATTGCTGAATTTGGTGAAAACAATGAGGTGGATGAACATGGGAATATTATTGGTGAATCTGATGCTTTTTTTGAAACGACAATGACGGGATTTAAAACTAGTATTCGCTTGGAGGCAGAGTATTGCATTAAAGAACAATGCACATCAGAAGTTTTCAAAATTAGGTATTTGAAATAGGAGAAGAATATTATGCATAATCGAGAAATTTTACTTTCTAATTTAGACAAGCTACATACAACGAAAATGGGAGTGAACCGTATTCGAAGAAATCTTTCGTTAGATTCTATTAATGTTGTTCAGTGGTGTTTGAATGTAATTCAAAATAAGGATAGTATAATTACTAAAAAAGGGAAAAACTTTTATATTGAATTTGAAGATTCTATTCTAACAGTGAATGCGAGTAGTTATACAATTATCACAGCACATAAAATTAAAAAGAATGTGTTATAATATTTAAATGTTAAGTCTGGTTGACAAATTTCCAACTGTGAGAGGTGGAATGCAACTTTTAAAAAGTATATAATTTTTAGTGAGGTGAAAAAATGGATATAGGAGAAAAATTATTAGATTTGAGAAAATCAAAACATTTATCCCAAGAGGAGGTTGCTGAAAAATTAAATGTGAGTAGGCAAACAGTTTCCAAATGGGAAACGAATCAAAGTATGCCGGATTTTGATAAAATTGCTCCGCTTTGTGAATTATATGGAATATCAGCTGATGAACTTTTGATGATTCAAAAGAAGGAGGCTAAAGTTGCTGAAGTGGAAGAAACATCAAGTGATACTTATGATAATGAAAGAAATCGAAGAAAGAAAGCGATTGGAATTAGCTTTTCAGTACTCACTTATTTTATATCTATCGTTTGGATTATGATTGCAATTCCAGTGTATAAGCTGGATCCTGTACTTTCTTCTGCTATCTTTTTATTCATTTGTGGGATTGCTACTTTTATTGTAGTATATACTTGCATTGTGTATAAGAAAAAGAAAGAAAAAGAAGAGGATAAACGATCAAAACTAGAAAAACAAATTGATAGTATTTTATCTATGATTATTTTGGTGATTTATTTATTCCTTAGTTTCTCTACTATGGCATGGCACATTACATGGATTTTATGGGTAGTTTATGGATTAATTGCAGAGATTGTTAAATTACTGTTCATGCTAGGAGGAACTAATCATGAAGAATAAAACATTGGTTATCGTATCAATTATCATATTATCTGTTCTTGCAACTGGATTAACTGTATTTATGGTTTTTATGCTTCATGGAAATTTTAGGTTTCGAAACTTTACGATGTTTCAAACGGTAAGTAAACATTTAGCCTTTGAAGAGATTTATGAAGAGGACTTTCATGAGATTCATTTTAATGTTGGATCTGGAGATATTCTCATCAAGGAATCTACCGATGATAAAATCAAAGTATTGGTTTATGGGGATGAAGAGGATATTCAAGTTGAGTCAAGAGATGAGCAGTTGAAGATTGATGTCAAAGATAAAGATTGTCATTTTATTTGTTTTAAGAGAACAATTTCTAAAGTAGAAGTTTATCTACCATCCGATTATGGTCATTTGATTCAGATTGAAAATAATTATGGGGATACGGAAATTGAAAAGTTTTTCAATGCTGAGATTGATATTGAACAAAAATATGGTGATGTTTCAATTGATGGAGGAAAAAATATAGATATTCAAAATGATTATGGAGATATTAAAATCAATCAAGTCGGGGATGTAGATATCAAATGTTCGGCGGGAGATGTTGTTATAGGAACTGTTTCTAATTTGAAGGTTCAAAATAATTATGGAGATGTGGACGTTCAAAAGGTAGAGAATTATTTAAATATTGAGGAAGATTGTGGAGAAGTAAATATCCGCGAAGTAAATCTTGGCAGAGATTCTTCTATTAAGAATTCTTATGGTGATATTGAAATTGGCTTTACAAATGAAATCTATATTGATGCTAGTACTAGTTTAGGGGATGTGACAGTTCGAAAGAATTATCCAAAATCCAATGTAACGCTTACTATGAAAAATAGTTGTGGAGATATTGAAGTTAATAATTAAATGAAAAGAGGACGGCAGATGCCGTCCTTTTATTATTCATATTTCCTATGATTTTATTTTATAAAAGTGCTTTGTTCGATTGTATTCATTACGCACTTGTAGTATATTGATGATTAGGAAATACTAACTGCTGAGTACTTGCCTACTTCTCAAATAGGAAGGAGGCTTGATAATATGAGAAAAAAAGATTTATTAATCTCATTTCTAATACTAATTATCATTTTATTAATAGTCTCTTTAATGATTCTATCTATAAAAAAATAGTACTCAATTTACTTACGTAGATTAAGTACTAAGCTCAATCAATGGGTAAGTACTCAACGTGCGAAGTTCAGTATTTCCCTTTTTTATTTTATGTAATTTTTTCTGCTTGTATACTAATCATACCATGAAAATATTGATTTGACAAGGTGCAGTCTTTATTTTAGTTGATTTTCTTTTGTTTAGAAAAAAACTTGACAAAGTTCCGAATTCGGTATATTATATGTGCAGGTGATGGAGATGGATTATTTAACAGTCAAAGAGGCATCGGAATTATGGAATATCAGTGAACGTAGAATTGTGAATTTACTGAATCATAATCGCATTCCAGGTGCTTTTAAAACGGGACGCAGATGGAATATTCCAAAAGATACAAGTAAACCAATTGATAAGAGAACTACTTATTCGAAAGAGCAAATTGATAAAAAAATCATGGTAGTTGCGGGAATTAATTCGGAAATCGGGAAGGAACTTACGAAAATTCTATTAGAGAAGGGTTATTATGTCATCGGACTTTATCAACAAGAAAATACAATTGATGAGGAATTGTATGATGATAATATCGAATTAAAACCTGTTGATTATTTTGATCGCAGTACACTTCTAAAAGCAGTGGATGAAATCCATGGTGATATTTCTGGCTTTGTATTTATGGAAATTTATTTCGAACTAGAGGATGCTTTAGATTTTGATTATGATAAATTTGAAAATAGTTATAAAGTCAATGTATTTGCGGCTAATTTATTGGTTCGAGAACTAGTTAAAAAAATGAATTTTGAATCTAGTATTGTCATTGTCAACAGTATTGAGGCTTACCGTGGATCCTTTGGGGCTTCTGCTTATGCTTCTGCACAGGCTGCGAAAGTGAATTTGGTACAGACATTTGCCAATGTATTTACAGAAATGTATGGAGTTCGAGTGAATTCTGTTGCCTCTGGTTGGATTGGTGGTGTCATGGAAAGTGATGATTCCTTTAATAAAGCTAAAAACTCCATTCCAATGAAGAGACTCGGTTATCCACAAGAAATTGCAGATGATATTTACCTGATGCTTACAAGACATAAATATACAAATGGAAGTACGCTAGTATCTGATGGTGGTTACTTATCCATGGATGAACAATCTAAAACGGAGGACTTAGATTCTGGGAAGTTCTATCGTATTTTGGATAAATTCTTTGGAGAAACTAAAAAAGGTTCTGAGATGTGGATTACTTCAACGATGATGGACAATGAATGGAACGAAGATCCAGCGGAAAGAAAGTTTATTCAAAGCAATTTTGATGCGGTCGATCGTGGGGTTAAAATGCATCGAATCTTTCTTTTTGAAAAAGAAAAAGCAGAAGAATATAAGAAAAATAAATATATTCAAAGATATCTTTCTAGTAATAAAATTGTCACAAGTTTTGTGGATATCAATGAATTAAGGAAAAATCGTCCAGAACTTTTAAAGATTATCAAAGAGGGATGGATTGGAATTGATGATTATGCTCTACTCGTTGATCTTCCTAGTGATGGTACTTCTAGAGGATATGTTACGATGAATAAGCAAGAGATTAAAAAGGCGAAAGCTTGTTTTGAAGAGTTAAGAAAACTCTCCGTTCCTTTAAAACAAATTATGAAATAGGGAAGCGTACGACTTCTCTTTTTCGTGTTTTTATGGTAGAATAAGGTGGTAGAAAGAGGGGGATTTCCATGAATTTACCAATTGTTTCTTTAGTCGGGCGTCCAAATGTTGGAAAAAGTACTTTATTTAATAAGATTGTAGGAAGTAAAATTTCTATTATTGAAGATACTCCTGGGGTTACGAGAGATAGAATTTATAGTGAAGCAAGTTATAAGGATACACTTTTTTCTGTCATTGATACGGGTGGAATCGATGTGAGTCGTGAACTTTTTAATGATGAAATTAAAATACAGGCATCGATTGCAATCGAAGAAAGTGATGTTGTTGTTTTTGTGGTTGATGGGAAAGAGGGATTAACAGAAAATGACCGTGTCGTTAGGGATATGCTTAGAAAAAGCAAAAAACGTGTCATTGTTGCGATTAATAAAATAGATAATAAACAGTCACAGGAACATCTTTATGATTTTTATGAGCTTGGCTTTTCTGAATATATTGGGGTTTCTGCAGAACATAATATTGGAATGTATGAATTACTAGATGCAATTACGAAGGATTTTCCGAAACGAGAAGATATTCAAGAGGATGACCGATTAAAATTTTCTGTGATAGGAAGACCAAATGTTGGAAAGAGTAGTTTAATTAATGCACTTGTCAATGAAGAAAGAGTGATTGTAAGTAATACCGCAGGGACTACGAGAGATGCAATCGATACTACTTTTAAGTATGAAAAACAAGAGTTTGTGTTAATCGATACTGCTGGAATGAGGAAGCAAGGAAAGATTTATGAAGCAGTAGAAAAGTATAGTCTACTTCGTAGTTTAAAAGCGATTGACCGAAGTGATGTTTGCCTTCTTGTAATTAATGCCGAAGAAGGAATTATTGAGCACGATAAGCATATCGCAGGTTATGCCTTAGAGCGAGGGAAAGGAATTATTATCGTAGTTAATAAATGGGATAAAGTAGAAAATCCAAATATTAAAGAATATACGGATTATGTTCGGCGTGAATTTCAATTTATTACGTATGCTCCTATTGTTTTCTTATCTGCTCTTACAAAGAAAAGAATCCATACACTAATGCCAGAAATTTTAAGAGTCTGTGAAAATGTTAAAAGACAGATTTCAACGAGTGTTTTAAACGATGTCATTATGGATGCCTATGCTTTAAATCTACCACCATCTTATAAGGGAAAGCGTTTAAAAATTTATTTTTCTAGTCAAACGGGGGTAAAACCTCCAAAATTTACTTTCCGTGTCAATAATAAGGGACTTGTTCATTTCTCTTATGAAAGGTATTTAGAAAATAAACTCCGTGAGAACTTTGAATTAGAAGGAACTCCGGTTGTTTTACAATTTAAAAACAAGACAGATGATTAATGCTTGTCAAATAGCACTGTAAAATAAGATGTTTTTTGGGAAGAAATCGAAAAAAATAAGGTATACTAAATTTAAGAATACAAAAATGAGGTGAGGTTATGGCATTTGATTGGCTTTTTATGAGAAAAGATCCTAAAACGGAACTAGAAGGGTTAGATAGAGCCCAACAAATATTAGATGAACGGTATCAAAGACACCAAGTACCAGAAGAAGTATATCGTAAACAATGTTTAGAATTTCAAAAACGTCGTGAAAAGTATGAAAAAAAACTAGGAAAAAGAAAATACGATATTTAAAACATTTTAAAACCTCTTACATATATTAAGGTAGGAGGTTTTTTATGTTTGGAGATTCTTTTTTTAAAAAGGTAGAAAATAAGTCTGGCGTTGGGAAAGAAACCATTTTATCTCTAGCATCGAAATTACAAAATTCTAATATGAAAGATGAGAAGGTATTAAGGGATTTGGTACATGAGATTAGTGATTTAACTGGAAAAGAGGTCAGTAGTGAGAAGGAAGATAAGATTGTAAATGCCATTTTAAAAGACAATGTTCCTGATGTGGATAAAATGATTTAAAGTAGTCAGTTTGATTACTTTTTAGTTGAATTTATAATGAAATTATAATATGATAATACTCACAAAGGAAAGAAGGTTTTGAAGTGGAAAAATTTGAAGCATATAGGTTTGACGGAGTTTTCTATACGAAAGAAGAAATTGAAGCTATGGGATTATCTCTTTATGGGTATGAAGAATTGCAAAATCTTTTAAAAGCAAAAAATGGGGCTCCTTATGAAGTCACCACTTACTCTCCTATTGTTGAAGTGACTCATAGTCTTTCAGATTACATAGACAAATTTGACCAAAATTCAATCGTATTTATGAAGGACGGTTTGAATCGAGGAGTAGTCATAGATTTTGAGTGCTTTTACGGGATTCAAGAAGCAGAATGGGATAGTGTCCTTGTGTTTAAGACTGCTCAGGAAAGAAATGATCAGTACAAAAAAATTGTAGGTAAAGTTATTGACTACATGGATCAAATTGGAAAGGAAAGACCAATCATCCGTGATACGAGTGAAGAATATAAAAAGCAATCCATGTTGAGGATGCAGAAAGTCAAACTATTGGGATTCCTTCCCCAAGAAGAGAAAAAATAAAAAATTTAGAGCTGGGTTATTCCTTGCTCTAGATCTTTTCTTTTTCATTGATTCGGATGATATTTAAAAAACAAATGAATCCTATGATGGATAATAAACTAAGAAGGTATGCAACTTCAGATGTTTTTGTTTTTTGATATTTCACTTCTACTGTTCCTGATTCGGGGATTTGGAATTCAATAAATCCATTTTGATTTTCATAGAAATTTAAATAGACTTTCTCATCATTTTCTGTTGTTAAGGTAATTTTGTACCATAGATAATATAATCTTGGAATTTCAATGGTACATTTTTTAGATGTTTGAATTTGAAAAGTTAGATTTGGGGTTTTATTTTCTAGTGTTTTTGTTTTAGCATCTCCATTTACAAGTTTGATTTCCTCACCCCTATTTTCAAAATAAGTAATATTTTGATACGCGTTTTTCGGTAGATATTCTCTCTTCCAACCCATGCCACCATCTCTTACATTATCTTTGATGGTGGTGTTTTCTCGAATTGTATAGTTTTTATTTTGGAAAATAAAGATGGTATTGATGAGAATCAAGCATAGTAAGATAATCATTGCCTTTTTCTTATACTGATCTTTGATCATCAAATATCCAAAACTAGCAAGTATTACACTACTAAAGCATAAGTAAGTACAATTTCTAAATGAAAACTGAATCGTGAATAGAATACTTGGCATGATTTTCCATATCCATGGGCAAGTAATCAAAAGAATCGATGTAATTAAAATCATCAATATTCCCGTTATGATTTTTGGACTAATTTGTTCCTTTAACTTTTTCCATCTTAAAAAGGTAATTCCTATTAAGAGTAATATAAAAATTGGAATGTAAGAAGTTAACCAAGAAGAAGGAAATAGTAAAGTTATTGGGTTTAATACTCCCTTTATGATACCATTTCTTGAATACATATAATTTGGTTCAAATACCATATAAGTTCCTAATAATTTATGTTCTATGATTGGGACAATATAATTTAAAGATAGGAAACAAGCAAAAATAGAAGCAATCGTCAAAGGAATTAGTTTTTCCTTTTTCCATAAGGATTTTCCTTGACATAATAGAAAAATAGCTGTAAATATTGTGACGTATACGACACTAATTAAGTGACTAGAAAATAAAAGATAGTAACCTAATACAAAGCATAGATAAAAGTTCGTTTTCTTATTTTCATAAAATAAACTGTAAATACCTAGGAAAATGAGGGGAAGTGCTAGAAAGGAAATGAGTTCACCATAGGCACTTCGCCTGTAGATATCTGCAATCAAGTAAGGATAAGTAATATATAAAATGGCTCCTAATGTACTACTCGTGTTATCTTTGGTTATCTTATATAGAAGTTTTCTCATCATGATTCCAGTGGCAACCATTAGCCCTAGTAAAAAGATAAAAATACTGTCATGGAGTGTTAGATGAACTAATTTTGTGATTTTATAAATATAAAGAATTGTAATATGTACTAGTTCTGGATAAAAAATACCGGATCCATATCCAAAATTATTTGCTGTATAAGGACGAATTCTTGTTGGCATTTCTGTAAACGTAGAATTTTTATCCATAGATAAGACATTAATAATATGAAATGTAGCATCATCTCCATGAATTCCATGATTTAAAATGGATGGAATGAGTAGACAAACCGATATGATTAAAATAATAAAAATATAATTATGATTTTTAAAAAAAGTTTTGATGTGTTCCATGTGACCCTCCCTTCAGGCAACATTTCCCTTTCATTCTTTTAACTTAACTATAACGGATATTTTTTATTTGTGCAATCAATTTTAGGGAATTTAAAAAAATTGTGGAAAAAGGGAAGAAGCCATGTGAATCAGTCATAAACTTTGATTTTAATCATACAGTTTACTAAGCAAAGAAAGAGAGTGTTAGAGTTATGGATAAAAAAGAAATTATTAAAAATATTGCGAGTCGAACAGGTGGAGATATTTATTTGGGAGTCGTGGGTGCTGTTCGTACTGGGAAAAGTACCTTTATTAAAAAGGTGGTAGAAAATTTAATTGTTCCTAATATTGAGGATGAATATGAGAGAAAAAGGGCTTTAGATGAAGTTCCTCAAAGTGCTGCAGGAAAGACAATTATGACAACGGAACCTAAATTTGTTCCAAATAATGCTGCCAAGATTCAAATTGATGACTTTTCATGCAATATTCGCTTAATTGATTGTGTCGGATATTTAATTGATAATGTCAAGGGTGCAGAAGATGAAAATGGTCCACGTTTGGTAAAAACTCCTTGGTATGATGAACCGATTGCTTTTAGTGAAGCCGCAGAAGTCGGAACGGAAAAGGTCATTCGTGATCATTCAACGATTGGAATTGTCGTAACTACCGATGGATCAATTGGTGAATTTAATCGAAGTGATTATCTAGAGGCAGAAGGCCGTGTCATTCGTGAATTAAAAGAACTAGGAAAACCATTTATTGTCATTGTAAATTCCACACATCCAATGCTTCCTGATACAGAGAAAATCTGTGAGAAGATGAAGGATGAATACCGAGTTCCAGTATTACCAATGAATATTGAGAATATGAATCAAAAAGATATGTATGATATTTTAAGAGAAGCACTTTATGAATTCCCAATCTTAGAAGTAAAAGTCAATATGCCTGAGTGGATTGCCATATTAAATCCAGATCATGAAATTAAAAAGAGCTATATGGATGCCATTAAAGAAAGTGTAGTTGAAGTGGATAAATTAAGGGATGTTGAAAAAATCACGGAACATTTTATGGGAATCGAGAACATTTCGAAATCTTATTTATCAGAAGTAGATCCATCGACTGGAGAGGTTACCATTAATTTAGAAGCACCTGCGGATTTATATCAGAAGGCATTAACGGATATTATTCAAATTGATGTTCAAAATAAGGCAGATTTATTGTCATTATTCCAAGATTTTAATGAAGCAAAGAAAGAGTATGATCAAATTAAATATGCTTTAAAAATGGTCAAACAAACAGGATATGGGGTCGCTTCTCCAACTTTAAATGATATGAAGTTAGATACTCCAGAAATTACAAAGCAAGGTCCAAGATATGGAGTGAAATTACGTGCGACGGCTTCTTCTATTCATATGATTCGAGTCGATGTCAACAGTACCTTTGAACCAATTATTGGAAGTGAATTACAAAGTAAAGAACTCATCAATTATTTAATGAAAGACTATGAAACCAATCCATCTAGTATTTGGAAGAGTGAAATCTTTGGACGTAGTTTAGATGCCATTGTTCAAGAAGGAATTCAGTCTAAGATTAGTATGATGCCTGATAATATTCGCTTTAAGTTACAAAATACGTTAACTAAGATTGTAAATAAAGGTTCTAATAATATGATTGCGATTGTATTATAAAAGATCAGAAACGACTTTTCTCGTTTCTTTTTTTCTTGAATTTTCTGTTGTTTTATGTTAAAATAGCAACTACAAAGGAGGGGTATTATGATACTTGGTTTTCAGGAATATAATCCTAGACGGAATCCTATCAAAGATATACTTTATATGGAAAGAGGAAAAAGACTACTGAATCCTGAAAAGTTAGAAGATTGGAACAAACTAATTAAGGAGTGCTCTGATCAATATTTAGAACGTGATGTAGAATTTACTCTCGCTTTAGATTTTCTAGAAATGGTTCAAGCAGGAGTAACAGTAGAAGAAGCAATTTCTATTTTTGTAGATTCAGTAGATCGAGAAATAGAACTTCATAGGATTAGTCCAGTACAAGGATGTATTGCTCGGGATATTGTGGGTGCATTCAGTTCCTTTGAACCTGAATTTGCAACTATGATTCCTAAAGAATCTTTTCTACATTTAGATCCTAAGTACATTCGAAAGAAAATGGATTAAAAAAATCATTGTGATTTCTTCTCACGATGATTTTTCTTTTTTTCTGGCTTGGTTGTATAAATTAAGTAACCGAATCCTCCAAGACCAATGATTCCTAAGATATTGGCAACTTTATTTAAGGTGGTTCCTTCATAGACCAAAGTATAGGTTCCATTTCCTTCGATTCTAGCTTGTAAGAAGCCATTGTCACTTTCTTCTAATGCGAGTACTTTTCCACCTTTTGTTTTTAAATGGTATCCAAGATAATATAGTCTTGGAAATTCTATCGTTGTTTCTATACTATCTGTTGTTAGTTCAAATTCAATTTTTTGATTAGAATTCTCAATCATCATGATTTGTGCATTTCCACTCACTAACATAATATCATCACTACGATATTCAAAATAAACTTCGTTATCAAAGGCTTTCTTTGGAAGATATTCTTTCGAGTGGCCCATTCCATCGTTCGGAAGTATATCTCCAATACGATAAACATCATTGGTTAATTTCTTGATTAGGAACAATTCTGTACATGGAATTAAAATTAAAACGGCAATTAGAATTTGTTTCTGTAACTTCTTGTTTTTAATATTTTGAATCACGAGTGGCGCTAAAAGACTGATAGAAATTGTTAACATGGTTTCCATACGCCATGGAAATTGTATAAAGTATAAAAATTCTGGGACTGCTTTCCATGGAAAGCAGTTTAAAGAAATGAAAAAGGCAAGAAAGGTAAAAATCCATAGAAAGATTTCTATTTTGTCTTTCTTTTTATTCTTTATAAAGAAGAATAATCGGACGAAAAGCATTATAATTACAATATAGTTGATATAAAAAGGAATATCCCAAGAATAGTCAGATAGAATTCTTACGTAATCAATGAGGTGATTATTAAATGTTTTCATATACTCAATATTCGTCATATAATTCTTAACATATACCATATATTCGGTAGATAATTTGTGTTCAAGCATCGGTAATAATTCCAGAAGAGATAGTAAAATAATAATGATACAAGAAATTAGCAAGGACATAAAATTTTCTTTCTTGAAGATTTCTTTATGATAAATAATGACAAATGGGGTTAAGAGAATGGCAAAATACATTGTAATTACAAGGTGTGAATATAAAAGCCCAACACAACCTGTAATAAAAAATAAATAAAACTTTCTTTTATCATTTTCTATTAAGTAAAGTAGTCCTAGTAGAACGAGTGGCATAAATAAAAATGTAAAGCATTCATTATAGGCAGAACGAACGACAATATCTCCTAGTCGATAAGGCATAAAGAGAAATATGATACTAGATAGTAATGCAAGAGAACTCTTCTTTGTAATTTTTTTACTTAAATAATACATCGCAACGGCTGATAAAAAAGTAATGATTCCATACATCATGACGGTAATATGTAGGGTTCTGATATGAAATATAGAAATTGCTTTTGCAAAATAGGCAGTGACTAAGTGAGGAAGTATTGGATAAAATAAATGGGTTCCATAACCAAAACCATTCCCAATCGTTTTAGAAATCTTGCTTGGTAGGAAATTGGAATCCAGATCTAATTTTAAAGAATCAATGTTCGCAACGTGAAAAACAGTGTCGTGTCCTAGACTGCTTGGTCCCAAAATGAGTGGAATCATTACAATAATAGATACTAAAAGTATAATGAGTAGGTTATTTTTATCTTTTTTCATGAGTCACTTTTCCTCCTATTTTTACTCTATAATATCATAGAATTGACTAAAATTTAAAAAAAGACTTGTAAATCTTATGTTTTTTCATAAATTTTCTTGTTTTTTGTTTTAAAGTATGCTACTTTATATATGTAAGCATAGTATAATTGCTTAAATAAAAAATGGAGGTTTACACATGAAAAAAGTAGAATTCGTAGAAGCTTTAGCTGAAAGAACAGGACTAACAAAGGCAGATGCAACTCGTGCATTAGAAGGAGTTTTTGATATTATCAAAGACGAACTAAAAAAAGGTGGTAAAGTACCAGTAGCAGGATTTGGAACTTTCTCAGTAGGAAAGAGAGCTGCTCGTGAAGGACGTAACCCACAAACTGGAGCTACAGTTAAAATTGCTGCTTGTAACTCAGCTAAATTTAAAGCTGCTTCTGCATTAAAAGAAGCAATCAACTAATAAAGATTAAAAGCCGTTATGGCTTTTTCTTTTTCTAAAATGGTTATATAAGAAAAAGTTTTCTTCTACTACGAAAGCAACTCAAAAAATGATTTTTGAGAGAATTAAAAATAAAGTTGATTTTGGAAAAGCCTATGAAAAATACAAAAAAACATGGAAACTTTTTGGTGATAATAATTTAAACACAAATAAATTATTAATTTTAAGTAATGTGGCAATTAAAGAAGAAAAAGGAATTCTTAGAGATATTTATAACTATATCAGTAAATTTAATTTTAGAATAGATAGTGTTTTTCAACAACAAATTAGTATTGATCTTTTAAGTCAAAATAATTTATTATATAAAAGGTTTCAAAAAATAATTAATGAATTTGATCCATGTCTATTAGGAATTAAAATTGATGAATTCAATGATGATTCTGGAAATAAGACCTATAACATTAGTGGTGTTCATAGAAATATAGATAATAATAGTCATACTTTAATTCCATTGCAAGGAGAATCTGATGGAACATATAAAATTTTTAATATTATGCCAACCATTCTTGCAAATTTAGAAATCGGAGGGTTATTATGTATTGACGGATTGGATGTTAAACTTCATCCATTATTATTTAAAAAAATTGTTAATATGTATAAAGATAAAAATATAAATAAAAATAGTGCACAGTTAATTTATACAGCACACTCAACATTTTTATTTAATAGTAATGATTTAAGAAGAGATCAACTATATTTGGTAGAAAAAAATTCGTTTGGGAAGTCACGGTTATATTCTTTATCTGAATTTAGAAACCTAAGAGTAGATGCAGATTATGAAAAAAAATATTTAACAGGTCAATTTGGCGCTATACCATATGAAGATTGAAATAATTTGTAATTTCGGGGTATTTGATATTTCATCGTCATAATTTAATATATCAAAAAAATACAACTTTTTTAGATTGTATTTTTTGTTTCGGTTTTATAAGCTATTTCTTGATTGATGTCATAAGAAACGATATCCTTTGTTTTAAAATAATTGGTTGCAATCTCACAACCCATGAGACATGGAATATGAAACTCTCTTGAAAAGATAGCAGCGTGACAAAGGATTCCTCCATAGTCGACAATCAGTGCTTTTACTTTTTTCAAATACTCAACATCTTTTGCAGTAGTAATCGGGCAAACTAGGATTTTTCCTTCTAAATTTAGTTTGCTGATATCTACTGTATTATCTTTGATTACAATACATTCTCCTGTAATTATTTTTCCATTTTTAAATGTAGAAGAACCTTTGACTCCGTTTTTTATCTGATGTTCCTTTTCACTTTTCTCTTCTAATTGTTGAAATCTTCTTTTCGTAATTTCTATCGTTTCTTTCTTTGTAACAATCCTATTGCTATATTTTTTATTTGGTAGATTACATAGAATAAATCCATTCTTTTCTCTTTGGTTAATTCTTTTTAATAATGTTTCTTTTTTTAATTTTTGATTACATAAATCTAAGAATTCTTTTACATGGGTATACATCATGAGTTTTTCTGTTTCTATTTCTATTTGAAAATGAGTAGAAATATACTTAAAAATATCTT
>DLAC01000054.1 GCA_002493865.1 Caryophanales bacterium UBA7057
GTATGTTGGTGGCACTTTTAATCGGGGGGTATCAAAATATGTTCCAAACAAAAAAGTGATTGGAATAGTTGCTATTGGATATGGTGTAAATAATGGAATAGCACATAAATCTAAAACTTTAGAAGAAGTATCAAGTTATGATGGAACTATGCCCGAGTGGTTTAAAAACGGAATTGAGGCATCATTACTTGCTCCGACGGCTCTTAATAAACAAGATTATAAAATCATTGGTAAAAATAATAAAGTAAAAATCGAAATAGATAATGGTAGATTTACAGGAGCTAATAAAGGTCTAATTAAATATCATTTTGAATTAGGTGCAGGTAAAGAAAACTTTGAATGGGAGTAATACAAATTGCAATCTATCGAAGGGGTAAAAGACAATGAATAAGAAAAAATAATAAACTGGATAATAGCAATAATAGTTGCCATTGTATATTTAACAGTGAGTATTATATTTAAGGTTTGGGCATATTCTTGGCTTATATGGGTTGCTTATGCAATTTATAGATTTATTGTTAAATAGATAAGTTACAATCTAGGAGTGTGAATTAAGATGTTTAATTTAAAGAAAGAAAAAAGAAAGAAGAATCTCTTTTTAACATTATCAATTATATCTGCATTTATATTTATTGCAGGAGTAATGTGTACTATAATGGGTAGTGATAGTCCAGTTAAATTTATAGTAAATGGAAGTCCAATAAAATTAGTAGTACCACCTGCATTAGTATTTTTCACAACATTCACTTTATATAGAAATAGTAAAAAGAGAGTAGAGAAAAATACAAAGTAATCGAGAAATTACAATTTTGAAAGTAGGTATAGTATGAAAAAGAAAGAGTTAATTATAATTGGCATTCTAACAATAATATTAGCATTTATGGATATAAGTGGACTACCTAGTGCATTATTTATAAATATTGAAATTTTAGATATTACACCATTTTATTGGACTTTAATGTTTAATTTTATAATAATTGGAGTAATTGCATTTTTTACATTAAGGTATTTTTGCCCTAATTGGAAATTAGGATTTAATAAAAACGAGTTAAAAAATGGACTAAAAAAATATGGAATAGTTGGAGTTGTTGTAGGTGCTATATCTGGTATCGCATTTTATATAGGATTAAAACCTTTTAATTCCGATCCAACAATATGGAAAGTTTTAATAGAAGGTATTATTTATTATATAGGTGTTGCAATAGTTGAAGAATTATATGTCAGAGGTTTATTATTAAATCTTATTGAAAAAATATGCTATAAAAAGAAAAATAATACTATAATAGCAATTATTCTATCATCTGTTATTTTTGGACTAGGACATATAGTTGGAGTTTTAGGGCAACCAATCCTTATAATAATAACAAAAGTAATATGGACTATTGCTATGGGAATGTATTTTGGGACAATATACAAGAAAACAAATAATCTATGGTTACCAATTATTTTACATTTTATAATAAATGTATGTGCCTTACCATATTGTTTTACAACAATAACAACTTATCCAAATATAAGTTTATATATCATTTTACCAACTTATATATTACTAGGAATATATAGTTTAAATATTATGAAAAGAAAAAGATAAATTACAATTTGAAAGTGAGATGAAGTTTTATGGATTTAAAGAAAATAGAAAAATTTATTGATAAGCAAAAAGTTAGTTTTATATGTTCTATTGATAATGAAAATTATCCTAATGTGAAAGCAATGCTGAAACCTAGAAAACGAAAGGGTTTAAAAGAATTTTATTTTTCTACTAATACTTCATCTATGAGAGTAAAACAATATCAAAAGAATCCGAATGCTAGTATATATTTTTATCATAAAGGATTAGTTAAGTATATGGGTGTTATGTTAAAAGGGAAAATGGAAGTATTAACAGACCAAGAAACGAAAAACATGATTTGGAAAACAGGCGATACGATGTTTTATAAAAAAGGAGTTACTGATCCAGATTATTGCGTTTTAAAATTTACTGCTACAAGTGGTAGATATTATTGTGACTTAAAGACAGAAGATTTTGATATAGAGTAATCCAGATTACGATGATAGGAGTTATAGAATATGATGAATGAAAATAAAAAAGATTTTAATGCTATGATGAATAACAATAAGGATATGCCTAAAATACAAATTGTTAAAGATGAGAAAACAATAAAAAAATATGGTGGAAATAAAATGTTTTTTGCACCACCATGGATTATAATGTGTTAATGAAAAAAGTACCAAAAGGGAAATTAATTACAGTGATCATGATGAGAGATTATCTAGCAAAAGAAAACAATGCAGACTTTACTGATCCAATGACCGCAGGAATATTTGTAAATATAGTTGCTTGGGCGAGTTATCAAAGAAATGAAGATATAACACCATATTGGAGAACTTTAAAATCTGATGGTGAATTAAATGTTAAGTATCCGGAAGCTATAGAATTACAAAAAAGATTACTTGAAGAAGAAGGGCATACAATTATTTCAAAAGGGACAAAGAATATAAAATACTATGTTAAAGATTTTGAAAAAAGTTTAATAGAACTATAATTCATAGGCAGGATAAATTATGAGAAAACATTATTTGGACAATTTAAGAACAATTGTAATATTACTTTTATTTCCTGTTCATACTTTTATGATTTGGAATGATTATGGAACAAAATTTTATGTATGGGCAGGAGAAAACAGATTATTAAGTTCATTAATTATTATAGTGAATCCTTGGATTATGGCATTATTATTTGTGATTGCAGGTATGTGTGCTAGATATTCGTTAGAAAAAAGGAAAGTAAAAGAATTTGTAAAAGAACGATTTTTTAAACTACTGATTCCATTTGTTAGTGGAATAGTATTACTTGTCCCAATACAAACTTTATATGCGAGAAAATTCTTTTATGGATATAATGGAAGCATATTGGATAATTACAAACATTTCTTCACTAATTTTACAGATTTAAGTGGATATGATGGTTGCTTCACACCAGCACATTTATGGTTTATATTATTTTTAGTTATTATCTCCCTCTTATCATTATTAGTAATCAAATATATACCATATAAAAAAGTTTCAGATCAATTTGAAAAAGCAAATTTATTGGAGATAGTTTTATTATTTATACCTGTATGGTTAATGTCTTATATTGGCGCATTTGGTGTGTATAGCTTAGGAAAATATTTCACATTGTACTTATTGGGTTATTATATGTTTACTAATAAAATAGTGATAGATAAAATTGTGAAGAATAGAAAAGTAATCTTGACAGTATTTTGTTTATTCCAGTTATTGTTAGTAATAGCATATGGTCATTTTTCTTACTATGGAGATTTACTTGTAAACTTTGTTGGATGGATGGGAATCTTATCTTGTATAATAGTAGGAAAATTGTATTTGAATAAAGAAACTAAAGTGACTAATTATTTTAAGAAGGCATCATATCCAATTTATATCTTACATCAAACAATTCTAGTAATCATTGGATACTATTCTTTAATGATGATAGATAATATTGTACTGCAAATATGTATGATTATTTTTGGAAGCTTTATAGTAACAATATTAGCTTATGAAATTATTCGAAGAATTCCAATTTTAAAAAAAGTGATAGGAATTCGCTAAATAAAAATTAAACGAACAGATTCGATTTAGGATTTATTCGTTTTTTGATATAATGAAAAGGAAGACAAACAGTAATTGGACTGACGGTAGACAAGCCATTATTTTTTAGAAGTTTTCTAATGAAAAATTTAATATTTATTAAATGATAAATTAAATTTAGGAGTGTGATCATATGGCAATGTGGAATCCGTGGCGAGGATGTAAAAAATGTAGTGATGGATGTTTGCATTGCTATATTCATAAGGGTGATTCAAAAAGAAATGTTAATACAAATGAAATTATAAAAACAAAAGATTTCGAGAAGCCAATTGAAAAATTAAAAAATGGCAATTATAAAATGAAATCTGGAATTGTCTATCTATGTTTTTCAACTGATTTCTTAATAGAAGAAGCAGACGAGTGGAGAGATGAATGCTGGAAAATGATAAAGAAACGACAAGATTGTACTTTCCTATTTCTAACAAAACGAATCGATCGATTTATGAAATGTATTCCAGATGATTGGAAGAATGGATATGAAAATGTAGTTGTATGTTGCACCATCGAAAATCAAAAAAAAGCTGATTATAAACTATCCATATTTAAAGATTTACCCATCAAACATAAATGCATTACAGCACAGCCACTATTAGAGAAAATAAATATAGAAAAATATCTTGAGGATATTGAATTAGTTGTTGTTGGTGGGGAATCGGATATAAATGCGAGACCACTTGATTACTCATGGGTTTTGGATATTAGAGAGCAATGTATAAGAAAAAATGTTAATTTTGAATTTAGACAATGCGGGACTTATTTTATTAAAGACAAAAAACAATATAGATTACAAACGAAAGATTTGATAAAACAAGCCAAATTAGCAAACATTGATTACAAAAGATAATTACTAAATGATAATTTAGGAGTGTATCAATATGGACAAACGATTAGAATTGAACAGGTACTTATATGAAATTTTAACATCAGAAGATGTTATATTATCAATTCAAGAAAATTTGAGTTATCTATTAGAAATCATTCCAGAAATTGGATATATGATAGGATTTGAACATAAGCATCCACATCATCATTTAGATGTGTGGGAACATACTTTATATGCCTTAAGTTTATCAGAAAATGATATTGAAATTAGATTATGTTTATTGCTACATGATATAGGGAAACCTTTTTCTTGCCAAGAAGGAGATAGAAGAAGTTTTAGTGGTCATCCTAAGGTATCGGCAGAAATGTCTAGGAAGATTTTAACGAGGTTAGATTTTGATAAACAACTGATAGATGAAATGTGCTATCTCATTGAGTTTCATGATATGCCAATTACGGAAAATGATATTCAAAGTAATTCTGATTTAAGCGTAAAACGTTATAAAATTCAATACTGTGATGCATTAGCACATCATCCAGACCAATTAGAAAAAAGAAAACAGTATTTAATAAAAGTAAAAAATAAATTAGAGAATCAGCAAGCTTTTTAGTTTGGGTTTTACTTCTCACTATTGTCAGAAATTTCAATAGACATTATAATTAAATTAGGAGGAATGATTATGAATAAGGAACAATTTGATAAAGAAAATATATTTGGTTTAGGTAGCCCTAATGATGGATTTAAAGAGTATTTTAGTGGAGAATCTTTCTTAAATCCACTGACAAATCCGAAGGAATGCCCCTTATTTTTAGCAAATGTTACATTTGAACCAAGATGCAGAAATAATTGGCATATTCATCATGCAAAAAGTGGTGGAGGACAACTTTTAATTTGTACCGCAGGAGAGGGTTGGTATCAAGAAGAAGGGAACGAGGCAGTAAGTCTTGAACCAGGCGTAGTAATTACAATACCAGCAAATGTAAAACATTGGCATGGTGCTAAAAAGGATTCATGGTTTAGTCATATTGCAGTTGAAATACCAGGCGAAGAAACATCAAACGAATGGTGTGAACCAGTAAGTGATGAAGAATATGAAAAATTAAATTAAAATATTATTAATATAAAATATGAAAAGAAGTGGTCATCAATGAAAAATGAGATAATTATTTTTGAAAATCAAAAAGTTAAACTCGAAGTAAATATGCAAGATGAAACTGTGTGGTTGTCATTAGAACAAATGTCAAAATTATTTGATAGAGATAGAACTGTAATAACAAGGCATATCAATAATATATTTAAAAGCCAAGAATTAAGCAAAGATGAGGTATGTGCAAAATTTGCACATACCACTGAACATGGTGCTATAGTTGATAAAACACAGACCCGTGAATTAGATTTCTATAATTTAGATATGATAATTTCAGTTGGCTATCGTGTAAAATCACAAAACGGTGTTATTTTTAGGAAATGGGCAAACAAAATATTAAAAGATTATATGATAAAAGGTTATGCCGTTAATCAAAAAAGATTAGAGTATTTAGAAAAAACAATTCAATTAATTGATATAGCAAACAGAATAGACGAAAGATTAGAAAATAATGATGCAAAAGAAATATTAAAAGTAATTGGCAGTTATACAAAGGCACTAGATTTATTAGATGATTATGATCATAGATCTTTAACTAAACCAACAGGGAATAAAGATAATAAAAAGATTACTTATGAAGATTGCATGAATATTATTAAGAAGTTGCGTTTTAATGAAGAAAGTGATATTTTTGCAATAGAAAGAGATAAAGGACTAGATTCTATAATAAGTAACATCTATCAAACTTATGATGGTAAAGATGTTTATAATAGTATTGAAGAAAAGGCTGCTAACTTTTTGTATATGATAGTCAAGAACCATGTTTTTATTGATGGAAATAAACGTATAGCAGCTACTTTGTTTATTTATTTTCTGAAATACTATGATATTTTATATAAAGATAATAAACAATTGATAGATAATAATACACTTACTGCATTAACATTGCTTATTGCTGAATCGAACCCAAAAGAAAAAGATGTGATTATAGATTTAATATTAAATTTTTTGAATTAAAACCAGGAGTAGTAATCACAATACCAGCAAACGTAAAACATTGGTATGAGGCAAGGAAAGATTCTTTTATAAGAAGGCTATGAAAGGAACATGAATATATGAGTTATAAAAAAATATTACTTATTTTTGTTAGTCTTTTAATTACATTGTTACTCATTGGATTTTTTGTATTAGTAATTAATGAGTATAAACCAAAGGAACAAGAAATATTAAAAGTAGAGGGTAGCGAAATTAAAGAATTGGAGTTAGGAAAAAGCATTAGTTTAATTACATATAATTTAGGATACTTATCATTAGATAGTACTCAAGACTTTTTTATGGATGGAGGAAAAGGGGTTATGCCAGAAGATTCCTCTAATGTTAAGAAAAATCTAAAAGGAGTAAAAGAATTAATCAAAGTTCAAAATGCTGATATTTATCTATTTCAAGAAGTAGATATCAAAGCCAAAAGGTCTTATAATATCAATCAATATGAAAAATTAAGAGAAGATTTTGATGGTACAAGTGCGTTTGCTTATATGTTTAAATCTTTATTTATTCCTTACCCTATATTAAATCCTGTTGGTCATGTAGAAAGCGGAAATGTAACGCTTAATAAATATAAAGTTAAATCAGCAAGTAGGATTGCTTTACCAAGTGCTTATAGTTTTCCTAAAAGGGTCGTCATGTATAAGAATCCAATTTTAGAAGAAAGAATTAAAATTAACGGAACAGATCAGGAACTTATAGTTTATAATGTTCATTTAGATGCTTATGGAACTTCTAGTGGGAAGGGAAAACAATTTGAAAAATTATTACAAAATATGAAGCTAGAAGTAGAAAAAGGGAACTATGTAATTGCGGGAGGAGATTTTAATCAAATCTTTCCGGATACAGATTTAAAAAAATACCCATTAAAGGATACGAGTCACTTTTTACCCACAAAACTGAGAAATGAAGATATTCCTAAAAACTTTAAATTTGTAACAGATTATTCAAAACCAACTTCCAGATTATTAAACAAACCTTATAGTGGGAGTTATAAAGATACTCAACTTTATATTATTGATGGATATGTTTTAGGTCCTAATATAGAGGTTCAAAAGGTAGAAGTCATTGAAAATAATTTTTTATATAGTGACCATCAACCAGTTCATTTAGAAGTTAAACTAAGTAATAAATAATTTATAAATTACAATAGAATCAAGGAGTGGATAAAATGAAAATAATTACAGTATGTGGCAGTTACAAGTTTAAGAAGGAAATGGTAGAAATCGCTGAACAGATGACGTTAAAAGGAAATTGCATGATTCTTCCAAATGAATTAACAAAAACTGGTAAGGATGCATACAACAAAGATGAGATTCTAATGGTTGATCAAATGCATAAAGAAAAAATAAAAATTTCAGATGCCATATTAGTTGTTGATGTAGATCACTATATTGGAAGTAGTACCAAAAGTGAAATTGAGTTTGCAAAATCCTTAAATAAAGAAATTTTATATTATACAGATATGATAAAATAGAATTGGATAGAAATATAAAAGAATGTGGGGAAAAAAGTATGAAAGAAAAATATCAAGAATATATGATGAAAGACCATTCATTTGACAAAATGACAATGCTAGGAATTCTTTGCTTAATTGTAGTAATTTCAGGAATTTTTGGATTTATCTATGAATTTATCTTCTATTATTTTAATGGGGGAATGAAAGAGTTCTTTTGGAGAGGAGGAAACTTCTTACCTTGGATTAATATTTACGCCACTGGTTCTGTGATCATCTATCTATTATCCTATAAACACAGAAAAAGTGTGGGAAAAGTGTTCTTGATTGGAGTAGTATCG
The DNA here is from genome assembly GCA_002493865.1 of Caryophanales bacterium UBA7057. GTDB lineage: Bacteria > Bacillota_I > Bacilli_A > RF39 > UBA660 > Alloscybalousia. The sequence goes on from DLAC01000054.1 coordinate 8,406, forward strand.
AGTGGGATTGTAGAACTCATTGGTGGTCTTGGATTATATGTCATTGGTGATGGCTTTCGTTGTTGGGACTATAATACCGAGATTTTGAACTTTGGAAATATCGGTGGATTTGTATGTCTAAGAAGTGTATTATTCTTTGGTGTATCCAGTTTATTATTAATCTATGGGATTGTACCGCTTTGTTTTTCTCTAGCAAAAAAAATGAATAAAAAAGTATTTCTAACAATTAGTATAATTCTATGTGCCATTTTTTTAATAGATGAAGTTTATAATTTGATAATTGCAAGGATTTTGAATCTTCCAAGAGCTTCAGACATTTATAAAGAAATAGGATTTCATTATGTAGATTTTAAGTAAAAATAATATAATAAAGAAAAATAGAAATGAGAAAGGAAGATGAAAATGGACTTTTTAGAATTAGCAAAAAAGAGATATTCTTGTAGAAATTTTAGTAATCAGAAGGTAGAAAGAGAAAAATTAGAGAAAATTTTAGAAGCAGGAAGAGTTGCTCCTACAGCGGTGAATTTTCAACCTCAAAGGATTTTAGTTTTACAAGCAAAAGAACAATTAGAAAAGTTACACGAATGTACTCCCTATGGTTGGGATGCACCAGTAATTATGATTGTTTGTTACGATAAAAATATATCATGGAAAAGAAAATATGACGGAAAAGATGAAGGAATCGTGGATGCTTCAATTGTAACAACTCACATGATGCTTGAGATTGTAGATTTAGGACTTGGAACAACTTGGATTGGTTCATTTGACCCTGAAAAGATAAGAGAAGTATACCAGATTCCAGAACATTATGAAATTGTGGCACTATTACCAGTAGGGTATCCTAGTGAGGAAGCTGTCCCAACGGTCAATCATGAAAAGAGAAACGCCATGGATAAGTTCGTTTTTTGGGATTTTATCTAGTTATGAAAGTAGAAAGGAAGATTTTTAATGAAAAATAAAAAAATAACAAGAAAAATTACACAGGGAATGTATGTACTAACAACTAAAAATGGGGGATGCATTGTAGATGCTGTATCCCAGATTAGTGCAGGAGACAATCCACTCATATCAGTTGCTGTTATGAAAACGAATTACACAAATCAATTACTAAAAGAAAATGATAAGTTCGCATTATCCGTATTGAGCATGGATGTAAATCCAGAAATTATTACTACTTTTGGGATGAATTCTATGAGAGATATCAATAAATTTGAAACAATCAAAACCACAGAAGTAGAGGGAATCAAGATTATAGATGAATCTTTAGGATATATGGTGTGCGAAAAGATAGATACTATTGATAATGACACACATACTTTATTTATTGGAAGACTGATAGAAGCAGATCTTTTTGAAGATAAAGAAGCCATGAGCTATGGTTATTATCAAGAAAACAAGAATGACCTAATCAAAGTGACTACTGAACAGGGAAAAACAGCATGGGTTTGTACCATCTGTGGTTACATTTATTATGGCGAAGAATTGCCTGAAAATTTTATCTGCCCGAAATGTGGAGTTGATAAAAGTATGTTTCAAAAAAAGTAGATATTATTCTACTTTTTTTAGTTTATTTTCGAATAAGAATGATTTCACTTGCTAAATATCACTAAAAACTTACCAAATACCACCTATTACCATTTTTTTGAATCAAGATATGATAACATGTTATATGCATAAAAACATAATTTGAGGGGTGGAAAAATGAAACAGGGGTATAATTCTAATTATCAAGTAGCTTCATATCATCTACCAGAAGATATGAGAAAAGTGATTTTAGAGGAATTGAGGAAAAGTAACTTACCGGAAGAAGCATTTTTAATTCAGAAAATTGAGAATTTTGAAGTAGGTGAAGATCAGAATTTGATGAATCAGCCAGAAATTCTTTTAATTCATGAAAATGAACCAATCACAGAAGAAATGAGAGCCTATGCAATTCAAAATTTAACACAAATCGTGCGAGTAACTGAACATTCTTTAGAAAAAGGGAAAAGCTTTATTGATTTAATGATTTCTATCAATCAGAAGCCTTTTGAAAAACATCCTCGAGGGATGGGAACTCCTAGAATCACTTCTGAATTACAAGAAGGAGTTTCCTTTCTTAGAAATTTAGCACAAATGGTAAATATGACAAAATTAAAATATTTAGGAACAGAGGTTCTAAGAGAAAGTGAATTAGTACCTTTAGAAAATAAAGATGCAGTGATTCAAAGTTTATTAAAACTAAATAAACTGCTTCGACTAAAAGATAGTTATACAGTAATACACTCGAATCACGTAGCGGAATACGGGGTAATGATAGGAAGAGAAGCAGGATTAACTGTTGAACAATTAGAATTAATTCGAATTGGTGGAAAACTACATGATATAGGGAAGGTTGGGATTCCAGATGTCATTTTACAAAAAACGGTGAATTTAACAGAAGAAGAATTTGAAATTATGAAGGATCATACTATTATTGGTTCAGAAATTTTACCAATCGAAGGATATCAGGAAATTAAAGATATGATCCGTCATCACCATGAACGACTAGACGGAAAGGGATACCCGGACGAATTAAAAGGCGAACAAATTCCTTATTTTGCACGAATCTTAAGTGTAGCAGATACCTTTGATGCAATGACCACTCAAAGAAGTTATAATGCGAGAAAAACATTAGAGGAGGCATTTGTAGAGCTTCGAAGAGCAGCAACACCTGTGACTGATTCTTTTGGCGAAATTACACAACAATTAGATCCGGTTTTAGTAGAATATTTTCTAAAAGGATTTGCAAAAAATGAAAAATTATTAGAAGAATTTCAAAAACAGGATGAAGAAATATTAAGAGAAAGACAAAAAGACAGATTCCTAATGAAATAGGAGAAGACTCAATGTCTTTTTTCTTTTCAATATTTTTTTTCTAACTCATATAGTAAAGTAGGAGGAAATTATGGATTATATTATAAAAAATGGAATGGGTAGTAAAAATACGGCTTTAAATACAGAAAAATCAATTTCTCTTGCACTGCATAATCCCGAGTTACTAGGAGTGAGTTTAAACCTATACATGACAAAGGATCATCGCATTGTAATTTCGGATACCAATATGGTAGAAGGCTCCCCTAATTATAAAATTAAAGATTATACACTCGAAGAATTAAGGGTTCATAATATAGGAACAAGAGTAAATCGTGAGGAGATCATGACGTTAGAAAATGTGTTAAGTGATTTTAAAGGCAGTGATAAAGTTTTTGTTTTTACGATGAATGATGAGGGAGGAGATAATAAAATATTTGTAGAAACAGTCGCAAATGTTGTCAATAACTATCCCAATAGTAATCTTTATATTAAAAGTCCGAGTGCAGAGATTGTTCTTTACTTAAGAGATTTAGTTCGCTTTGCATCTGTGGGAGCAGTTCTTGTAAATCAAGATACTTATTTTTTAAAACAAAATTTAGATTTTTATTGTTTAGCAGGACCTAGTCTTTGTCCTTTTTGGTCTAAACAAAAGTCAGAAGAGGGAGTGCTGTTAATGGTAGAGAGCATTGATGATGAAGAAGATGCAGTATCTACCATCCATGAAGTTCAGTCATTTTTAAATAAAATGTATATGATTATCGATGATTCTAATGCTTTTAAAACAATTTATCCAGTATGTCAAAAAGAACTTGAAACTTTAAAGGAAGTGGATTGATTCTTTTTTCTTTGCCAACTTTTTAAACTATGATATAATGTTCTTAGAAATAGTAGGGGTGAGTGAAATGAAAAAGAAATTGTTTTTGATTTTCAGTTTTTTCCTATGGATATTACCAGTTCAAACTTTTGCTATGAATGAAGTAAATGTCTATTTTTTTTATAGTGATGATTGTAAATTTTGTAGTCAAGAAAAGGCTTATCTAGAGGCCCTAAAACAAAGATATCCTAATATGAGAATCTATAAGTATGAAACTTCTGGAGATGCGAATTTAGCCTTAATGAATCAAGCAAAGGCACTGTATGGGGTCACAGAGGGTGGAGTTCCATTTACTATTATTGGGGATACAACTTATTTAGGGTTTTCCCAAGCAAAAAAGCCACAAATGCAAAGATCAGTATATGAATATTCCACCAAGATATATGATAATAAATTTGGAACTTCTGTCTTACAGATTGGATATCGTACGGATTTAGAAGGAACACCCGTTGAGTATAAAGATAATAGTGACTATGTGATTGAAGAATCTGGTCCTATGCAAACGGCATCGACAAAGAAAGAAAGTAAACCATTAAATGGGAAGTATCGTGCAAGTATTATTTTAGTTTCAGTGGGTGTGATTACAGGACTTACAGCACTTTTAATTTCTATTTATGAAAGGAGACATCGGATATGATTGGATTTTTTATTGCAGGAATCGTTATCTTTTCCATTGTAATTATTGTATGTATTTTTCTGCTGATTCGTATGTCAAGTCAAGAAACTCAATTTATGGAAGTATCCAATCGTTACTTAAAAGATATTGGAAAAAGTTATAATAAAGATACATATGCAATGGCGATTTATGAGCTTTATAAAGAGGTCATGGATGGTGTTCAAAATGAACGGTATGAATTTTTAAGAGATGTCTTATCAGATGATATTTATAATAGTTATCTAAGAGGAATTAAGGTAAGCAAGGATCATCAAGTAAAAAATATTGTTGCTGATATGAAACCAGTATTTTCAAAGTTAATTAGTTTGATTGTTAAAGGAGATATGGAAATTGCTAAAGTATGGATTCGTGTATCATTCTTGGAATATGCAATTGATACGACACCTCTAACAGAAGAACAGAAACAAGTAGTGAAAGGGGATAGAATCGTTGGTGGTAGTAAGACCAATCGCCTAGAAAGAGAATATATCCTGACACTTGTAAAAAATCATACGCCAAAAGAAAGTATCGCTTGTCCTGCTTGTGGGCATGTTACCAATGTTGTCTTACACAATCAATGTACTAGATGTGGTTCTGGTATTGCCAATCGAAGATATCATTGGGTGATTATTGGAAAAGAAGAAAAGCCTTTATCCCGTTAAAAAAAGTAACCAGTGTTTGGCTACTTTTTTTGTTGAATCTTGCTTTTAATATAGTTCACTTCGTAATAAATCAATATTGTCATTCATCAATGTAATGTAGTTCTCATCATTATCTCGTTCGGCATCTGTCATATTATCTAAGCGCTTATAAGTAAATGTTGCGACTCCTGTTTCTGTAATAATCTGTTTTACGATATCATTGGAATCTGTTTTATCTAGAAGGAATATATGTTTTACTTCCCCTTTTTGAATCATATCTCTAACATCACTAATCCTTTTTTCAGTAACAGGGTTAGTTTGATTGTCTAAAGAAATGACATTGAAACCATATTTTTCTAAGAATAAAAGCGAATCACTATTGACAACAATTGTATCTCTTGTGGCATTTTGTGCGGTGAGCCTGATCTCTGCATCTAATTCAGATAAATCAATTTTAATTTGATGATACGCATCTTCAATCTCTTTTTTTAAATAGTTATTGGTAATATATGCATTTAATCCATTTTTAATATTCTGGCAAACCATTAATAAATTGGAAGGATTTAACCATAATTCTTCTTCTCCATAAGTTGTTTCCATCCCAGAAGTCGCATCAATAACATCTAAGTTTTTATTTCTTTCGAGTAATTCTACGGCTAAGTCTTTATCACTTCCAATGCTACTATAAATAAATAATTCTTTTTTACTATAGTCATCTATACGTTTCGTACTTAAATCATGCTTTTTAATATCCGTTCCATCAGGATAAATCGAAGTGACTAAAGCATGGTCTCCATATAAATAATCTGTGATATATTCATAAGGGTAAGCCGTAGTTACAATTTCTATTCCTTCTAAGTTATCTTTTTTAAAACAACCAGTACTAAAAATACATATAAGTATTAAGATGGCAAAGATTTGTGTTAATTTTTTCATTTTATTTCTCCTTTTTTTCTTTTCTTTGTGGCACAGGATCATATCCATAAGGACCCCAAGGATTACATTTCAAAATTCTTTTAATCATTAGAATAGATCCTTGGAATGCACCAAATCTAGAAATGGCTTCAATCGCATAATTTGAACACGTCGGTTGAAATCTACAATGATTATGCCAAGGACCAGGAATGAGTTGGTAGATTTTAATCCATCCAACGAGTAGGTATTTCATACAATTCACCTAAAACTATTCTACTATTTTTTTTCCATTTTTACAATCACTATTAGTTTCTAACTATTGATTTTTAGAAAAAGAAGTTTATAATAAAGAATAATTAATACACGAAATTGGATGTTCAAATTTGTGATATAAAAGAAAGAGTATAACGGTTTGAAAAGTAAGATTACTTTATGGAGGAAACTATGTTTGAAGCAAAATTTGAAAATATAATAGGAAAGATCAGTGAAACTTCAGAAGAAGAAAAATATGCAAGAGCACTTCGAAATCAATAAATTTGTGAAGTAATTGGTTCATTAACGGAAGAGGAATTTATAAGCCTAAAAGAAAATGTGGGACAAACCTTTGAGAAAATCGAAACTTTATTGAAAGTTGTAAGGGAGAAAATTCAATTAAAATCTCACTATGAGGAGATTCTAGAAGCAGTAAACCAAGCCTATAGAATGTCTCCAGAGCATAGTAATTATTATAGAAATCAATATTTAGATCTTCTTGATTTTCTCCATAAGATTCAACCAGATTTGGATGCTTTAGAAAAAGAAAAGAATCAAGAAAAAATAGAAGAGCAGTTGAAAAAGGACATCGAGGAACCTCTATATCAAAAGAAAGAAGCCGTTTTAAAATCTATGGTCACTAGGAAGAAATTAAAGAGTAGAATTGGAAACAATACCTCTGATTTTGAGCCAATGGAGGTAACCTCTGATTTTGAGCCGATGGAGGTAACCTTGTATCATTTGTATCAAGAAATTTGGCAAGCATTGGGTTTCGGTTTGCTAGAAGGCGTGTTTTATCCATATCAAGAATTGTGGGAAAATTTAGGCTTTGATAGAGAAGAAATTGAAATCATAGAAAAAAAGCTAGATTTATCTGTTTGCGATGAAATGAAAAAGTTAATTCTAGCAATCATTAATTTAAAGAATAAGGAAATCAAAGTATTAAGACAAGAAGAAATTGCAAAATGCTTAGAAGATATGGATGATCAGACAGCAGAATTAGTGCAAAATTATGAGGCATTTAGTAAAAAAATAGATTTATTAAAAACACCTCAAACAGTAAAAAAACAAGATAAGGTTTTGAAAGAACTCATTGATTTGATAGAAAAAGTTCCGCTGAATCAAGCAGATTATAATGGCGGAGGAAATCCAAGAAAAGAATTACAAGCAATTCAATGTAGAAATTGGCTAGTTCGTCGTGCGACTTATAGTAATTGTAAAATAATTCCTCATGGGGAAGATAGAATTACTTTCAATCGGCTTTTACAATGTATTGAAATGCAAGTCGGTTATTCAGATTATGCAGATCAAATTAAAATGAAAGCAATGAATCAAATGAACTCTATATTCCTATTAGAATTATGGAATAGTATTGATACGGAAGAAATTCCAGAAACAGACTTATATTGTAAAAACTTTGGAAAAATTGCTATGGTTGAAGCATCCCCAGAAGCTATCTATAAAAGAATAGTTCAAGAAGAGGAAATAGGAGCGCTTAGAGGATTTGTTTATCATTTTTATCTATCATGTGTAAAATCAGAAAGGGAAAGGAAAAAATTTCATGCACGTTTGAAAGATGGAAAGTTATATAAAACAATCCTAGGAATTGTAGACAAAATAGAAGCGGTAAAGAAAAATACTTTTCAAGATCTTCAAGAAGCTTTAGAAAAAGTAGATCCAAGATATATCATCATTTCTAGTGAATTAGAAATGGTAAGAGCCGTACAAGAAGAAGATATCATCAATGCAGTAATTGACCAGACACCTGTGGTTTATAAAAAAACAATTGGAAATGAATAGCAGAAGTTTCTACTATTTTTTCTTTTGTTTCAACTATTAGTTTTGGTATATAACAATGCAATTTGCTGGAATTAAACAAATTTATGATCAAAATGATATTGAGCTTGAATTGATTTTATAGTATAGTATTAAGAGTTAAAGGAGTGAGTACCATGTTTGAGGCAAAAATTAATAGTATCGTTCAATCTAAGGAAAAACCAGAAATGGACCAAATGTTTTTGAGGGATGCAAGAAGAATACAGATTTGTAATGTGATTGAATCTTTAACTGATGAAGAATTCTTATCACTGCAAAAAAGTATTTTAATATCATTTGATGCTGTTCAAGTATTAAACTATGTTGTCAAAGAAGGAATTAGAACCAAAAAATCTTATAATGATATTTATAATGAGTTAAATGATGCTTATTTAGAATCATCAGAAAGTAGTTTTTATTTTAAAAATGCATATATAGAGTTGTGTAATTTCCTAGTTACAATTCATGGTGTATTAGATAATCAAGATGAGAATGAGATAAATTTATTACAATCGTTTAGTAAGCTTATTGAAGAACCATTTGATTCAGAAAGAAACAGTATCTTACAGGCAATTTTTACGAGAAATGAATTGAAAAGTAGAATCATTCAAAATACAGAAATAAAAAATGAAAAGATAGTAACGCCACAACAACTACAAAATATCGATTCAGCTAATCAACTGTATGAACAAATTCGTGAAATGCTATTAAAACAAGTACAAGATAAAGACGTAAAAGAAAAGTTAAAACAAGCTTCTCCTAGTTTTATTGATGTTGCCCTAGTACAACCAATTAGTGTATTAAAAAATCAACTGTCGCTAAAAGAAGAAACGAAAGATCATATTGCCTCTATCCTAGAACGAGGAAAGGAAGAACTTTCTGAAATACATTCTAGATCTTTTAAGGCTGTAACAAGTCTCAGTACCATGGAAAATATAGTGTTGTATTCACTTTCAGAATGTAAAAATGCTTTAGATCAATTGTTGGAACTATTAACAGCAATACCTGGAGATGATTTTAAGTGGGAAATCTATTTTTTAAATCAAGTGAAAAAATCTAGTGATCGTAAACAAAAAAGATTTTATTCAGGAAAATCGTTTCATTATCCATCTATGAAAGATGAAACACACGGCCGTGAGAAAACATTGAGCGAATTTGCATCAGGCCTTGTTGATCGTTTAAGCCTATACAAAAAACAATGTCAGGAAAATGTGAATAAAAAAACAGCCTGTTCCATAGATTTAGCGTTTCAAGAAATGATTAGTGAACTTCCCTATAAACATAATCAGATAAAAGTAGATGAGGAAAATGTTGATTTATCCGAACAACCATTAGAAGTTGTAATACAGGATATGATATCATTGAAAGAATATTTAGATTTAAAAGAAAGATTTCTTCAGTTTTTTCAAAGACTATTAAATGGAGAATGCAAGAAGGAAATTGTAGATTATTTTGGTCAAGAGGAAAGTGAAATTGATTCTGATAAGCGAGAATTTATGAGGTCCATCGCCAAATTCATTTGGAGTAATCCAATGTTAAATTATTTAGAAGACAATGTCGATACAAGTCAATTGGATTTATATAATGAATTACAAGATGCAAGAAGAATCCAAGAAGACGAAGTCATTGATGCAATTTTAAATGGACCAGTTTATCAAAAAAAGCAATCATAACGAATATCTAAATAAAAGTAGTAGAATTTGTCTACTGCTTTTTTTCTAAAGACATTTCTTGCTTAATCAAGTATTTTGTAGTACCATGAGTATAGATTGATCGAAAGTTTAAAGAAGGAAATGATTATGAAAAAATTATTTGAAAAATTAGAAATTGAACCAAAGAATTTGAAGTTGTATCAACTTGCTTTTTCTCATTCTTCGTATGTACATGAAAATCACTTAAAAGCAGACTATGAACGATTAGAATTCTTAGGAGATGCTGTCTTAGATTTAGTAATGAGCGATTATTTATATCAAAATTTAAATGCCAAAGAAGGAGATATGACCAAAACAAGAGCTAGTTACGTATGTGAGAATGCTTGTTTTACCTATGCATCAGATCTTGGCTTTAGTGACTATATTAAAGTAGGGCACGGTGAAGAATTAGAAGGTGGTAGATATAAAAAAGTTATTCTAGCGGATATCTTTGAAGCATTCATGGGTGCAATCTATTTAGATCTTGGCTATGAAACCGTAAAAAAGACTATTTTAAAGGTCATTGTTCCTTATATAGAAGATCCCAAAATCGTATTTTTTAATGATTATAAAAGTTCCTTACAAGAATATATTCAAACAGAACAGGGAACTTTGAAATATGATTTAGTAAAAGAAGAAGGACCTGCACATAATAAACAGTTTACAATAGAAGTAAGTGTCGATGGAATTATCTATGGAATAGGAACTGCCCATAGTAAGAAAGAAGCAGAGCAGGAAGCAGCCAAAAGTGCTTTAGAAAAACTCGCAACTATTGATTAATTTCGATTTATGATATATAATGAAAAAGCGATTCGAAGTGGCCTTGTATGGATAATCACAATGATTGGTTTTTGAGTTTAAAATTAGAAGTTTTATCTTTAGTATCTTTATTACAGATGTTAAAAGAAGATATGATTATTATGTTAACAATGAGTGAATGGGTTGTAGAAGATGTATCTGTAGGTGGAAGTTTTAAAAAGTTACAACAGATACTAACAAAAAGCCATCAGGATTTAGAATATTTTGTAAGAGAGATAAAAAGGATAGAACAAGGCAGTTTTTTTAGCGTTGTTGATTTAAAAGATGAGTTTGATTATATTCATGATAGTATTTATTTAGAATTGGATTATATGAATCACATTGCAGATTATTTACTTCAGTCTAATCAAATAGGAATATCTAAAAGACATACAAAAGTAAAATATTTGAATGAAGAGGGAAGATATTTAGAACAGATAGAAAGTAATCAGCAACAATTAAAACACTTAAGAAAAGAAAGGAGAGAAAATTATTTTGAGTAAAATAAAAATATTTAGTTTAGGGGGCCTCAATGAAAATGGAAAGAATATGTATATTGTCAATGTGGACGAGCATATTTTTGTTTTTGATTCAGGCTTAAAATATGATAATAGTAATATGTTAGGAGTTGATTATATTGTACCTAACATTGATTATTTAAAAGAAAACCAGAAAAAAATAGAGGGGATTTTTATTACCCACGGACATGAAAGTAATATGGGAGGAATCAGTGATGTATTACTGACACTTCCGAATGTCCCTGTATATGCCACAAAGTATACGATGGAAATTATTAAAAGGGATTTGTTGGATGCAGGAATTGAAAAGGCAAACTTAAAAGAAATTAGACCACATTCTAAACTAGAGTTTGGGCATGACTTATCTATTTTTCCAATTAGTGTAACACACTCAATCCCAGATGCAGTATGTTATGTATTATATACAAAGGATGGAGCCATTTGTTATACGGGTGACTTTGTCTTTGATTCTACGATGATGGGGCACTATAAAACGGATATTGGAAAACTGGCCTATGTTGGAAAACAAGGAGTTTTATGTTTATTATCAGAATCATTCTATGCGGAAAAAGGGGGACATACTTCTCCAAATAACAGAATTAGTGGATTTATTCGTGAAGTATTTAATCATAATGAGAATCGAATTATCGCAACGATTCTTCCATCTCATATTTATCGTGTTCAAGAAATCTTTAATGAAGTCATGAAGACCAAAAGAAAAATCGTCGTGATGGGAAAAAGACTTCAAGATTTAATTCATAAATCTATTGAAATGAAGTATTTAACAATTGATTTAGATCGTATTGGTGACTTATCCAATTTAAATGATAAAGGGGTAGTTGTTCTAATTTCAGATGAGAAAGAAAAACCTTTCGCAAACTTAGAAAGGGTAATTAAAGGGTTCGACAAGTACATTAAATTAAGAGAAACAGATACTATTTTTATTACAGAACCTAGTTATGAAGGAATTGAAAAACGCCTAGCGATTGTTATGGACGATATCGCAAGAGCCAATATTAACGTAGTATGTCTTTCTAGTAAAAAGCATTTATTACATCATGCCTCTAGAGAAGATTTAATGTTAATGATTAATTTGATGAATCCAAAATACTATTTCCCAGTAAAGGGAGAATATCGCCATCAATATATGAATGCAACGATTGCTGAAGAATTAGGAATTCCAAAAGAGAATATCCTGCTAAAACAAAATGGGGATGTTGTCGAATTTGAAAATGGAGTTCTAGTGGATAACAAAGAACAAATTCCTGTAGGAGAAATCTTAATTGATGGAAAAAATAGTGGGGATATTGGAGAACTCGTTTTAAAAGATCGAGAGATGCTAGGAGAAAATGGAATCGTAATTATCAGTGCAACACTGGATCGAGGTACAAAAAAAGTCTTAGCAGGGCCAGAGATTGTAACCAAAGGATTCATTTATGTAAAAGAACACCTCGATGTTGTGGAAGAAGCAAAGAACCGTTCTTTAGAAATTATAGAACATAACATCAACTTTGAACAACACCGTGTAGATTACACTAAAATCAAAAATGAGGTCCGTGAAACTTTAGGAAAGTATTTCTATAAAGAAACGGAATGTAGACCAATGATTATCACTGTCATTCAAGAAGTATAAAGCCAGGTGAACAAGATGGAAAAAAAACAAACGATAGAAGAGCAAAAAATAGAAGAAGATTTGATTGATATAACTACCAAAATTCATTACAAGGGAGAATGTTACCTTTTCATCCAATATGGGGATATGAAAATGGTTTTAAAACAGGTAATGGAAGATGGAAAAGTAAATTTTCAAGTACCACCTGCAGGAGTTAGGGAAGAACTACTAAAATTAATCGAACCAGTAGTGATTCATAAAGCAAAAGAAAAAGAAAATCGTAAAGTAGAAGAATCATCTAAAAAAGAAACAAAACAAAAATCAAGAGTCATAGTACCTCTCTTGTTAGCAACCGAGATTTTGATATCTCTTCATAAAGTGAATCCATATGATTACTATGATTATTATGATGGAAATAAATATTATTATGTTGGAATAGATTACGACGAGTTGTTGGATCGATTACCAGAAAATGATGCAAGTATTCAAGAAGTACTTTCATCCATTAATTTTTTAGATAATAAATATTATGGAAGCTTTTCTGATTTAGATAAAGAAGCATTTCGAAATCGAGCAGAGAGATTTTTCTGTTGTTTGACAGAAGAAGAACAAGAAGTTTTTAAATATCAATTAAGTCACATCACAATTCAAAAAGGAAGGCATTCCAGTTATGTTGGTGTTACTGGAACGAATCCTGTTTTGTATGTAGAGGATAAAATTTGTGAGGGTGATTGTAGCTTAGAATATGCCTTTTGTAAGTTAATGCAAAACTGTTATATAGATGATAAAAAGAATTATTATGTTTTTAATAATCAACAGTTTTTGAAAAAAACAAGAGTCGAATTAGGAGACTGTTTTCCTTTTTATAATAATACATTATTTTTATACTATAACTATCCAGAGTATCAAAAAGAGTTATCTAGAAAACTAGAAGATGAGGGAGCACTTTATTATCAATTGATGTTACAAGTATTAGATTCTAATAGGAACTATTTGCCATTTAACTATCAGATGGAAGATGTAATAAAAGCATATCAAAAAATTTCTCCAAGTAGGAAAAAAGTCATTGACTTGTTTGGGCGAATAGGGGTCATTCAATCGTTTGAAATTATTCCATCTTTTGAAAATGATGGTAGATTTTATGATTATGAAGTGAGAGACGGTGTGATTGCATTATCCAGTGAATATTTTATAGAAAGAGAAAAGCAAGTGGCAATTAAGTACTCTCAATTAACGGCTATAGAAGAAAATAGGAAAGAAGTGGGAGAACAACTGATTTCAGAATTTGTCGATCGTTATGTCCAATTTTTATCACAGTTAAAACAAATTGATCAGTTATATCCAATTCAAATTTGCGAGATATGGGATTTTGAATCTCCTTATAAAAGAGAAGTTCTACCTTATGTCTATCATTTAGAAAAAGAATATGGTATGATTCCAGAAAGTATGACAGAAGAAGAATTCCAAAAATCTTTTTTTGACAAAGTAAATGAAAAATTGTATGGTGAATCTCCGGAAAATGAAGTAAAACCGAAGGAAAAAGAAAAAAATTATATATTTCATTATCCACTGTCAACCCGATAGAAAAATATACAAATTAAAAGAGTTCGACATAGTTTTTCTTAAAAATATATATAATTATGATATAGTAAAGATAGGAGAGAATCATGAAAAAGAAAAGAATAATTATTCTTCTCAGTGTCCTACTTGTTGTAGCCCTTTGTGTTGGAGGCTTTTTTCTAGTACGTAAATTTCAAGAAGAAGAAAAAAAGAAGAAAGAACTAGAAATGGTTTCTAAGATTAGAAAATCATTTTCCGAAGGAATCAAGACGAAAGAAAGAAAAAAGATCTATCAGAAGAAAAAAGATGAATACCAAGAAGCAGGTTTCGTTGAAAAAGAAACTTTTTTGCCACTAGAAAAAACGGAAATTAACTCATCAAGCGATATCTATTTTAAAATCAAAGATTTAGATTATTATATCGATTATGAAAATTTAGAAAAAGTATCTCATACAGAAGACAATTCCTTGGATCATTTAATTCCAACGAAAAGATTGGTGACTGAAAAAACAGAATTATATAAAAATAATCAGCTTGTCATTTCTCTTCCTAGTTCTTTTACATTTGATGTATTCTTAATTGAGGATGGAAATCATTATATTTCCTTTTTAGGAGAAATTTATTCGGTAAAAGATCATTTCCAATTAGAAGAAAAAGAAACAGAACCATTATTACAAAAATTAAGCGTTTTTCAGTTTTCAGAAGATATTTCTCAAGAGAAGATGGAAGAAGTTTTATCTCTTTGGAAAGAAAAGGAATATACTACTTTAACAAAACAAGAGTTTATCTATTGGACAGAAGGAAAAGGAGACTTTAGGGAAAAAAGTATTTTCTTAGTTGGAAGTGCTGCACAAAAAGAAAAATGGAATGAAGTTCTTTCAAAATATGGATTTTTTATAGAAAGTGATTTAGAGCCATTTTATTTTCATGAAGGTGATCAACAATTAACTAAAGGTGCTAGTACACATTATCATTATCTAGTTTCTAATAGTACCACCAAGGAAAGAATTGTGGATATGTTATCAGGAATTCCAAAACCAACGCCAACTCCCGCTCCCCGTACATCTTCTGGTGGTTCCGTTGCCGTTTTAAATTATCATTTCTTTTATGATGCAGCAACTGAAGGATGTAATGAAAGTATTTGTATATCGACAGAAAATTTTAGAAAGCAATTAGATTATTTGAAAAATAATGGATATAAAACATTAACTATGCAGGAATTTTATGATTGGAAAATGGGAAATATCACAATTCCTGAAAAATCGGTATTACTCACAATCGATGATGGAGCGATGGGAACTGATACGCATTTACCTGCCATTTTATCAGAGTATCAAATGCACGCCAGTCTATTTTTGATTACTGGTTGGTGGGATATTTCCAAATATCAAAAGACACCATATTTAGAAATCTATTCTCATGGGGATGAACTTCATCATAATGATTATTGTAGAGACTCCAATTGTGGATTTAAGCCACTATTATTATCAAAGGAGGAAATTGTTGCTGATTTGAACTTATCTCTTAGTAAAGGAGTAGGAAAACTTGCTTTTTGTTATCCATTTTATAAAACAAGCCAAACATTAGAATCGGCGCTAAGAGAAGTAGGAATTCCTCTTGCGTTTGCAGGTGGAAATAGAAAGGCAACAAGGAATGTTTCTAATTATTACATCCCAAGATATGTCGTTTATAAGGGAACGAGTCTGTCCCAATTTATTAACATGATATCATAAATATGTAAGAACTAGAAAAGCATTGAAAATCAACCATTGTTGAAATTAGATGCTTTTTAAATTTTAAGAGGACTTTTACTGAAAACTATGATATGATAAAACTAAGAGAGGGGTCTTTCGATGAAAAAAACAAAGTATTTAAAATATTTAGTATTATTGCTTGTATTTAGTTTTCTATTTGTTGGATGTGGGAAAAAGAAAGAAGAAGCGAAACCTGAACCAATTCCGGATAACACACCACTTTTATTGGAAGTGACAAAAGAAGGAACAGAAAATAAACTATATCTTTTTGGCTCTATTCATGCCGCTGATGAGTCCATGTATCCACTTCCTGATTATGTAATGGATGCCTACAAAAAAAGTAAGGCAATTGCAGTAGAATTTGATTTAATTGAGTATACAAAAGACTTATCAAGTCAAATGGCACTGCTTTCTCAGTTTGTTCTTCCAAATGGTGAAAAAGTAAGTGATTATATTGACCAAGAAAGATATAATCAAGGTGTAGAAATTTTAAAAAATGCCGGCCTTTATAGCCCAGTATTTGATGTTTATAATCCAATGTTTTGGTTTTCACTGATGGAAAATGCAGCGGTACTAGATGCAGACTTGGATGAAAAATATGGAATTGATAACTATTTTTTAGAGCAGGCAAAAGAAGATGAAAAAGAAATCATCGAATTAGAATCTGCAGAATATCAATATAATCTATTATCGGGATTTGATTATGATGCACAGGTATATTTGTTGACGCATAGTATCGATGAATATGACGAAGCAAAAGAAGCATTATTAGAACTATATAAATCCTATAAAAAGGGTAATGAAAAAGAATTAGAAAAATTACTATTAGAAGAATCAGTAGATGAATATACAAAAGAATATAATGATAAGTTAATTACTATTAGAAATCAAAATATGGCAAAATCTCTAGAAGAATCCTTGATAGAAGGAAAAGATGTCTTCTGTACAGTAGGTCTCGCTCATATCATAGGAGAAGGTGGAATCGCCGATTTATTAGAACAACAAGGTTATACGATTCAAGCAATAAAATAAATTTATTATTTGTAAGAGTCACTAGAAATAGTGATTTTTTTAAATTAGATTTTGAATCATTCCTAAATGATTGTTAGAACGGGGGGATACATGCTATAATATAAATATAAAAAAAGAAAGGTGGTACAGTTTTATATGAACGTTAAAATAGAAAGACTCAATAGTCAATTT
The DNA here is from genome assembly GCA_002493865.1 of Caryophanales bacterium UBA7057. Lineage (GTDB taxonomy): Bacteria > Bacillota_I > Bacilli_A > RF39 > UBA660 > Alloscybalousia. The sequence continues at coordinate 25,529 of DLAC01000054.1, forward strand.
GAAAAAGAAATTAGTTTGATTTTACAAACGGAGATTAAGGATGAAGATATTAAGTTTGTAACAATTACAGGATGTGAAATTACTTCAGATCTGAGTTTTTGCAAAGTATATTTTACAGTTTTAGATGACACGAAAAAAGAAAGTACCTGTGAGGCTCTCAATGGAGCAGCATCTTTTATCCGAGGACAATTAAGCCAAAGAATAGAAATTCGCCATACACCAGAATTAAAATTTATTTATGATGATTCGATTTCCTATGGAAACCATATTGAGAAATTAATCGAACAAGTACACGAAAAGGAAGAGACAGAATAGTTTCTTTTTTTGTCTAAAGATGTAAATATAAATATGCAAAGAGATTGCAATAAAAAATTCTATGATATGATGATTTTGGTGATACTATGAAGTTTTTATTATACTTAGCAATCCTTCCAAGTATAATTATTGGGTATTTGATTTACCGCTTAGATAAAGTAGAAAAAGAACCAATTTCAAAATTGATTCAAGCACTTCTTTTGGGGGTTGTTTCTGCCATTTTAACGGTAATCGTTAGTTACTTATTGGGAATTGTTAAAATTCATGTGGATGATATTCAATCACTTCCTAGATTGTTCTTCTATTCCTTGATTGGAATTGCACTCATCGAAGAGGGATGCAAATGGCTTTGTACTTATTTACTATTACATAAAAATAAGGACTACAATTACTTATTTGATGGAGTCGTATACGCTGTTTTTGTTTCTTTAGGTTTTGCGACAATTGAAAATATCATTTATAGTGTGGTAGGAGGATTACAAGCAGTTTTAATTCGAGGAGTATTCACAGTCCCAGCACATGCCTTTTTTGCCGTTTTTATGGGATATTACTTATCGTTTGCAAAACAATCTAAATTACGAGAAAATAAAAAGAAGTATCTTACATTTTTAATGCTTAGTCTTTTGATACCAACATTACTTCATGGATTCTTTGATTTTCTACTGCTTTCTCAAGAAATCATCTTTCTAATTACCTTTTTAATCTTTATCATTTTTCTTTACACTGTATCGATTCTTCGTATCAAAACGCTTTCGAAGACGGACACACCTTTCCTAACAAAAACGTATTGTAGTAAATGTGGTAGTAAATTATCTGGAAATGTTTGTCCGAACTGCAAAGAAAGTGTGGAAGAAGAAGTAGAGTCTATTTAAAGGGGAGCTGACATACACTATAATGGTGATGATATGTCCGCTTTTTTTTCGGGATTACTAGGAACATACGGTTACTTTGGAATGTTTCTTGCCATGATCTTAGAAGCCGTAATCATTGTAATTCCTAGTGAATTAATACTAGCGACCGCAGGAATTTTAGCATCTCAAGGAATCTTTTCTTTTTTCGGTGCTTTTTTAACAGGATTATTCGGAAGTGTTTTTTGCGCTATCTTTTTATACTTAATGGGATATTTTGGAGGAAGACCGTTTATTGAAAAATATGGAAAATATTTTTTTATGAAACAAGAAGATTTAGAGAAAGCAGATTCCTGGTTTTCAAAGTATGGAATGTTCGCGGCTTTTCTTGGAAGAAACTTTCCAATTATTAGAACCTTTATTTCCATTCCTATTGGTGTGACTAGATTATCATTTTCTAAATTTGTTTTTTATACGACACTTGGAAGTATCCCATGGACATATGCCTTTGTCTATGTCGGATATCATTTAGGAAATAACTGGACCGTATTAAAAGATTATACATCTAAACTAGAACTACCCATTTATTTACTTCTATTATTTTTAGTGATTCGCTACTTTTATAAAAAAATAAAATGTAAGAATCATCCATCTAGTTTTAAGAATTTGAAAAAAACATACTAGAAAAACTAAAAAATGTATTATACTAATACTAGGTGATAGAAAACATGCAGGAGATTATTGAACAATTTGTTACAAATATTACAACTTATTTAGAAGCACTAGGACCTATTTCTGGAGTGATTTTAATTCTTTTAGAATCTATTTTTCCAGTATTGCCATTATCTGTTTTTATTGCCTTAAATATTATTGCTTTTGGAAGTTTTTTTGGATATATCATTTCGTTAGTATCCACAATTATTGGATGTCTTGGTTCTTTTTTTCTTTTTCGTAGTTGCTTTCAAAAAAAATTGTATAATTATATTAAGAAAAAAGATTCTGCATCTTTAGAAAAGATGATGAAAACGATTTCAAATATTTCTTTTTCTAACTTAGTGCTATTAATTGCAATCCCTTTTTCACCCGCTTTTTTAATTAATATTGCGGCAGGGCTTTCTAAAATTGCAAAGAAAAAGTTCTTTTTTGCTTTAATCATTGGAAAAAGTGTGATGGTTTATTTTTGGGGATATATTGGAAAAAGTTTAATGGAAAGTTTAACGGATATTACAGTATTAATTCGTATTTCCGTATTATTGTTGATTTCTTTAGTTCTTTCTAGAGTGGTTGAAAAGAAAATGAAAGTTAGGTGAAGGATATGGAATTAGTAATTTTAATTGCGACAATTTTAAATTTTTGTCTTCTGTTATTTTTTTTAGTTAACAGCAAGAGTAATCAAAAAGAAAGTAGTGATATGACAGAACGCCTCGGTAGATTTGAAGTGAGTATTACCAAGAGTATGAATCAAGAATTTGATGGACTAAAAGAAAAAATTGAGGATAAATTGACACAGATTGATCATCGAGTAAATGAAAGATTAGATCAAAATTTTGAAAAGACCAATCAAACGTTTACCAATGTATTAGAACGCCTTAGTAAAATTGATGAAGCACAAAAAAAGATTGAGGGATTATCGACTGATATTGTTTCATTACAAAGTATTTTAACGGATAAAAAGAGTCGGGGGATTTTTGGCGAAGTCAATCTAAAACACATTCTAGTCAATGTATTTGGGGAGAAGAATGACAAACTTTATGAGTTACAATGTACACTTCCAAATCATACCATTGCGGACTGTGTATTATATGCGCCAGAGCCACTTGGAACCATTGCGATTGATTCGAAATTTCCTCTAGAAAATTATCAGATGATGGTGGATAAAAAACTTTCGCAAGCGGAACGTGCAATGCATGAAAAACAATTCAAATTAGATGTAAAAAAACATATTGATGCAATTAGTAGTAAATATATTATTGATGGAGTAACTGCGGATCAAGCCATTATGTTCTTACCAGCAGAAGCCATTTTTGCAGAGATGAATGCATATCACAACGATTTAATTGACTATGCTTATAAAAAACATGTTTGGATTACATCTCCTACCACATTAATTTCAACTTTAAGTGTCATCCAAATGATTATTAAAAATATAGAAAGAGATCAATATACAAGTATTATTCATGAGGAACTGAATAAATTGGGACTGGAGTTTTCTAGATATAAAGAACGTTGGGATAAATTGGCAAAAAGCATTCAAACAGTTAATAAAGATGTAGAAAGTGTCTATATTACAACCGAGAAAATCCAAAAGAAGTTTGATATTATCAATCAAGTAGATGTAAGTCAAATGGAGGGTAGAGAAATTGAAGAAAAAGATTACGTTCATTAATTATGTACTGATTTTTTGTCTTTTAATGATTATGTTTTATCAATTGATTTTTCATGGATCGACGCTACCAATTTCAAAAATTTTAACAACTACTAGCATTCTTCCAATAATTATGGTACCATATTTATTAGATAAGATATTTCATTATCAGATGAAGGAAGGAACACAACTGGCGTATTACGTATTTATCCTCATTTCACTGGCACTAGGAAGTATCTTAGGATTGTATCATAAAATTAGTTGGTTTGATCTACTAGCACATTTTTTAACCGGAATCGTCAGTAGTTTAGCGGCTCTAATCATTTTAGAAAAAGTAGGACTTTTAAAGGAAGAACGAGTGGGATTTATATTTTTCTTCATGCTTCTTTTAGGGTTAGCAGTTTCCAGCTGTTGGGAATTTTTTGAATTCTTTTCTGATAAAATATTTGATGGAGATACGCAGTTTGTGAAATCAACAGGAGTCGATGATACAATGGAAGATATGCTGATTGCTTTTTTAGGTAGTATCTTATTTAGTGGATATACTTGTATCAAAATGAAAAAGGATCATGCTTATATAAAAAAAATAAAGAAGCTAATATAAAGGGGACAGTTATGAAAAATAATGAAGTAGAAATGGAAAAAGAAGAAAAGAAAGAAACAACCGTAGGAAGAAGAAGTGCAAAAAGAGTAGAACAAACAGGAAAAAAGAAAACAAAGAAAATGGATATTGTGGATAGAATACTTGCTATTTTATTGATTTTATCCGTATTGGAACTTTTGATGATTCCAGGTTTCATATATGCAGGGATGAATCAAATATTTCCAATTATTATGTTTATCGTTCTTCCAACTGTTTTTGCCTTTGTGATACTTTTATTAAGTAGAAATACTTTAATGGAGTCAAGAAAAAAAGAAAGAAGAAAACAAGAAACGAGTGATGAAAACTAAGAAATACCAGTAGATAAAACGATTGGTATTTTTCTTTTCCCTAAAAGTTCTTGCTCTTTTTAGATATTAGAGTTATAATATAGAAACCTAAAAAGGCGGGGTTTTTATGACAGAAGAACAATCTTGGTTAAGTGAAAAAATGAATCAATGTGCAACTTTAATTGAGGATTTTAGTAATATTTATGAAAGCCAATTATTTAATCTTTGTCGTCAAGCAATTTCTTCGGAGGAACCTCTTCCTATCCGAGAAATTTCATGTACAAAAGTAAATATCTTACTTGATTTAAAACGTGCACGATTAGATTTAGATAGACTAAGAAGCCTTGTTTTTGGCATATATAATGTATATAATAATCAATCTAATGATTATAATGATGAAACAAAAAAAGTATTATATGATCATAGATTTATATTTTCACAGCAAATAGAAGTCTATCAATTATTGAATCATCTAATACAATTAACAAATTTAGAATATGATAAAGAGTATGAATCTACGGTTTATAAGAAAATGGTAGATTGTATTTTTGCATCTATTAAGAAAAATTCTGGGAGCAAATCTTTCCATGTTTTAACCGATACAAAGAACTTTTTAAATACTTTGACAGACAAAGAAAAAGGAGAACTAATTGTCGAGCACTTTACAATTAATTATTCAAAAAATCAAGATGTCTTCTTTTCTAGTTTATCTTCCGGTTTAGAAAATTATGAGTGTGAATCTTCTATCTTTGGAAATGTAATACAATCGTTAGGAGAAGAATTTCGTTCTTTGAACTTAGAAGATAAACTTAAAAAGTTGGAAAGCATTTATCAAACGGATTTCTATCAAAAACATTTCCCAAATCAAACATTTGGAACGAAGTAATTTTTTACAATCATTCTTTAAAAATCACTTGTCTAAATACTTGAAATATAGTAAAATGGTGAGTAGTTTTGGAGGTAAGTAAATGATACAGACAAAGAATGTAACTTTACGTTTTGGAAAACGCACCTTATTTGAAGATGTTAATATCCAATTTACAGCAGGAAATTGTTATGGATTAATTGGAGCGAATGGTGCAGGGAAAAGTACGTTTTTAAAGTTATTAAGTGGTGAAATTGAGACAAGTAGTGGAGAAGTAATCATTTCTAAGGGTGAACGCCTATCCGTATTAAAACAGGATCATTATGCCTATGATGAAAATACAATTATGGAAACAGTCATTATGGGAAATGAAAAATTATATCAAATTAGTAAAGAAAAAGAAGAACTTTATTCTCATACTGAATTTACTGAAGAAGATGGAATGCGTCTAGCAGAATTAGAAGCGGATTTTATGGAATTAAATGGTTGGGAAGCAGAAAGTGAAGCGGGAGAATTGTTATCTAATTTAGGAATCCCAGTAGATCTTCACTACAGTTTAATGAAAGAAGTTCCTGCGAAAATTAAAGTCAAGGTCTTACTTGCACAAGCACTGTTTGGAAATCCAGATATTCTTCTATTAGATGAACCTACCAATAATTTAGATATTGATGCCATTCGTTGGTTAGAGGAATTTTTAATTAATTATCAAAACACAGTCATTGTCGTAAGTCATGATCGACATTTTTTGAATAAAGTATGTACACATATCGCAGATATTGATTATAGTAAAATTAAACTATATGTAGGAAACTATGATTTTTGGTATGAATCTAGTCAACTTGCCTTAAAGCAAATGAAAGAATCTAACAAAAAGAAAGAAGAAAAAATAAAAGAACTACAAGACTTTATTGCAAGATTCTCAGCCAATGCTTCTAAAAGTAAACAAGCAACGAGTAGAAAGAAAATGCTAGAAAAGATTGAACTAGATGAAATTGTTCCTTCTTCTAGAAAATATCCATATATCGATTTTACTCCAGAGAAGATTAGTGGTAAGGAAATTCTAACTGTTTCTAATGTTACCAAGACCGTGGAGGGAAGAAAAGTATTAGATAACGTTTCTTTCTCTATTTTAAAAGGTGATAAAGTTGCTTTTGTCGGTAGTGATGATATTGCGAAAACGACGCTTTTTAAAATATTAATGGGAGAACTAGAAGCAGACAGTGGTGAAGTTGTTTGGGGAAAGACAATTACAAAGAGTTATTTTCCACAAGATAATAGCGAATATTTTAAAAAAGATCAAACCATTATGGAATGGATTGGGCAGTATTATAAGATTGACGATGAAACTGTTCTTCGAGGATTTTTAGGTAGAATGCTCTTTTCAGGAGAAGATGTATTTAAAAAGGTACCAGTGTTATCTGGTGGAGAAAAAGCACGTTGTATGCTTTCTAAATGTATGTTAGAAGCGAGTAATATGTTAATATTAGATGAACCTACGAATCACCTGGATCTAGAGACTATTACTTCTTTAAATAATGGGTTAATTAAATACAATTCAGAAGTATTATTTGCATCTCACGATCATCAATTTATCGAAACAATTGCAAACCGTATTATAGAAATATTACCAAAGAATGGAGTAATTGATCGAAGAATTCCATATGATGAGTATCTAGAAAGTGAAGAAGTAGAGAAGATACGTAAACAAAACTCTTAAAATAAAGAGAAAATTGTTATTCATTCATAAAATGATAAAATTTAATGAATAGGAGTCAAAATGAATACATTAATGTTAGAGGAAGTAAAAAATAATTTTCTAAAAAAAGAAGTTATCTTAAGCCCAGATGCTTGCCATTCCAGTCAAGCCATTCGAATTCGCGAAGAGGAAGAAAAGAATGAAATTCGGCCTCCATTTTATCATGATACGGACCGAATTATTCATGCTCCTTCTTATACGAGATATTTAAATAAAACACAAGTATTTTCTTTTTCTAAGAATGATCATTTAAGTAAGAGAATCGTCCATGTGCAACTGGTCAGTAAGATTGCAAGAACGATTGGTAGATCTTTAAATTTAAATGAAGATTTAATCGAAGCAATTGCTTTAGGACATGATATTGGTCATACTCCGATTGGGCATGTAGGGGAGGCCATTTTAAACCGAATTTCTAAAAGAGAACTGGGAGAAATCTTTGCTCACAATGTGCAAGGAGTAAGGGTATATAAAGACTTAGAAAACCACCAAACTGGATGTAATCTGACAATTCAAGTATTAGATGGTATTCTTTGTCATAATGGAGAACTGCTATCGAATGTCTATTATCCAATTACTAAGACCAAAGAATCGTTTTTAGAAGAGTATGAGAGTTGTTATAGCAATGAAAAAATATTGAAACAGGTACGACCAATGACCTTAGAGGGGTGTGTCGTTCGTATTAGCGATATTATTGGTTATATTGGAAGAGATATTGAAGATGCGATTGAAATTGGTGTCATTGAAAGAGAAGAAATCCCAAAAAATATTCAAAAAGTATTAGGGGTAGAAAACCGTAAAATTGTAGATACGCTTATTCGGGATATTATCGAAAACAGTCTTGGAAAGCCTTATATTAAAATGAGTAGTTCAGTATACGAGGCACTCTTTGAACTCAAGGAATTTAATTATAAACATATTTATCTAAAAGCAAATACGAAAGAACAATTAGATTTTTATGAAGAAAAGATGAACCTTCTTTATAAGGAATGCTTACATGACATTGAAACAAATAACAAAAAAAGTAGTATTTATCAAGTATATCTAAAGGATGCAAATCCTGAATACTTAAAAAATACAGACCCTAAGAGAATTGCCATTGACTATATTTCAGGAATGACCGATGAATTTTTTATGGAATCTATTCAAAAAATAGAAAAAGAAACGATGAAATCATAGGATACTTTTTATAGCCAATCCCATATCTTATTGATAGGATGAAGATAAAAAAATAAATAAATGAATTTTTTATACGTGTTAATAAAAAATGATTGACATTGATATCAATTTATGGTATCATGTAGAAAGACTTTAAAAGAGGTGAAATTATGAGTGGAAAAAAACCAATTTATCTAACACAGGAAGGATTAAATGACTTAAAGAAAGAATTAGATGAGTTAATTAATGTGAAAAGACCAGCCAATATTCAAGCAATTAAGGAAGCACGTGCACTTGGGGATTTAAGTGAAAATGCAGATTATGATGCAGCACGTAATGAACAAGCAATCCTAGAAGGAAGAATTAAGAAAATCGAAACAATGCTTGAAAATTATGAGATTATAGAAGAAGTTTCCAATGGAAAAGTTGGAATTGGTAGCACAGTTGCTATTAAGTATGTGGATGAAGAGGATGACGACGACGATGGGGATGAATATAAAATTGTCGGTGTTCAAGAAGCAGATCCATTTACTGGTAAAATTTCAAATGAATCACCAATTGCAAAAGCAATTATGAATCATAAAGTTGGAGATGTAATTACAGTAGAGAGCCCAAATGGATCTTATAAAATTGAAATTACAGAAATCAAGTAGAAGATATCAAATGATATTTTCTTTTTTTTGAGATTCTAATCAAAATAGAAAAAGAAATTTACTGAAATCCTTGCAACAGCAAGAGAATTTCGTTATAATAAGAAAAGTATTGGAGGAATATTATGGCAAAAAGCAAAAAGGGTGAAAACCGTAAAGAAATTATCATAAAAGTAGAAGGAAAGGAATGGAATACTGCCTTAGATAAAACATTCGAAAAGAAAGTAAAAACAGTGACTGTCGATGGATTCCGTAAAGGAAAATGTCCAAGAAACGTATTTGAAAAGAAGTATGGAAAGGAATCTTTATATTTTGATGCAGCTGAATCATTACTTCAAACAGCATTTAAAAAATTAATGGATGAGAATAAGGATTTAGTTCCTGTCGTTCAACCAAGAGTAGATATTAAGTCAATCGATGAAAAGGGTGTAGAATATCTATTTACAATTATTACTGCTCCTGAAGTTAATGTAAAAAAATATAAAGGACTAAGTGTTAAGAAACCAACAGTAAAAGTTACAAAAGAAGAAATTGAACATGAAATGGGACATTTACTAGAAAAGTATACAGAACTTGTAACGAAAGAAAAAGGAAAAGTAGAAAAGGGAAATGTCGCAATTATTGACTTTGAAGGATTTAAAGATGGAGTAGCCTTTGATGGTGGAAAAGGAGAAAACTATTCTTTAGAAATTGGAAGTAATACATTTATTCCTGGATTTGAAGATCAAGTGATCGGAATGAAAACAGGAGAAGAAAAGGATTTAAATCTAAAATTCCCAGAAGACTATGCATCTGAAGAATTAAAAGGACAAGAAGTAGTATTTAAAGTAAAGGTACATGAAATCAAAGAAAAACAAGCAAGAGAGTTAGATCAAGAATTTTTTGATGACTTAGGTATGGAAGGTGTCGATACCAAAGAAAAACTCGAAAAAGAAATTAAAGCTTCTATTACTGCACATAAAGAAATGGAAGCAGAAAATACATATGTAGATCAATTATTAGAAGCAGTTGCTAAAAATGTAGAAGTAGATATTCCAGAAGAAATGGTAGAAGATGAATTAGATCATATGATTCATAGATTCTCTCATCAACTAGAGATGCAAGGAATTAATTTGGATATGTATTATCAATTTACCAATAGTTCTGAACAAGATTTAAGAAACCAAATGGAAAAAGAAGGATATCAACATGTATTATACCGTTTAATGTTAGAAGAAATCGTAAAATTAGAGGGTATTAAAATTACAGACAAAGAAGTTGCAAAAGAACTGAAAGATCTTTCTGAAAAATATGGTATGAAAGAAGAAGAAGTCGAAAAACAATTCGGTGGAAAAGAAATGATTCAATATGATCTTGAAATGAGAAAAGCAATCGACTTATTAAAAGAAGCAAATAAATAAAATGCTTCTTTTTTCGTTCTCAAAAATGTAAAAGAGTACTAAATATATTTTTGTAATTGATTGTCTCACGTGTTTTAAATAGTTAGATGTTAAAAAAATACTATGCAAGTTCATAGTATTCAATATATTCATGAGAAAGATAAATGATGTAGTGTGAAGCATGTATTATTTTTTTAATGCGAATTGCTTACAATATTCATCCGTTTCGCTAGAAAAGATAGACTCCAAAGTAGAAATGATAGGATATTGTTCATTGATTGTAGTTTGTTCTTTAAATATACTTTTATTTTCACCAACCGCGTTAAAAAATAATGGTATGCCATCGTGAACAACCCACTCATCAAGATTTTTAATTGAATCATCGACTAGTAAGTTTCCTTTTGCCTGAACTACACGACTTTTTCCTAAATTATTTGGAACTAAAATAATATTGTTTTGAATTCCCAACTCTCTAAAATATTCTATCTTTGCTAATCCTTCTGATAGAGAATGAACTTTTGTTAAAATTTCAGCATCATTTGGATTGTGTTCTTTTATGATAGCAATTGCATTGTTAATAATCTTTGCTTGTCTAATCCATTCCTGCCAATTTAGTTGCTGTAAATAGGTTAATCTTTTGATATCTACTCCCATATTTTTCAGTCGATTATATTCATCAAATAAACCGCATTCAGTATCAAGTATTACTCCATCACAATCTATATATCTAATAATCTTTTCCATAAAAACCTCCATTTCTACATATTATATCACCACCATATAAATATGGGAAATCTTTAACCTTAAAAGTGAAAAAACTTTAACTATTTTTAGTAACAAAAATAGTTAAAATTTACCAGGAATTTATTTGTAAAAAAATGTATAATTACATTGCATTTTCGAGGGGAACTGTTATAATAAGAAACAGAGTTTTTAAAGGATGTGAAGAACCATGAATTTAAAGAAATTACCCGTTTTATTACTTCATAGCATGGTTCTTTTTCCATTAAGTGAAATACGCTTGGAATTTGATAGTTTAGAAGAAAAACAATTGCTTTCCTTATCGGAAGGAGGGTTTAATAGCCATCTACTAGTGGTAAATCCTTTACTACCACTGGATCAAACTACAACTACCACGTTACCAGATGTTGCAGTCATTGGTCAAATTCGAATGAGAATCGATATGCCAAATGGGAAAACGAGAATTTCTATTTATGGAGTCAGAAGAGTAAAAGTAAAGTCTTATGTAGAAGAAAATCATATTTTAGAAGCTGAGATTGATGAGATTGATGTAGTTATACCAGATGCTAAAGAAGAAATTGCCTACATTCGAAAAATGATGAATATTTTAGAATCTTATGTAGATACCACGGATTATACCAACAACATTTTAGAACGAATTGCGGGTGTTAGTAATTTGGATACGATGACAGATTTAATCGCACCGTCTCTTCCTTTGTTATATCAAAGACAACTTTCTTATATTAGTACAGTGGATGCCATCAATCGTAGTATGATGATTATGGAAGATATCGAAGATGACGTTCAAATTTTAGAAATCGAGAAAAAGATTGATGAGAAACTATCCCATGATATTGATCAAGCACAAAAAGAGTATGTTTTAAGAGAAAAAATCCGTGTGATTAAAGAAGAACTAGGAGACATCAACGATAAAGATAGTGATATTGAAAAACTTCGTCAGAAAACCAAAAAACTAGAATGCCCTGAGAAAGTAAGAAATCGTTTGCTGTTAGAAATTAACCGATATGAGACGAGTAATCCGAATTCTCCAGAAGTAGGAGTCATTAGAAATTATGTAGATTGGTTATTAGAACTTCCTTGGAAGAAGTATACTGTAGATAATAAAGATTTAAGAAAAGTAAAAGATGTATTAGATGATTCTCATTATGGATTGGACATAGTAAAAGAAAGAATTATCGAGTATCTTGCCGTGAAACAAAATACAAAAGATTTAAAAAGCCCGATTCTTTGTTTGGTAGGACCTCCCGGAGTTGGAAAAACTTCATTAGCCAAAAGTATTGCAGAAAGCCTAAATCGTAAATGTACGAAAATTTCTGTTGGAGGAATTAATGATGAAGCAGAGATTGTAGGTCACCGTAGAACTTATGTAGGTGCAGCACCTGGTTTAGTGATTCAGGGAATGAAGAAAGCAGGAAGTACCAATCCAGTATTTATTATCGATGAAATTGATAAAATGACGAAAGATATTAAGGGAGATCCTGCGAGTGCCTTGTTAGAGGTTTTAGACCCAGAACAAAACAAAACTTTTGCAGATCACTATATCGAAGAAGAATTTGATCTTAGTAAAGTAATGTTTATCACAACGGCCAATTATTTTGAACAAATTCCACCAGAACTGCGAGATCGTTTAGAAATTATTGAACTTTCTTCCTACACAGAATATGAAAAACTAGATATTGCCAAGAACTATTTATTACCAAAAGAAATCCGCGAACACGGACTAAAGACAAAGAATGTAAAGTTCAGTGATGAAGTGATTTTAACCATTATTAGAAACTATACAAAAGAAGCGGGAGTTCGTGATTTAGAGAGAAACTTAGCAAGCATTTTAAGAAAAATCGTAAAGCAAAAAATATTAGAAAAGAAAACGGAAGAATTTGATATTACAGATTACAACATTGAAAAATATTTAGGTAAAAAGAAATATTTATTAAATGAGAATGATATTATTGAAAGAGTAGGAGTTGTGAATGGACTTGCCTATACACCTTTCGGTGGGGATATTCTACCAATTGAAGCAGTAATGTTTCCTGGAAGTGGAAAGATTATTATGACTGGACAACTAGGGGATGTGATGAAGGAATCTGCCCAGTTATCCTTTGATTACTTAAAATCTAACTTTGATAAGTACCATATTGATTATCATAAATTTGAAGAAAATGATATTCATATTCATGTCCCAGAAGGAGCCATTCCTAAGGATGGTCCTAGTGCAGGGGCAGCTGTTACGACAACGCTTTTATCTCTACTTACAGATTATGCGATTGCAACGAATGTTGCAATGACTGGAGAGATGACTCTACGTGGAAAAATTTTACCAATTGGCGGACTTAAAGAGAAAGTGATTGGTGCACATCGCAATCTAGTAAAAACAATCTTTATTCCAAGAATGAATGAAAAAGACTTAGAAGAGATTCCGGAAGAAGTAAAACATGATATTGATTTCATTTTAGTAGATCGCTATCAAGATATTCATAAAGTGCTATTTAAAAAGAAAAGGGGAAAGAAAAATGATCCAAGAAATATTAGGTTATTGCTTGATTAAAAAGCAATTAATTAAAGAACCAGAAATGCAGATTCTAATAGATGTTTCAGAAAAAAAAGCATTGGTAAGTTGGCTACATTATTTAGAAAAATTAATACAGAGGGAAAAATTGATATCCGCTAATCCTGAAATCCTAATAAAGGTAAGAAATATCGTGAATATGAAACGATTTGAGTATTTTGGAGATTCAGAAATTCAATCTCTATGCAATAGTCTAGTTGGATATTGTAATACGTATGATACATTACTAAAATCAGAGAAAACGGAGATTTGTGAAAAGTGGTTGGAAGGAGAAATTTCTTCTAGGAATATTCCTACAATAAAACCTGAAGTAGATATAAAAACTATATTAGAATTAATTGCATCTGATTTTGATAACTTATGTACTTTATTAAATTCAAACGGTCAGTCTATGGAAAAGGGTGATTCCTTATCATATCTTTCTACGATTTCGTGGACAGCCAATCAACATCCAGAATTATTTAATACGAAAGATGAATTTATAATTGGAAATGCATCTAATCTGCTTCCACTAGAAAGTGGAACTAGTTTTTTAGAAAAAACTCTTTCTATCATTTCATATTTCTTAGAACAAATGCCTGGTGAAATAGAGCCTTCTCTTAGAGAAAGCTTAGAAAATGTTCAAAAGAAATTAGAAGAAACGAATGAGTCTTTGACGCAATCGGGAAAGGTAAATTGTTGAGAATATCCTCTGATAGGAAAAGAAAACGACGAAAACTAGTCTTTTTCTTTTTTTTATTTCATATGTTGAAATAGAAAAGAGGGATTTGAATTGAAAAAAATGATACCTTTCAGTAAAACTGTACATTTTAAAACAATGATTGCTGAGGTTACAGACATTGAAATTAAACATACGTTAAAAGTAACAGAAGAGCATACCATCGAGGGAGATATTTTAGTAGATGGTACTTATAAGATGACAGAAGCGAGTCAATTAGAAGAAGAATTTCACTATACGCTTCCTTTTACCATTGAGGTAGATGATAAGTATAATATTGAGTCTGCAGATATTAATATTCACGACTTCTATTTTGAGATTATTAATGAGGAAGATTTAAAAGTCAATGTAGAACTTGAAATTACACAAGTAGAAGAAAAAGAGGAAATACAAGATGAGGTGAAAGAAGAAGCACAAATAGAAGAAATTGATGAATTTCAAGAAGAAGACGAATTGCTAGAAGAAAGTAGTGAGGAAGAAGAAAGTCGTACGGAGACAGAGGTAGAGACTGTTGACGGAAATGCTTCATTCTTAGAACTAGATCAAGTGCCTCAAAAAGTGGAAATTTTAGAAGAAATTAATCAAAAAGAAAAAGCAAATACAAATATAAGTCTAAGCACATCTTCTACTGTCGAGAATGAAGAACCGGAAGTCAAGGAAGAAAAGATAACTAGTAGTGTTTCGTCTATATTCTCATCGATTAATCAAGAAGAAACATTTGTAACTTACCATGTATATATTGTCAGAGAGCAGGATACGATTGATTCCATTATCGAAAAATATCAAACAACAAGGGAAGCAATTTCTGCATATAATGACTTAACGAATGTGCAGGCAGGAAGTAAAATCATTATTCCATGTTCGAATGAATAAGCAAGAAGTATTGGAAAAATATCAAATCTTTCCAAAAAGTGTAAAGAAAAAAAAGAATGTAGATATAATTGGCACGGATCATGGAAGATATGTCTTAAAAAAGGGGGATAGTCATACAATCTATGAATATTTAGAAACTAGAAATTTTCATAATATTTCTAGTCCTATTACAACTAGAGAAGATGGCTATCTGTTGTATCCCTATATTGAAGACAGTGAGGTTCCAGAAGAACAGAGAGTAGAAGATTTTATCTATTTACTGAGTATTCTACATACCAAAACGACATTTTATAAAACCGTAGAATTAGATAAAATCAAGGAAATCTTTGAAACAATTCGCGCAAGACAAGACTATTTGATTCAGTATTACCATAATCTTCAAGATATCATTGAAACAGAAAAATATATGTCACCTAGTCACTACTTATTAATTCGAAATCTATCACTGATTTACTTTCATTTAACAGAAAGTAAAATTCAAATTGAAAAATGGTACGATTTAATGAAGAACCATAAAAAAATGCGCTATGTGATGACACATGGGAATTTAAAGAAAGAACATTTTATTGAAAATAGGGATTTATATTTAATTAGTTGGGATCGTTCGCGTGTCAATTTACCAGCCTATGATTTGGAAAACTTTTATAGAAATAATTGGAAAGAAACTACACTTACTGACTTTTTAGAAGTGTATCAGTCAAAATATCTATTAAGAAAAGAAGAACTTTCTCTTTTTTTAGCACTGATTTATTTGCCTGAAAAAATCGAGTTTGGAGAAAGTGAAATTAAAAATATTCGTGTAATTCGTTCATTCGCTAGTTATCATGAACAATTAGAAGAATGGAAAATAAAGACACCTCCTAGGGAAAAAAGCCCTAGGTAGATGTCTTTTAAAATATAATTCTAATAAATCCAATTAAAACGACCATTAAAAATAAAAAACAAAGAAAGGCATTAAATCGAGTAACAATGAAGATTGTAAAAATACATTGATAAACTAAGATAATTAGAAAGGCAAGTAGAAATCCCATATAGAATAAACTTGTTTTTCTTTTTGTTTTACATCCTTGACAACAACAGAAAAATCCATGTTGCCCAGGTTTTCTTTTTTGAAACATTGCGCTTCACCTGTTATAATATATGAGAAAACTCGCAAGTGTTGACATTTTGACAATTTTTTTCTATAATAAGGAGCCATGGTGATTCGTATGAAAAATTTAATTTTAAATCCATATTTATTATATTTAGTGAATACACAGAAAAGGCAATATAGTGGTATCATAGAGTGTCCAAAGATACGAATGGTTCCCCAACGTAAACAAGTGGCAGTTCTAGAAGTTTCCAATCATTTTTTTGAGTTAGAAAAAATTAAAGGACATGGGATTTTTCTTGGAAAAGAACTTCCTATTCACGAGTCTGATAAAGAATTTATAGATATTACGACATTTCAAAAATTTCCTTATGAACGTAGTTTTGATTTTGATCATGCCAATTTAGATTCTTTAAGAAAAGCATATCGTAAATATCGAATCATGGAACTTGGGGATGTTTCTAGCTTTGGAATACAAAAACTGTATCGAGGAAAGGTTTCTATCAAGGATTCTTCTAGTTTTAAAAACTTTGTAATTTTTGAATCGGATGCATCTTTTCCTAAAATAGATACTTACTTACTGCAATTAGAAGGTAATAGAGTAATGATTTTAAGGGACTTTTTAGAAGGAAAAGGTCTAAATTCTTCCTTTTCTCTTATGGATAAGAAAAATCAAGACTTAACATTTGAATTCACGGAAGAGATTCCACTAGAAGAATTAAAAGAAATTTCTATTTCCTATTCTGAAGAAGGAAAGAAAAAGGCTAAGTTTTAGGGCTATAAAGCCCTACTTTCATAGTAGAAGATTGTTAATTCATATGAAAAATATATTTTTAAATCCAAATTTATTATATTTAGTAGATACACAAAAAGTAGAATTCAATGGATCAGTCAATGATTTTAGACTTTCTCTTCAAAGAAAAAACGTTGCAGTCCTAGAAGTTTCTAACCATTTCTTTGAATTAGAAAAAGTTAAAGGATATGGTGTTTATTTAGGAACAGAATTACCGATTCGTGAGTCCGATAAAGAATTTATAGATATTACTATGGCATTTCGTAAATTCCCTTATGGAAAGGATTTCGATTTTAAAAACGCCAATTTGAAATCACTAAGAAGTGAATATCGGAAGTATCAAATCATGGAACTAGAAGATCCTTCTGGTCTTGGGATTCAAAAACTTTATCGAGGTAAAGTCTTTATGAGAGATACCGATCGTCCAAGAGAGCCTATGTTGTCTTTAATAATGAAATCCATATCAATAGTTACATTTTTTGTTCAATTAGAAAGTGGAAGAATTATGCATTTAGTAGATTTTTTAGAGGGAAAGCATTTAGATTCTAAAGTTCCTTCTTTGAATGGAAAAAATTCATATTTAAAAGTGGAACTTGAAGAAGAGATACCATTAAAAGAAATCAAAGATATTTCTGTTCCTTACCTTCAAGGTCAGAAGAAAAAATGTTTACAATTTCCAAAATCTAATATATAATCGAATAAGAAAAACATTGAAATTGAGGTATTTATTGGAAACTTTTAGAGAGTCTATGGATGGTGAAAATAGACAGCAGAAAATAAATATGTAGCAATGGAGTTAAATTTCTGAACTGATTGTAGGAAATTTCGTATCAAATGGTGCGTTAAACCAAATGAAGAGCATTTTGATTAATGAACTAAGGTGGTACCGCGGGAATTACTCGTCCTTAACTAGAAAATAGTAAGGAGGAGTTTTTTTATGGATTTTGAAAAATGTAAAGAAGCATTTGAGCAATATATCAGTAATTATGATTTAAAAGATAAAAATATCTTGACTAAATATAAGCACAGCTATTCAGTTTCAGATTTAATGGCAGAACTTGCCTTTCGATTAAACCTATCCAAAGAGGAAGTTATATTAGCGAAAATAATCGGTCTTTTACATGATCTTGGTAGGTTTGAGCAACTGAGAGATTATCATTCCTTTTCTGACCAGAATATAGATCATGCAGATGAAAGCTGTGTTTATTTATTTGAAAAAGGGCATATTCGAGATTTTATGGAAGATGATACGTATGATGCAGTGATTGAAAGAGCGATTCGTTACCATAATAAGTATGAACTTCCAGAATTAGAAGCAAAAGAATTACTTTTTTCTAAAATGATTCGTGATATGGATAAGGTGGATATTTATAAACAAGTAGCAGTGAACTACGAAATGGTTTTTGATGTCGATGAGTTGAGTGAAAATGTACTAAAGCAGTTTGAACAATTAACTTTGATTGATATCAAGTATGCAAAGAAGAAAAGTGATATCGTTGTTGAAACGCTTGCTTTTATCTTTGATATCAATTTTGAAGAAAGTTATGATATTTTAGTGGAAACAGATAATTTTGATTTATTTTTAAGTACTGTAGAAGTGATGCCAAATAGTGAGAAATTATGGAAAAAGCTAAGGGAAATTTGCTTTGATCGGATTAATCAAGGAGTAGGTGGAAAGAATGAATCATAGGGGAAAATTAATTGTAATTCCGAATGAGGATGAGATTCTACAGGAAATATTTGAAAGAAATGTGCGACAGGGAGAAAGTCATACAAGATATTTACAAGAGTTTTCCGATACTTATATGTTAGGACTCCATTTTGAAGAAGATGACTATCAAAAGGCTCCCTGTGATATTGCGGAACTCGGTCATATGGTAATTAAAGTAGAAGACGATGCCTCCTTGGTGATTTTCTATTTACCAGAGAGAATTACAGATAGACAGTATCTTTATATTTATAGTCACCAGACGGAACTTGAGAAATATACAGAAGTCAGCGGTTTTTCTTTAAGAAAAGAAGAGAATTCAGCATGGGAGAATATTCATAAGGTAAGTGGAATTATAGAGGAAGCAACGAGAAAGAATTTATTACAAGTTTCAAAGAGTGAAGGAACGAACGTTAGATAAAATAAGGAGATGATAATATGTTAGAGAAAAAATATAATCATAAACAGGTAGAAGAAAATAAATATGAAATGTGGAAGGAAAAAGAATATTTTAAGGCAGGAAAAGATCAGAGTAAAGAACCATTCTGTATTGTAATTCCACCTCCTAATGTTACAGGAAAGCTTCATTTAGGACATGCTTGGGATACAACACTTCAAGATATTATTATTCGTTATAAAAGAATGGATGGGTATGATGCTTTATGGCTGCCTGGAATGGATCATGCAGGGATTGCAACTCAAGCAAAAGTAGATAAAAAATTAAAAGATCAAGGAATCAAACCTCGCGAGATGGACCGCGAAGAGTGGTTAAAGGTAGCATGGGATTGGAAAAAGGAATATTCAGAAAATATCCGTTCTCAATGGGCAAAACTTGGACTTTCCCTAGATTATTCGAGAGAGAGATTTACGTTAGATGAAGGATTATCGAAGGCTGTTCGAAAAGTATTTGTGGATTTATATAACGAAGGATTAATCTATCGAGGAGAAAGAATCATTAACTGGGATCCAGAAGCAATGACAGCATTATCCAATGAAGAAGTAATCTATAAAGATGTGGAAGGTGCCTTTTATCACTTAAAATATTTTATTGAAGGAACGACTGATTACTTAGAAGTCGCAACGACTCGTCCTGAAACTTTATTTGGAGATACTGCGGTTGCCGTTAACCCGAAAGATGATAGATATAAAGATTTAATTGGTAAAAACGTCATTCTTCCAATTGTTAATAAACTAATTCCAATTGTCGGAGATGAACATGCAGACCCAGAATTTGGAACGGGTGTTGTTAAAATTACACCTGCGCATGATCCTAACGACTTTGAGGTTGGAAACCGTCATAACCTAGAAAGAGTTGTTGTTATGAATCCGGATGCAACGATGAATGAAAATGCTGGAATTTACAAAGGAATGACTCGTGAAGCATGTAGAGAAGCACTCCTGAAAGATTTAAAGGAACAAGGCTTATTAATTAAAGTTGAACCAATGACTCATAGTGTAGGGCATAGTGAAAGAACGGATTGTTTAGTAGAACCATATCTATCTAAGCAATGGTTTGTAAAAATGAGACCATTAGCGGATCGTGTATTAGAAAATCAAAAAGACAAAGATAAAAAAGTAAACTTTGTTCCTGAACGTTTTGAGAAAGTAATGAATCACTGGATGGAAATTACTTATGACTGGTGTATTTCTCGTCAACTTTGGTGGGGACATAGAATCCCTGCTTGGTATAAAGGGGATGAAGTTTATGTTGGAATGGAAGATCCAGTTGGAGAGGGATGGGTTCAAGATAGTGACGTACTAGATACTTGGTTCAGTTCTGCCTTATGGCCATTTAGTACCCTAGGTTGGCCGGAAAATACTCCGGATTTAGAACGCTATTATTCTAATAATTGTTTGGTAACTGGATATGATATTATTCCATTCTGGGTCAACAGAATGACTTTTCAAGGACTTCACTTTACTGGAAAAAGACCATTTAAAGATTGCTTAATTCATGGACTCATTCGTGATAAACAAGGTAGAAAGATGTCTAAATCCTTAGGAAACGGAATTGATCCTATGGATGTCATTGAAGAATATGGTGCTGATACACTTCGTTTTTTCTTAACGACCAATTCTGCACCGGGAATGGATTTAAGATATGATGAAGAAAAAGTAAAATCTACTTGGAACTTTATCAATAAACTATGGAATGCATCCAGGTTTGTTCTTATGAATTTGGAAGACTTTAAGGAAGAAAATGATACGTTAGAAAATTTAAAAATTCAAGATCAATGGATATTAGAAAAATTAAATAAAACCGTAGAAAGCGTAAGAAATAATATGGAAAAGTATGAATTCCATAATGTAGGAAATGAGCTTTATAGTTTTATTTGGGAAGATTATTGTGACTGGTACATTGAACTTTCAAAAGCAAGTATGGATGATACAACGAAGAGTGTTTTATTAAAAGTGTTAACCAATATTTTAAAAATGCTTCATCCATTTATGCCATATGTAACAGAAGAAATTTATAGTATGCTACCAATCAAAGATGCAGAGTCTATTATGATTAGTAGTTATCCAATCGTAGAAGATATTAATTTTAAAAAAGAAAAGGAATTAGTCGACAAATTAATTGAAGATATTGTTAGTATCCGTAATTTAAAAGCTACCAATGGTATTACGAAAGATGCGCAGATTGAGATTAAGAATGTTGAAAATGAGGAAATTCTATCTATTTATAAATCACAATTAAAGATTAGCAATGAAAAAGTAGTGACAAATCCAGTTCCTAATTCTAATTTTAAAAATTATCAGTCTAAAAATATTGATATTACATTCTATTATGAAGGGCAAAAAGAAGATGAATCTAAAAAGGAAGAAGAAATCAAGAGATTAGAAGCATCCATTGAAAGAAGAGAAAAACTATTAGCAAATGAAAATTATGTAAACAAAGCACCAGCCAATATTGTGGAAATGGATCGTAAAAAATTACAGGAAGAAAAAGAAAAGTTAGTGCTGTTAAAAAAATAAATGGAAATTTTTATAAATATTTGTGAATAAGTTGTGTGAAGTATAGTATACTTTAAAGTAAGGTGGAGAGAATCATGGACGAGGAAATCATTGTACTTTTTGGTTTTATT
The DNA here is from genome assembly GCA_002493865.1 of Caryophanales bacterium UBA7057. Taxonomy (GTDB): domain Bacteria; phylum Bacillota_I; class Bacilli_A; order RF39; family UBA660; genus Alloscybalousia. The sequence continues at coordinate 47,388 of DLAC01000054.1, forward strand.
GAAGATAAAGAAAAACAAGCAGAAGACTTTTTAAAAAGCAAAGAGGGAAGTAAGGAAGAAAATACAAACTCTGTTTTAGGATTAAAAACAATGGAGCAATTGATTAAAAGATTGCCGTCTGCTTCTACTGTTCAAGAGTTAGAGTCATCCATTCGAAATGAGTTGAACTCAGAAACAAGACCTTTCAAGATTTCTTCTTTAGAACGAGAATTAGCAATTATTACGGAATATCAAGAAAAAAAAGGACAAAAAAACTTGGGGATATCTCAAAAGTAATTAGAATATAAATTTAAAATTGATGAGTGAAGGAGTTCTAGAAATAGAAATTCCTTTTTATTTGAACTGCGACTGTAAATAGACAAAATGCAACCGTAAATTTCTATACATATGACTTATTTTGTAGTAAAATGCTTTTTGGAATAGGAGGTTTTATGAAAAATAAGAATCAAAAATCATGGAAAAATAGTCATTTCATATGGCTTGTATTATTATTTTTTGTGGCTCTCTTAATCTTATTGCCATTATTTATGAACACTTATCATGCAGGACATGATACGAAATATCATCTTGCGAATGTATTAGCGATTGAAAACCAAATTGAGATAGGGCATATTCCAACGAGCCCGATACTAGATAAAATTGGCTATGGGTTGGGGTATGGAACGAGACTTTTTTACCCGCCACTTTCTCATACTGTCACTGCTTATTTATTTTTCTTATGTTCTCATATTCATTTTACAGTAACTGATACTTTAAAATTAGCACATTTTTTAGCACTGTTTTTATCTGGGTGTGCGATGTATTTTCTTTCATATCATTTGTCAAAAAATAAAAAAATTGCTTTTATTTCGGCAATTATTTATATGTCTTTTCCATATCATATTTCCGATATTTATGTAAGAGACTCCTTAGCAGAATGTTTTCTGTATCCCTTTTTACCAATGATATTATTAGGTATTTGTCATTTGTTAGATGGAAATCCAAAAAAATTTTATCCATTATTTGTTTTAGGATATGTAGGGGGAATGTTATCTCATCTGACACTGATGATTTATTTTACGATTCTAGTTCTTATTTTTCTTTTTATTTCTAAAAAGATTGTTTTTATCAAAGAAAAAATAATTCCGTTATCACTTGCATCCATTAGTATTTTAGGAATCACTTGTTTTTTTACATCGAGTGTGCTAGAAAATCATCTGGCTTTAGATTACGTTGTATTTGATTCCGGAGAAATGACAAAAAGGATTGTAAAGACGGCATTATATCCATTTGAATATTTGAATATCTTTCCGCCTCTTCAGTCTAGTATTAAGTTCTATTTTCCAATTGCTTTACTATTACTACTAGGATTTACAATGATCAAAAGAAAAAAAATAGAATTTCCTAAATATACAAAGAATTTTTTAGTAATTGGACTAGTTGTGTAGTGTTACAATTGATGTGAAACATTTCTATATAAAAAAAGTGAATCAAGTCGTATAATATGAGTTGT
>DLAC01000016.1 GCA_002493865.1 Caryophanales bacterium UBA7057
GATTGAATATGATTTAAATGGAGGAACCGTAACAGTACCGAATCCAGAAAGTTATACAATTGAAAGTGATACCATTACTTTAAATAATCCAAAAAGACCTGGATATAAATTCTTAGGATGGACAGGAAGTAATGGAGAAACACCAGAAACAAGTGTGACAATACCAAGAGGTTCGATTGGAAATAAAGAATATATTGCTTCCTGGGAAGAGAAACCTTATGAAGTAACCATTGAAAGTAATACAGGAGGAACTACAAGTGTTTCTACACTTCCAGTAAATTATGGAAGTAGTAATACATTCGTTGTATCTCCAACAGCAGGATATTATTTAAAAAGTGTCAGTTGTACGAACTCGTATACAACCGATGCGAAAACAGGAACAGATCAAACAGGAATTCAAAGTATAGAAGTATCAAACAACAATCAAGATAGTGATAGTACCTGTAGTGTATCCTTTAGTCCTTTGACATATATTATTAGTTACAATTTAGATGGAGGAATTGCTTTAGGAAATCCTTCTGCTTATACAATAGAATCAGATACCATTACACTTAAAAACCCAACCAAATCAGGATATGCATTTACAGGATGGACCGGAAGTAATGGAGAAACAGAAAGTATGGAAGTAACGATTCCAAAGGGATCTATGGGAAACAAAGAATATACAGCTCACTATGTAGAGAGTGATTATAAAATCAGTGTAAAAGCAAGTGAAGGGGGAAGTGTTAGTCCAAGTAATGTAACAGTTACCAATGGAGCAACAGGAGAATTTACTGTAACACCAAATGAAGGATATTATTTAGAAAGTGTCAGTTGTACAAACGGGTACACCAATAATGCGAAAGTAAGGCTTGGTCAGCAAACAGTAACCGTTACTGTTGATCAAGATAATACAACGAGTACTTGTACCGCAACCTTCGCTGAGAACAGGTTCAATAACTACTTAACTGATTTAGGAAAAGAAGATACAACAAACTTAGCAAAGGATGGTACCGCAGATGACAACTTAAGATATATCGGAGCAAATCCAAATAATTATGTCAGATACAACAATGAGTTATGGAGAGTCATAGGACTCATGAACAATGTCCCTGACTCTAATGGAAACAAGGCAAGTCATATTAAATTAATTCGAGCAGAGAGACTTGCAACTTATTCATGGAGTAATAATGGTCCAATTGGGATTAATGATTGGACAGATAGTGGAAGCGTAGGTGTGTCATTGAACAGTTTATATCTAAACAGTACTATTGGATATTGTCCATATGGTGCATCCGGGGGGACAAGAGGATGTGACTTTAGGGAACTAGGGTTAACAAATACATCAAGAGCGCAAATTAGTAATATCACATGGAATTTAGGTGGGTATGCTAATAGGGGAGATAATGATCAACTGATTGATTCTATAGCATCAGACTATTACATTGCAGAAAGAGGAACGAAGGTATATAGTGGAAGACCAACGACATGGAAAGGCTATGTAGGACTTATGTATCCAAGCGATTATGGATATGCAGTTGGAGGAAGTGTTAGAAATACTTGTTTATCAACTGATTTCTTATCATATAACAACCAAGACTGTCATACAAATAATTGGCTATATTTAAATGGTGTTATCCAATGGTCAATTACCCCATATTCAAAAAATGCCCATGGAGTATTTGCTATACAGGATAATGGAAATTTATGGAGTAATACCACTAACAATGCTTTTGCAATTCGCCCTACTGTCTACCTCAACACAGATATTCGAGTAATGAGTGGAAGTGGAACTACTGATGATCCATATACTTTGCCTGATTTATTAACAGAACATGTGAGAAACTTAGGTACAACAGATACTACGAATCTAGCATATGATGGTACTACAGATAACAACTTAAGATATATTGGAAGTAGTCCTAATAACTATGTTAAATTCAATAATGAATTATGGAGAATTATTGGTGTCATGAACAATGTTCCTGATTCCAATGGAACTAAGGCAAGCCGTGTGAAGTTAATAAGAGCAGAATCAATTGGGAATATGGCTTGGGATACTGCCAATACAAATAATTGGTCAAAGGCATCATTAAAGACCTACCTAAATAATGGAACTTATTGGACAAGTACGTTAAATAGTACCGCCAAATCGCAAATGAGTAACATTACTTGGAATTTAGGTGGGCACACTTATCATAATTTTCCTGCTTTAAGCTTTTATACATCAGAAAGAGGAACAACAGTATATAGCGGAAATCCAACAACATGGAAGGGATATGTAGGGCTCATGTACCCAAGTGATTTTGGATATGCGGTTGGAGGTAGTGTTAGAGATGTATGCTTACTAACTAATTTAGATAGTTATAACAGTAATAGTTGTGGTACAAACGATTGGTTATACCCAAGCAACGGTTTTCAATGGACACTTACAACAAATTCGAATGTCTCGACTCACGCATTTCATGCTTGTAACGTGGTAGGGGTGTCTGACGTTAAAACATCTCTCGATTATATGATTCGTCCTGTCATATATTTAAACACAAATTTGTTTATGATAGGCGGAAGTGGAACCAGTGATAATCCATTCATCATTGAATAGTAAAAACTTTATTTAGAAGAATTGCTTTTACAGTGATTCTTCTTTCGTTTTATTTCTAAAAACCTATTTACACTACTTTACAAATTCTTTGAAAAATTTGAAGATCTTCAAATATTATGCATAAAATTTGACCACACTAAATTATATATGATACTTTGAAGATGGTGATAATGATGGATAATAAATTTATAGAAATACAAGAAAAATTTAAAAGAGGAATCTACCAAGAACTTGGATTATTAACGGACGAGGAAAAGGACAAAGATTTCTTTAAAATAGAATTATTTCAAGAAAAAGAATTATTAGAAGAATGTCAAAAATATATAGATTCAGATTCTATTGAAGAGTTTCTTATGTTTTTGGGAAAAAATAAGGGTTTAGGGAAAGTCCTTGATTATTTTCATCATCATTTCTTAAATGGGAATATGATTTTTACTTATGCATTAAGTGAATGTAGTAGGAGATGGACCATTCATTATTTAAAAGAAAATGGGGAGTCTTTCATTGTACCTAGTCGTTCTGAGGATGTATTTTTATCATTTTTAAGTTTCCTATCTGAAAAAGATATCAAAGATAGATATCATGTACAAATACCTAAAATAGAATACTATTTATTTGTATTAGAAACTTTAGGTAAAATAGAAAGAGTAAATCATCAGATTCTTTTAACAGATGATGCCTATTTGGAGGGAATAGAACTACTAAATCAACATGGTTTACATGGAAAATAAGTCAAATAGATTGTCTAAGAAAAACAACCGGTGGTATAATGAATATGGTGATAGAAAATGGCAAACATAGGGAATCTAAATCTAAATTATATTCAGTATGGAAAAGGAAAAGATATTGTCTTACTTCATGGATGGGGTCAGAATATTGCCATGATGCAACCTTTGGGAAATGAATTATCAAACTGTCGTATTACCATCCTAGATTTTCCAGGATTTGGAGAAAGTGAAGAACCAAAAGAATCTTGGACTGTAGAAGATTATAGTAATCTTTTACATGAACTTCTAACTGAATTAAAAATTAAAAATCCTATTTTAATTGGTCATTCCTTTGGAGGAAGAGTAGCAATTTATTACGCATCTAAATATCCTGTAGAAAAACTTGTTTTATTTGGTAGTCCATGTATTCGACATAAAAGAAAATCAATGAAAGAAAAAACTTTGAAATTTGCGAAGAAAGTTCCAGGAATGAGAAAAATTAGTGAGATAGCGAAAAAATATATAGGTTCTACAGACTATAAAAATGCATCTCCTATTATGAGAGATACTTTGGTAAAAGTTATCAATCAAGATCTATCCGATTGTGCAAGAAAAATAGAATGTCCAACCCTACTTATTTGGGGAACCTTAGATGAAGCAGCACCTATTGAAGATGCAAGAGAGTTAGAAAAACTACTAAAAGATGGTGCTTTAATTGAACTGGAAGGTTGTACACATTATGCTTACTTAGAGGCTCTACCACGAGTAGTGTCTATTTTAAAAAAATTTATATAGGAGAAAAGTATTATGAGTATTATTGCCATTTCTTTTTTAGTTCTATTACTCTTTAATATAATAAAGGGAGAATTTGTCTTAGGAAAATTACAACAAAATCTATATAATGAAGATTCTAAATACTTAAACTGGATATTTGAAAATAAAAAAATTACATTCTTTTCCTTAGACTTTTTAGCACTTATCTGTCTTGTTGTAGCAAAATGTTCTACTAAGCAGTTGGTACTTCCAATGATTTTACTTTCCTTTGCCTTTTACTTTTTAGAAGCATGTAGGATTCTAAGTTTAAAACAAACAGAAATTTCAAATCAAAAATTTATTCTTTCAAAAAGAATGAAACGATTGATTGTTACACTTTCTATATTTTATATAATTCCATTAGTTTTCTATCTAATAAATTATGAGAATGGAACTTTGGCATTAATCATCGAAGGATTATTTACCTATTTTCTTTATTATCTTGCTTTCATCTGTAAATTTCTAAATGCCCCAATTGAAAAATGGATGAATCATTATAATTATGAAAAAGCAAAAGAAAAAATAGAATCTATGAAAAACTTAGAAGTGGTAGGAATTACAGGAAGTTATGGAAAATCAAGTACAAAACAGATTGTAAATACAGTTCTTAGTGAGCAATCTCTATGCCAAATGACACCAAAAAATTTAAATACAATTCATGGATTAGTAACGACGATTAATAACTATTTAGATCAAAATGAAAAATATTTTATTGTCGAAATGGGTTCTTATAAAAGCGGAGAGGTAAGTACGATTTGTAGTTTGGCAAAACCAAAATATGCAATTCTTACCAATATTGAAACCATTAATTTAGAGTCATTTGGTACGATGGAAGATGCCATCAAAGCAAAGTTTGAACTGATTGAATCTCTAGATGAAGATGGAATTGCCATTTTAAATAAAGACGATTATAGACAGGTAGAACATGTAGTAGAAAGCCCTTGTAAAAAAGTTTGGGTTTCTATCGAGCAAGAAGCAGATTATATGGCAACAGATATCAAATATTCCAAAGAAGGAACGAGTTTTATATTTCATTCAAAGAGTTCAGGAGAAAATTATAAAGTAGAAACGAGACTTCTTGGAAAACATAACGTATATCATATTTTATCTACCATGGCACTTGCAAAAGAAATGGGAATCAGCGATGAGAAAATAAAAAGCGCTCTGTTAAAACTTAGACCGTTAGAAAATCATTTAGAAATTCAAAACTATGGATATATGCATCAGATTAACAATACGCATCGTTCAAATCCACAAGGGGCTAGTAATGCCCTAGAAGTCCTTCAACTAATGCCAGGAACGAGGGTTGTAGTTACAACAGGAATGCAAACACTCGGTGAAAAGAATAATGAATTTAATAATATTTTTGGAAGTCAAGTGGCAAAAGTCGCAGATTATGTTATACTAATAGGTGAAAAGAGTACAAAGTCAGTATTCAAAGGACTGATGGAAAGTGGGTTTAATCAAAAGAAAGTATATATTGTAAATCGTGTAAGTGATGCATATACTTTATTGCAAGAAATAAAAACAAAAAAAGAAATCTATGCACTTTTTGAAAGTGATGAGGATTTAAAAGATTAGGAGTGAAAAAATGAAAATTAGAGTTGGTGTTATTTTTGGTGGAGAAAGTGTAGAACATGAGGTTAGTATTATTTCTGCCATTCAAGCTATGAATAAAATGGATGGGGAAAAGTATGAAATTGTTCCTATCTATATTACCAAAGATAGACAGTGGTATACAGGAGAAGCTTTAAAAGATATTGATACATTTCAAGATATTGATTTAATTAGAAGATATTGTAAAAATATTGTATTATACGAAAGAAATGGGCATTTCTTATTACAGAATAAGAAAGGGCTATTGAAAAGAACGGTCACAGAAATTGATATGGCATTTCCAATCGTTCATGGTACCAATGTAGAAGATGGTGTATTACAAGGATATTTACAGTCTATTGGAATTCCTTTTGTGGGAGTAGATGTATATGCAGCAGTTGTTGGACAGGATAAAATATTCATGAAACAAATCTTTAATCAGGAAAAAATTCCAATTGCACCTTATGTTTGGTTCTATGATACGGAATATCAAGAAAATAAATCTGAGATTATAGAAAAAATTGAAAAACTAAAATACCCAGTCATTGTTAAACCATGTACTTTGGGGAGCAGTGTAGGAATTATGGTCGCTCATAATCAAGAAGAGTTAATAGATGCCTTAGATTCTGCCATTACTTATGATAGTAGAATTGTTGTAGAGAAAGTCATCGATAACTTAATGGAAGTAAACATCAGTGTATTAGGAAACTATGAAAATCAACAAGTAAGTGCAATTGAAGAAGTAACACCAAAGAACGACTTTTTAACATATGCTGATAAGTATATTGGAAATGGAAAAGTAAAGGGGAAAGCTTCTGCAAAATATAAAGGGGCTAGTAAAGGAATGGCAAGTGCTAGTAGAGTCATTCCAGCACCTCTCAGCGATTCTTTAAAGGAAGAAGTAGAGGAAATCGCTGTTAAGGCTTTTAAATCATTAAAATCTTCTGGTGTTGTTCGTATGGACTTTTTAATCAATAAGAAAACAAATAAGGTTTATATCAATGAAGTAAATAATATTCCTGGATCTTTATCATTCTACTTGTGGAGTCCTGTTGGAAAAGATTATTCTGAATTACTAGATGATATGATTAATATTGGAATTAAAGATTATAAGAAAAGAACAAATAAAGTACATTCCTTTGATACCAATATACTTCAAGGATTCTCTGAAATGAATGGAAGTAAGGGATTCAAAGGCTCAAAAAAGTTTTAGGAAAATAGAATCTATTTTTGGAAAAAAAAGGCACTGTCAAAAAGTGTCTTTTTGTTGTTTTCTATATCAGTGATATGGTAGTATAGAAAACAAGGATGTGATAATGGATGAAAAAATTAATTGGAGTTTATGACAATACTGGTGTGATGATTCAAAAGAGGCCAATTAGTGTTTTCCCCGTTTACACTGATGGAAAAAACTTTTTTCTAAAGTGCATGTCTGAAAACTTAAATAATTTATTAAAAGTATTAAAAGGATTATCAGATCATAAAGAAATCGAAGAAGAAATTGATGCCTATATCAATAAAGAAAACAGTTTATATTCAGAAAAATTACTTCGATATAATGATGATTCTAATTACTGTTATTATTTATGTACTTCTGAGATTACCTCTATGCCTGGTTTTCAAAAAGTGGAATCTTTTCCGATTGTAAAAGAAGAAACAAAAAAGGAAACCTATAGTACAGATACGTATGCGATTATTGATTATCAAAATAATTTGATTGTTGGGAGTTTAGAATTTGTAAATAAGTATGTGCCTAGTGTGATGAATTTAAATATGAATCAACTATTAAAACAAGAAGAATTAATCAAAAAGGTAAATTCTCTGTTAGAAATTAATCGTCTTTTTATATAATCTTAATTATTTTATTGACAGTTCCGAAACTTTTTATAGTATAATATTATTAGAATAGAATACGAAAGTAGAGGGACGTTATGAAATATATACTCATTGGTTTTGGAATGTTGCTTTTGTTATTTATTTATTCAGTGTGTTCTGTTTCCAGTAAGTGTTCTAGAATCGAAGAATTAGAAGAGTTAAAAGCAAAAATCAAGGAAATCGATTAAAAAAATTATTTTAAGGTATTTGCATATTAATCTTTTTGTGATATACTAAACAAGTAATCAATTCATGGGCTGTTAGCTCAGTTGGTAGAGCAACTGACTCTTAATCAGTGGGTCTAGGGTTCGAATCCCTAACAGCCCACCATGTATGTATTTAAGACTCGAAAGAGTCTTTTTTTCATTTTATTGACTTGATGCTTCTTGTTTTGAAATTTTTTTAAAAGGAATTGTAGAAAAATAAAAAATGCATAATCAATATATGAATTTATTGCTTTTTACCAGTAATTTTTTTCAATTACTTTTCCTTTTTCTTCCATATTTGTATAACCTTCTTCTAAAGGATTATTTTCAACCGTAGGTGTATAGAATGGATCGAACTCTTCTAAATTTAAATAGGGAAGCGTGAACGGACTAAAATAGAATGTTTCTGAAACCTCTTGATTTGTACTTTCGCTGACATATGGATATTCGTTCAGTATGGTTCGAATATCATCAACACTTGGACTTTTTTCTAACTCTAATTGATCATCCCTTTGAACTAGTTTGTAAGCATAGTATCTTGTATGATAAACTTTCGTTGTTCCAGTAACTCCTTTATGTCTTGGATTGGTAGACCATCCATCGTATTTTGTTGTTACTATTCTTGTATTTCCATCTTCATCTTTCTCTTCATGTGATTCTTCATACTCATAGTAAAATTTCATATAGTCTCGATTGTTTCTAATTTGATAGTGAATAAAGTCGATGTTTTCTTTCCCTTCAAATAAACTATGATTGTCTAGTTTATGATAAACTTCTAAATCAAAGGTTGTTACTGGAAGAAAGTCATCATGCTTTATATAAGAGAAGGTATTATTTTCACTATTTAACCATTTATGAATTGTTACATTTCCAATTTCTCTTGTATAAAGATGAACATGATAGGTTGATGTTACATCGCATTGTTCTGGGTGCTGAACTGAAAGAGCTCCTCCAATCAGTAACCCGGTTCCTAATACGTATGGAGCAATCAGAAATGGAAGCTTATTAGAATCTAGTCTATGCATATGATTTCCCCCTTTTTTGATAAAAACCGTTTATATAATATCGCAAAAATGAAAAAAAATCAAGAAAGAGAATTTCTTGTCAAAATGAACACTTTGTGATAAAATACAGTTCAGTTATAAATTGATTGGGGGTTATGTATATGAGAGCAGATTTAACACATCCAACGTTAGAAAGAATCTATACAGAAAATGAAAATATCAAAGGAATCTTACAAAATTTAGAATCTATTATGGATAGTAAAGGTTTTTCTAAATTATATGATCAGTATTCAGAAATTGAAAAAAGAATTCCTAGAAATGAAGTATTAACTGAGGAAGAAAAAACTTTGGGAAGTTTTGGTGTTGATATCAGATATACTTCTTTGGCCAATGAATTATCTTCTTTTTCAAAAGATTTGACTATCTATAATATCTATAAAGAATTAAGTGATTGTATTCAAGACGTGAAACAGGATACTAAAAATATTTTCCGTAAGGATATGGATATATCTATGGATGCTTATGTAGAAAAAAATAAGAATCTTGCCTCTATGATCATCAATACTAAGAATGACGATAAAATTCATCAATTTACAAAACTTATGGATAGGGCAATAGAAACCTTATTTGCTTCATTAAAGACATTAAGTTTTATTGGAAATGGTGACTTGTTAACTGCAATTGAAGAGACACATAGTGATTATTTAAGAGAACATCTTGCTTCTAAGGTTCGAAAATCCATTGATGTTTCTGAATACAAAGGAGATTTGGATGCAGATTATATTAATAGCTCCGTTCTTTATGAATGTGCACTTCAAGATAAGAAAATTATGTCTCGTGAAAAAGATGCTAGGGAATATGAAGAAAAACAAAACTTCTTAGAGAGTGAAAGAAAAAATCATATAGACCATTTAAAAAATTCTTTGGATGAGTTTAGTAAAAATATTGAAAAATACAAAGAAACATTATTAAAATTAAAGCTGAATCGAAATATGATTAAAGCGAAAAAGGTATTTTTTAATTTGTCTTTGGTACCAGTGATTGCAATTCCACTTTCTTGCCCTTTTCTTGGAAATAAACTTGGAAAACATTTATCTTCTCAAGTACTACTTACAAAAACTTATACAACTACAGTGGATATGGATTCTGGTGAAGTAGTTTCTTCTTCTGAAAGTTATGAGGAATTAAATACAAATTATGTTGCGAGTGTCACAATATGTGATCCTTGGAAGAAAAATCTTTCCGGTTCTAGTTATTCTAGAAATTGCGTAGTTTATGATTATGTAGTACCAGAAGAAGATTTATTAGATGATGATTTTCATTTAACACCAGATACGATTGACTATAATAATTTAGTAAAAAAATATCCATATGAAGATTCTACTTCATCGGTTCCAAATTCGAAATATTTAACAGAACCTCAAATCTATGTTACAGAGACTTACCAAGATTTTAATGAAGTTGTGCCTAGTACAAAATATAATACTCCATATACTGTTGGGGGAACTGGATTGGGATTAATTCTTGGAGCGACTGAAGGATTACTTTACTATTTATGGCTGAAAGAGTGGATTGAAAAATATCAAAGGAAACAGAAAAAAGCTTTCAAAAAAATAGAAGAAGATGCAGTGAATACCAACCAAATTTTGAAGCGTACTATGGAAAAACAAAAAAATGTTCAACAAGAATATGAGGATTTAACAAAACCAAAGAGTAATTAATTTTTCTAAAAAGAAAAAAATTACATGAAAATATAGTCTCTCAGACTGTTGAGATGATTTTTGACAAGAACAAAAAAATATGTTATTATGAATGTGTCAAGGAAACTTGCATAAAATAAAAAAGGGAAATACTTAACTTTGCGTTGTTGAGTACTTACCCTAAATATTTGGTTCAGTACTTAATCTAATTGCAGATTGAGTACTATTTTTTTATAGATAGAATCATTAAAGAGACTATTAATAAAATGATAATTAATATTAGAAATGAGATTAACAAATCTTTTTTCTTCATAATATCAAGCCCCCTTCCATAAGAAGTTGGCAAGTACTCAACAGTTAGTATTTCCTAATAGAAATTGTACTATAACGTCAAAACTAAAACAAGCGAACAAACTAAAATTTAGAGCAAAATTTCTTAAACATGATTTTTGACAAGAACAAAAAAATATGCTATTATGAATGTGTCAAGGAAACTTGCATAAAATAAAAAAGGAACATTCAATAATCGCATGTTGAGTGTTGCCTAATAAATTTTGGTTTCCACCTAAATCTATGCTAGAGTTAGGTGGATTTCTTTTATATTAAAACTATAAATAGTAAGAATAGTAAAAGGAAGATAATTATTACTAAAGATAGAATTAAAAAATCCTTCTTGTTCATTGTATCGCCTCCCTTCTGTTAAGAAGATTGGCTCCACCCAACTTATTAAATGTTCCTGTAAAAATTATATACTAAGAATGTTTATAAAATAATCGAACAAGTTAAAATCTTAGAAAAAAAGGTGAAGAATGGTAGAATATAAAATTATATTTTCAAGATTCATAAATATGGATAAAAAGTCTTTCTAAGTTTTATTATTTGAACTAGTGAGATTATTTTATTATAAAATGGCTGAAAGGAAAGTAGTATGAAAAAGATGATGGATTTTTATAAAGAGACAAGTTGTTATACGGACTTAGGACTTTATACAGACTTTGCTAGGAATTTACCAGATGATATCAAAGAATTATGTCTTTTACAAAGAATGCAAACGATTCATCCGATTGCTTTTAAAAAGAAGGAAATCAGAAATTCAAAAGATAGTTTTTGGGGAGATATGACTCAAATATCGGATATGAGACTCTTAAGAGAAGATGATATATTCCCAAATTCTATTAGCATGTTAGCAGAAATTCTAAGAAGAGATTCTCATTATTCAGTGAATCGGGAAGCAACGAATAAAATTTATGTAACCTGTAGAGGACAAGCCTTACTTCTTGCATCAACGCTCAAAGCAAAGAAAATCCCTGCAAGAGTTAGAAGTGGCTTTGCAGAGTATCCAACAGATAGTGGAATCTTTTGGGATCATTGGATTACAGAATACTATGATGCCAAAAGTAAAAAATGGAAATTTGTAGATGCAGATTGTTGTTGTAATGATAATATTGACTTTGATATTTATGATATTCCAAGTGATAAATTCCTAACGGCTGCAGAAGTATGGTTGGCCTATAGAGAAAAAAGACTCGACTCGATTCGATTAGGGCATGCCTATTATGGAACGAGTGAATCTAAATTAATGGAATCATTAACCACTGCTTTATTTTATGATTTTCATTGTTTAATGAATGATGAGATCATTTATGTTCACTATCCAAAGTATTTAAGAGAAGAGAAGTTTAAACTAGATGAGAGTGAGTTAATAGAACTAGACCATCTAGCGAAACTAATGCTAGATCCAAATCAAAATTTTGATTTACTAAGAGAAATTTGGGATACTGTTTCTAAATTTAGAATCATGAGTGGAGGGACTATCTAATTTTACTAAAAATCCAATCAACAATTAACTTCTTCCACTGAAAGTATTCTTCCTTTTCGAATTGTGTATTACAGATACAATAACGTTTATTGGCAATATGACTACAGAAAATACATTCATGGAGATTGAAACAATCTTGAATCATGAGAGAGTTACTAATTTTACTAGAACAAGTCACTGAGTAACTATTACTACAAGTTCCAGAATCGTATACATTGATACAGTAATTACAATTTCCACTGTTTTTACAAGCAATTAAATATTCACAGTCCCCACAACCCTCTGAATAAATAATATTTTTAGACTGTCTGCAATTGAGAGAATGATAAGAAGAAATACAATTATAAAGTGTATCACTCTTACTACAGTCTTCACAATTATAAAGACGTTCTGTTGTTTTATAATTCATTTGCTTCCAAGATTCTAATAGTTCTTCCATAGAATGAAAGGTAAGTTCCTTTTTCATCCATCCAGTGGAAAAATCAACTTTTTCCATGTTTTTTTGTGTAATGTAAAACTCTGCTTGTCCATCCGTCCATGTTGCTTCTCCTGTTGTAGAGTCATGAACTTCGATTGGAAGTTTGATGAGTGATGCAAACTTTTCTTTAATTTCATCTAAAGATAGGGTGGTTTCTCTCCGAAATACACTCATAAAAATATTTTGCACCATTTCAAGTGCTTTTTGTTCATCCATAACATCACCTCATAATTTTTAAATTCATCATCTTCATACAATCTAATTCTTTAAGAAAATTAGAAATAGACAAGTGTTCCACTGTAGAAGGAGAATTATTTATTTCCTTTCTATCTTGTTTTTCCTTTTTTTCAAAATCAATGGTTCTTCCTAGAAAAGCTGGTACTAATTCTCCATGGTTTTGAATTCTTATAACACACTCTCGATCCGCAAGTTCAGTTAGAAGCTGAATCTTTTTTTCTTTTGTATTTTCTTTGACTAGTTCCATCTCTAACATATCAGAAAGTAGAGTAGCATCTAACCTTGAAATACGAAATGAAAAATAATTCACTACATTTGAGAAAATGGCATTTTGTAAACTTGGACTAATTTGATTAAAGTATTGTCCTGCTAATACGAGAGATAATCCATACTTTCTAGCTTCTGATAGAAGTCTTTCAATCATTGGATTTTCAACCACTGCGACTTCATCTATAATCAGAATTAAATGTTCATCAAATTTCTTATTCTGAATGATTCCAAGTACCTGCTGCATGAGTAGAGACGCAATGGTTTTCGTAATCTTGTCTCCTAATTTGGTTCGATCTAGGGAAAAAATAGTTAAGAAATTATTTTCTAGAAGATTTTCTAAATTTCTTTCTTGATTTTCTTTTTGAAAGATAGGGACTAACTGCATTTCATCGATAAAAGAAATAATGGGAGAAATTGCTTCACTATAAGACTTAGACTTTAATTCTGTAAAATCTGTTAAGAAGAATTCTGTTACTTGTACTGGTAGAATTTCTTCTAACTCTTGTAATAACTGATTTCTATATTCTAATTCTAATAGTAAGCATCTTAAATTAGAAAAAGTAAATTGATGATGATATAAAAGAAGAAGAATCGAATACCGTAGAACACGTTCTAATTTAGAATTATATTGACTCGCAAGTAGATTTCTAAATAAGGATAATAAAAGTTCCGTGGTAGAAACAAAATCATCCGTTTCATTTAAGAATAAGTCAACCCCTTTTTCTGCTTGATGAAAGTGAATGATTTCCGTTTGATCAAATCCACCTAAATCTTTTTCTAACGATGCGTGTGGGTCGATAATCATTACTTTATACTGAGAATCTGAACCCTGATATTTTTGAATTTGTTCAATATAAGAACTGATAAACTTAGATTTTCCAGTTCCACTGGAACCAACAATGAGTGAATGTTTGTTAAAAGAGAAATTTTCTATATTGAAATAATGAGTAGAGGAAGAGTAAGGAAATGGCTCTACCGTAAAAATTGAGTTTTTTGGTATTTGGGAGAAAAGATGAATAGACTTTTGAAGATTTAAATACTTTGGTAGTTTTTCATAAAAGAACCTTTGCTCTTCTTCACTTGGAGAAGATAGAGTAGAAGAAGCAGTTGTTAATAACAGTTTCTTTTTATATTGATGATTCTTTGTTTGAAAAAATAAATAGATAGAAGAATAAAAATGTTCTTTACAAAAAGGGATTACTTGAATTCTTATTTTATATAGCTCTTTGTTCTTTTTAATCGAAAGTAAATCAAAGATTTCATGAGATGATTTTCCAGTCCCTAAGTAAGTAGGGAAGCGTTTATGAATTCTTTCTTGTTTCATTGGTTCACATTCTCTAAAAACAAACTCTGGAAATCCACTAAGAATCGGTGATAACAGAGAATTTGCTTCTAAGTAATAACGAATTTTATTCTTATTAAAATGCATTTCTAGACACCAAGAATGAAGTGATCCTTGATATTGATTCATATGAATTATGAAATCGTGCCAACGTTCCTTTGAAATATTTCCTTGTTCTAAGAAAATTTCCATTCTTTTTTTCATATACTTTCCCCCTTTCTTGATAGAAAGTATACTAAATTTCAAAAGAAAAAGACTGATTTTTTTCTTACAAAATTTGTCAGTCTTCAATAGGAACAAGAAAATCTGTCACATCGTCATGATAATATTCTAACTCTGGAAGCTCTCGGATTTTATATTTACATCCTAACATAAATTGTGTGTAAAAAGAGCGAGATAATTTCTGAATGGAGGAAGAACTTTGGGAAGAAATATGAAAAGATAAATATCTAGATGCAGGAATTACATATTTTTGTAACCCAGGAATTTCTTTTTCATATAAGACCCAATATTTAAAATTATCACTTTCAAAGCGATCTTCATAAGAAACCATTCCAAATTGAACCGGCCCATAAGTATCTAAATATTTTTGTTCCATTTCTTTAAAAAACTTAGGGGCATCTTCTTGAATTGTCTCTTTGGTAGTTTTTTTCGCTTTTCCATATAAGGTAAGTTCGGGTAGGTGAATGATGTCATACTGAAAAGGTTCAAAGGTTGGTTCCACTTCTTCAAAGAACAACTTTGGAAACTCTTTAAATCCAGAAGTGTTTTTCTTTAATTCACTCGGTTTAATTCCATAGAATTTTTCAAATGCTCTTGAAAAAGAAGTAGCATTTTCATACTGATATTTAATCGCTACATCCACAATTTTTTCATTTCTTTCTGTAAGGTCATAACCTGCTTGAGAAAGACGACGATTTCTAATATACTCAGTTAATGTCATATTGGTAAGCAAACTAAAAAGTCGTTGCATTGTATATTCATTGGTAAGTAGCATTCCCGCTAAAACTTTATAATCAATTTTTTCATCTAAATGTTCTTCGATATAATCAAGTACTAAATTTAAAGAATGATAAATATTCAAGATAATCACCTCTAACTTTTTTCATTATATCATAAATAATCATATAGGAAACAGATGGAAAAGGAAGAAAACTCATTTTTCTTCCTATCTACTAATTTTATTTAGAATTTTAACAAGGGTATCTTCGTCCTCTTTTGGTTCTTCTAAATCAGATCCCAAACAGTAGGATAAGTCACCATATTCTAGAAGAAGAACATCATCGGTTGGTTCATTTAAAATAAAGGATGTATGATCAATATCAATGCCATGATTCTGTTCTAATAAACTTTGAAAGGCAGATTGTTTATTTACATTTCTTTGATAAAAACATGGTTTTAAATTTAGTGAATATCCCCTAATGGTTGGATTTTCTTTTTCTATATATTCAATAATTAAATCATCATAGTAAGAACAAATCCCACTACATTGCATACCATAAACTCTATCATTTGCTGTTTCAGTTCCAATCTCAGGAGTAAAGAACTTATAGACTCTATCTCCTTGTTTAAAACACTGATCTCCTAGACTATCTTTTTGTAAGGAAATTTTCTCTCCATAAGATATATATCCACAATCCCTAAAGTTTTTAACCATTCTCTCAAGAGTAGCAGAATCAATATAAGAACCCTCATAAATAGTCTCATCGTTCTTATCAAATACTTTAATTCCATTTCCAAAGATAGTAAAGTCTGCCTTTAAGTGCATTTCCTTTAGTATTGACTCTTCACTAAAGATAGCTTCATCAAAGTATGTAATATGAATTCCTTTTCCTTTTTCTTGACTAGGACCCAAATACCTATAATAAACATTTTCTTTTTTGGGAGTAAATCCTCCAATTTTTCTCATACAATATTCAGGACGATTCGATAAGATTACAATTTTATATCCATCTTTCTGTAGAGAATTTAACATTTGAATTCCTTCTATTGAATCTTGATAATTAGCTCCTAAAAGAGCAGTATCACTAATGGCAATGGTTTTTGACTGTTTTCTTAAATATGGATTTAAAAGATCTTTTCTTCTTAATACATTGGCATATTCATAGGCCATATCACATTGATAAGAAACTCTGTAAGCCTTATCATCCAGTTGAACAGGCCTAGCAGAAAGAATTCGAATATTTTTGCAACCATCTTGTTCTAAGATTTCTTTGACTATTTCTTTGGCTCTTGCTTCTTCTAATGAATAAATATCCTTAGTTCCTGATTCTAGTTTGTACCTTTTCTGAATTTCAAAAGTTTCCTTAGTTACAGGAATTTCCAATAGTGGACCCTCTTTTAAAGAGGCATGAGTAATTTCCATTGGTAGTTTTTGATACCATTCCCAGATTTTTCTTTTGTTTTTTTCGAAGTCACACAGTTGATAAGTTTGATGTTTCTTATCTTCCTGAATCCAAGGATAATGTTCAAATGAAAAATCCTCATCTTCTGTCTCATGAATATCAATTTCATAAGAACTGTTCATGTAATCCAATTCCTGTTGAATTGCTTTTGTAAATTCTTTTCCTTTTTCCTTTGATAACGCATCTCCATAAATTATATATTCATAGAGTAATGCAATAGATATAATTTCTTTTTGATCAATCATTGTTTTCATTCTAGTTTCTCCTCTAAGACTAAATATTCTATTTTAATTGTTTAATTTTTTGAAGAATTTTGTAATCATTTTCTGTAAAAGATCCAGATAAGTAATCAAAGTAAATATTACATCCATCCTCAGACATTTTACTGAGTAGTTTGAAAATCTTTTTATCGGTTGCTTCTTTCTTTCTGAATTCACTCTTTGTAATTGTTGTATACTTTTCTAACCTTTCAATTCTAGGATCACTATCTCTTAATGGATTTCCAAGTTTTTGAATATCATATGGATTCATAAGATAAATAGGGTAACGATTCTGATTGAAATACTGGATAGCATCTAGTAGTGTAGGATTTTTAGTATCTAAAGCAATCGATAAAATACCATGAATTCGCTTACGCATTTCTTCTACAATTTTTTTTATAATGTCATTGTCTGGACTACCAGTAATTTGAGCTTCTCTTAATTTTCCAATCAGGTTATAAATAGTATCTATATTTCCAAAGGAACCAAAATAATCTATAAAGAAATGAATCGTTGAAAAAACTTTAAATTCTAGAAATTCTTTATCTGTATATTTAACGTTAAATGCAATATCAGAAATCAGCTTATTGGCATCAATTTCTCTAATTAAAATACCTAAGATATCATCTGGATTTATTCGATAAGAAATATGTCTTTCATTTGTATAATGATATCTCTTTTTATGAGATTGCTTTTCGAGGGCATCCAGATTTCCAGAAAGAATAAAGGTAATTTTATTCGTATTAAAATCATATAACTCGTTCTGAATTCTATAATATCTAAAAATCGTTTGTGGAAAATGACTGATGGAGATATATTGTTCCTTACAACTGGCATGCGTATAATTTCGATAAAAGTATTTTATATTTAGATCAGAGGCTGCTTCTTTTGATAGAATCCCATGTTCTAAAATAGAGGAAAGTCTAAAGAAATCAATATCAATGGCATGATAATAAAATAAATCGATGTTTTCATATGATATTTCATCCATAAATGCTTCCTCCTAAAAGACTGATAACTATTATAAAGTAAAAGTGTATTTTAGTAAATAAATGATTCTAATTTCATCATATTTATATATACTTTTTTGATTCTAATAAACTTTTAATTTTTCCCTGATCTTGATTTCCTTGATTGATAGTATTTAAAAGTTCTTTTTTAAATTCTCGATGTTCCTCTGAAAATTCATATCTGACTCCTAGATTTTGGTAGTATTCTTTGATTTTATCATAATTACTATTTAACTCATAACTAAGAAATTCTGGATTCACTGGTAGTACTCTACCTGTAATATAAGGTGATGATACTAATTCACGTTGTTGATTTAAGAATGTAGAATAATACTCACTATTTAATAAAGTTTGTTTGATTTCTTCATCCGTGATTGATAAGAAATCAGTAGTTTTAAATAAATCTTCATAGTATTCTAAATCGTCCATAGAATTGACACCATATTTGCTGATTGTATTTAGTGATTGTTTAAAAAATGCTAATAAGTACTTTAATTTTTCATTTTCATCCATCTCATGAGAGTGGGTTACATTGTTACCCAAATCGTCCTTCTCAATAAAGGACTCTATTAGGTGTAAAGGAAATATATCGGTTGTATAATCTCCATAACCAATATGTTTCATAATGATATCTATTGGAACATCATACTCTAACATGGAACATGTATCGCTCCTTAAACGGTGATAATTAATCATTAATTTATTTCCCTCAAAAATAGCGTCTTCAGCAAATAAATAAAAATATTTTCCCTGAAGATTGTCACAATCTAGTGAGTTAAAATCATGATTTCCTGGGTTTCCTGAAAAAGGTGTATATCCCATTTCATAATATACGGCTTCTGCAGCAACTTTATCTGTAGTCTCAAGTCTTCTACCTGTTAGAAAACCATTAGGCACAACTCTATAAATTTTCATAAATAATCCCCCTTTAAAAATAAACATATTATAGCATAAGTTCAAACAAAAGACAATTAAAATTTAAGCATATAAAAACTCCAACTGAAAGTGGAGTTTGGTATCAAATGATAACATATTAATATGACTTTACTAAATTTCCATTCATATATATATCTGTACGGACTAAAGGATCAATGTTCGTTTCACGGTTACATTGATAAATCTTTTCAGTATATGACTTTGTCGCAGCATCAAACTGTTCAACTACAGAGTAATAAGTTAATTGATTATTTACATAATATTCTACTCTTAGTAAGGTTATATTATCATTTTCATAAATAGAAGTAGTTCTATCATAATGAATGGTTGGTATTTCTACTTTTACAGTAGTATTTTGATTGTTCTCGCTTTCTGTATTTGTGTTACTTTGATTTTCTAACTGAGGACTAGCAATTTCTTGCCTACTTATATCACTAGTATGGCTTGGTTCTTGTAACTGGGCATTCGTTTGAACTTCTGTATTTTGATTACTGATGTTATTTGATTTTTCCGTCTGAGAGCTAGTAGATTCTTTTGTATTTATATGATTCGTAGGCTTTGATGTTTCTGGATTAGAACGAGCCGGTTTCTGCTGATTGATCTGATTGTCATGATTTTCGGAATCATTATTTGAATGATTTTCCTCCAATAAATTTGAGTCTTTTGAGTCATCCTTTTTTTGTTCCTTTTTGGCATCATTTGTTACATCATTTATATCGTTTTCTTTTGTATGAACATTCTGTGACTTTTTAAATGTATGTGCATAATCAAATATAGGTAAAGATTGGGTTATGGTACCTCCGACTACAGTCATCATGATTAACAACATAATTGACTTCATTTGGAATACTTTAAACATATACATCACTCCTAATTGCACTCATTATAACAAAATATATGAAAATTTGGAATACAAAGTTTTTCATTTTTAACTAAAATTTCTTAACTTATCCTGATTTCGGGTATGGTTAAAAAAAATTTTTATACATAAGGAAAGTGCACTTTTAATTTTTTAAATAAAAATGGTTTGTTCGATTGTATTATCACAATACATATTATATACTCCTATTAGGAACATTTAGTAGGTTGGGTGGAGCCAAACTTCATAAAGAAGGGAGGCGATACAATGAACAAGAAAGATTTATTAATCTTTGCTTTAGTAATTATTATCTTCCTTTTACTACTATTGTTATTTATAACTTTAATATAAAAGAAATCCACCTAACTCATCCAATGATTTAGGTGGTACCCATTTAAACGACAACACTCAACATCGGCATATTGAATGTTCCTTTTTTATTGTATGCAAGTTTTCTTGCTAAATACATAGTAACATAAAAAAAGGCTTTTAGCAAGTTGTTTTCCATCTAGTACTATTATTATAGTTATCTACAACTCCGTAAAAATTAATGCTTGACCTTTTGCTTATTACTAATCATTTTACTTTCTAAAAAATTTCTCACTTTACTATAAAATAATTCCCTTAATTTATTTTCTAAATCTCGATGTAATTTAGAAAAATAGTGGTTTAAATCAAATAAAAAGTCTTCATCATTCGTTACGTCAAAATATAGAGCACCTTCTATATCACGGAATTCCCCATTTTGCTTCTTATATATTCCACAAATATCAAAAATATAGTCGGAATCACCCAGGGCAACATGTTCTTCATCAAATCTAGCATAAAATTTAAACTCAGGAAAAATATTTTTCATAATGGTCGCAAAGACAAAGCAATAATAATTATGATATGTATCTTTAGCACCTTTTGGACTAAAGAAAATTATTCTCTCATAACTATATTCGAAATATGTAGAAAGTAAATCTTCGCTTAAACCACTACAATATTTTTTTAATTCTTCATGGGCATCATAAAATAAGCAAATTACATATTCTAAATTTTCTTTTAAACAAACTTTTTCTTCATCGGTAAACAATAAAGTCATAATTTAATTCCCCCTGAGACAGAATCTATTATAGAATAATTTTTATATTTTTTTGTGCAAAATATTTAACCCTTAGATATTTTGATACAGGTATCAACCTATAGGTGGATTTATAAAAATATTTTTATGAATTTTTATTATGTTTGCTTGTTTAAAATAATTACTTTGGGGAATATCAGTTGTTGAGTGTCTACCAAATCTCTAATAGAGAGGAGGTTTGATAAAAATGAAAACTAAGACCGTTATTATTAAAGTTCTTAAGTTCATTGCTATCATTTTATTTCTCCTTATCATTATGATAGTAGTAATAAAAAAATGACACTTAATCTTACATTAGATTAAATGTCTGTCTTAAATTAAACGGGTAGACATTCAACTTGCTAAAACTGAATATTTCCCTTTTTTATTTTATGCAAGTTTTCTTGCTAAATACATAATAACATAAAAACGACTTTTTGACAAGTCGTCTTCTATTGCACTCGAAAATTTCGAGTTTCCTATCAATCTGGTGCCGACTGCCGGATTTGAACCAGCGACCTACGCGTTACGAGTGCGTTGCACTACCAACTGTGCTAAGTCGGCATAACTTTTTTCTTATTTATAGTAACATATTTTCTTCTTCTTGACTATCCTTTTTTCAAAAAAACTAGGTTGTTTGTAAAATAGAACTTTGATAAAATAGTGAAGAAGTGGTGTTTGAATATGAATATAAAAAACTTGAGCCTTTCGTTTGGCTTTGAAACAATTTTTGAAAATATAACGATTCAGTTACCAGAAATGAAAAAAATTGGCATTGTTGGGTCCAATGGAGCGGGAAAAACAACATTCTTTAAGCTTCTATTAAAACAGATAGAACCAGATCAAGGTACGATTACATTTTATAAAAAAACAAGAATTTCATGGCTTCCACAAGTAATTACAGATGAAGTTCCAGAAACAGAAATGTCTGTATTTGATTACTTATTAACAGGAAGACCGATTCAGAAATTAGAAAATCAAATTACAAAATTATATGAAGAAATGGCTTCGATTCAAGAGGAAAAAGAAATTAATAAAAAATTAAAAAAAGTAGAAAACCTACAAAGTGAATTAGAATACTTTGAACCATATCGAGCAGAGGAAGAATTACTAAAACTAATTGCGGGAATGAATATAGAAGATACACTCCTAGATTTACCATTATCGAGGCTTTCTGGTGGACAGAAGTCAAAGATTGCTTTTCTTCGTCTACTTTATTCAAAACCTGAAATGATTTTATTAGATGAACCAACCAACCACTTAGATCAATCTACCAAAGACTTTGTAATTGACTATTTAAAAAACTATGATGGAAGTGTTCTTATTATTTCACATGATACTGCTTTTTTAAATCAAATTGTTTCTCATATTCTATATCTAGATAAACGAACGCATCAAATGGAATTATTTTCAGGAAATTATGAGCAGTTTGAAAGAATTCGAAAAGAACGGGAACTTAGACTAGAAAAAGAAGCTATCAAGGAGCAGAAAGAACGAGAACATTTACAAAGAATTATCGATAAATATATTCATGGAAATGAAAAGAAAGCCAAAATTGCGAAAGATAGACAGAAAAAACTGGCACGATTAGAAGAAAATGCAGTTGTAATTGAAAAAAAACAAAAAACTGCAAGAATTGATCTTCATCAAGGAAGAGAGAGTACCTCATTTCCCTTAAAAATCGAGAATCTAAACTTTAAATATGATAAAAAAGCAAAAAGAAACTTGCTTTATAAAATAAATTTAGAAATTCCAAGAGGAGAGAGATTTCTAATTGTTGGGGAAAATGGAGTAGGGAAAAGTACTCTTTTAAAGTTAATTGTGGGAGCCTTAACTCCCGATTCTGGTAGCATTATTTTAGGACCAAAAACAGATATTGGTTATTACGCTCAAGAACATGAATTATTAAACTTAGATCAAAATCTAATCGAGAATTTACAAGAATTTAATTTAACTGAAAATGAGTCTCGTGGAGTTCTTGGAAAATTTTTGTTTCAAGGAGATGAACTCTATAAAAAGGCATCGGTCTTATCTCCTGGGGAAAGGTCTAGACTGGCTCTTGCGAAACTTACCTTACAAAAGGCAAATCTCTTAATATTAGATGAACCAACGAATCACTTAGATCCCGAAACACAAAAAATCATTGCCAAAAATTTAAAAACCTTTCAGGGAACTATTATCTTGGTTTCTCATAATCCGGAATTTGTCGATTCCTTAGGAGTAGAAAGAACCTTGATATTACCAGAGGGAAGACTAGACTATTACAAAAGGGAATTGGTTCAAAAATATTACAATTTAAATAAAGAAAAATAAGAAAATATTTTCTACCATGATCCAGGAACTTATGATATAATCTTTTATAGAATAAGAGGTGGCAAAATGATACATTTTTTTAGGGATGTAATGGATGGACCTATTTACATCGTGGTTCTAATTCTATCGATACTAGCGATTATGGGCATTATTGGATTTATTATGGAACGCTATAAATTAAGAAATGAAGAAAATAGTAAAATTCAAGTAGTGGATGCACCAAAACCAGAAAAAGCAGGGACTTTGATTATTTCTACAAAAGAGAAAAAGAAAGAAGAAAAACCTGATTTAGAAAAAACGGAATTATTAGATGTGATTACGAAAGAGCAACTGCAAAAACAAGCGGAATTAGAAAAAACAGAAGTTTTAAGTATTGTATCCGAACCTAAAACAGTTTCAAAAGAAGAGAAGAAAGCCCCTGCCTTAGAAATTACCCCACCAAAGATGAGTGAATCTGCCTTAGAAAAAACAGAAGTATTAGAAATTGTATCTCTTCCACCGAAAAAGACAGAAGAAGAGTTGGGAAAAACAGAAATTTTAGATTTAAATTTTAATCTTCCAAAAGAAGGAGTTTCTACGCCAATTCCAGCAGTAGAAGTAACTACCTCTCCTACAAAAACAGAAATGCTAGCAATCAATAGTAATCCTGAAGTAAGTAAGGATATGAATGTAAAGCAAGCAGAAGGGGAGGAAACGAAGAAACCAACGACAGTGATTGATTTTGGATCTACAAGTGATGTAAAAATCAATCAATCCTAGTACAAAACTTTACTATTCAATATTTTTTTTGATATAATAAAAAAGTTAATGGAGGAAACAAAGTATGATGACTTTAGACAATATACTAGTAATTATAAAGAAAATAGTAGACATTTCCTTAGTTTGGTTAATCATCTATTATGTATTAAAAAATATCCGAAATAATGTAAAACTAACTTTACTATTTAAGGGAGTTGCCTTAATTTTAATATTAAAAGTTGTGAGTGATTTCTTTGGACTTACAACGATTGGATTACTACTTGAATATATTATGATGTGGGGACCTTTGGCACTTATTATTATATTTCAACCTGAGATTAGAAATGTGTTAGAACAATTAGGAAGAACACAACTGTTAGGAAGACACAAAGTACTGACAGTTGATGAAAGAGAACACTTAGTATATGAAATTGTACAGGCAGTTGACTATTTAAGAAAAGCAAGAATTGGTGCTTTAATTGTGATTGAAAGGGATACAAGTCTATTAAACTATATCGACAAAGCAAAAAAAGTATATGCCGATTTATCTAGTGACTTATTAATTTCTATTTTCTTTCCAAACAACCCACTACATGATGGTGGCGTAGTCATTCAAGGAGATAGAATCAGCTGCGCAGGTGCGGTATTTCCAACAAGTAGTAGTTCCAAAGTAAGTAAAAAATTTGGAACTCGTCATAGAGCAGCTCTTGGAATTGCAGAAGAAAGTGATGCTATCAGTGTCGTAGTCAGCGAAGAGACAGGAAGAATGTCCATTGCTGTAAAAGGTGAGTTATTCTATAACTTGTCATTAGATGATGTTCGAATGATGTTAATTGATGAATTAAGACCAAAACAAGAAGATGAAATGCTAGATGAATTAGATGAGGAAGAGATTTATGAAGAAAATAAGTAATATGATTAAAAGAATTCTATTGTTCTTCGATAAATGGTTAATTACTCCAATTACGAAAGGAATATTATCATTTACAGATTTTACAAAGAATAATGGAAAAGAACTAGAAAAATTTTTAAATAAAAAGCAAACACTAATTGTGTTATCTTTAGTCTTTGCCTTTGTCATTTTCTTTATTGTAGATCAAAATTCAAATACATTAATCAATAAACAAGCAGAAGTTTTATATAATCGCCCTGTGATTGCAGAGTATAACGCAGAAGCCTATGTGATCGAGGGATTACCGACGACTGCCGATATTACATTAATTGGTTCAAAATCTCAATTATATATCGCAAGGCAATATCCGAATAATGGAGTTTCTGTTGATTTAACAGGATTGAAACCAGGAAGTCATAAGGTAAGCTTAAAATATAACCAGAGCCTATCTTCTATTAATTATAAAATTGATCCATCTACTGCGACCATTGTAATTTATGAAAAGGTTCCAGAAACGAGGGAGTTAGATTACGATATTCTGCATCAAGATCATTTAGACAGAAAATTATCTATTGATAATATTGATTTAAGTAGAAATGATGTAATTATTAAAGGAGCCGAATACAAACTAAAAGAAGTCGCCAATGTCAAAGCATTGATTGATATTGATAATATCAGTAACATTAAAGCAGGAAATATTTCTTTATCAGATATTCCACTCATTGCCTATGATTCTAAGGGACAACCAGTCGATGTAGAGATTGTTCCAGAGACAGTAGAAGCAACCATCAAAGTAGCATCTCCAAGTAAAGAAGTAGAACTAGAGATTACACCGGTAGGAGATTTAGCATTTGGCAAATCAATTAAAGAAATTACTTCTTCTGTACCAAAAGTTACACTTTATGGAGACCAAAAAGTATTAGATTCTATTACAAAACTTCCAGTAGAAATTGATGTAACAGATTTAACGGAAAGTAAAGAATATAATATTAACTTAAAGAAACCATCTGGAGTTCGTGATATCAGTTCTAAGACGGTAAATATCAAAGTCGTTTTAGATGATGTAGTAACGAAAGAAGTGGAAGGAATTGGAATTACGCCAACCAATTTAGGAGCAGGTCTGAAAGTACAAGCAGTCTCAGAAGCTGATAGTAAAGTAACAGCCATTGTTAAGGGAAGTAGTGATGTCATTACGAGCCTAGATGAATCTTCCATTACCGCAACCATTGACCTTAAAAACTATACAGAAGGTGAATATGACGTAGAATTAACTGTTACAGGACCAGATGTTAGATTAAGTTATGAATCTAAGACAAAACGAGTTCGTGTTAGAATTTATGCGGATAAATAAAAAAAGTCACTTTTTAGAAAGTGATTTTTTCTTTTAAAAGAAGTGAAGATTGTATTAATCATCCCAGTCTTCAAATAATAAACTGATATTAATAATACCAGCAATTCCAACTAATACATAAACGATTCTGGTAATTACATTGTCAGCACCAAACATTGTCTCTACTAAATTGAAGTCAAAAAGACCGATTAAACCCCAGTTTAATGCACCAATGATTGTAAATACTAAACATACTTTTTGTAATGTTTTCATTTTCTTCCTCCTTTATCAATTTCTAATATTAGAATAGACAAAAATAAAAAAATTATTCATGAATATAGACCTTTTTTTTTCATATAATGAAATGAAAGATAAGTTGAGGTGAAAAAGTGAAAAAGAAAATTTTAATATTACTGATAGGAATTTGCTTTTTTTCAACAGGATGTTTTGGAAATGGCAAGAAAAATGTCTTAAAAGATTTTGAAAAAAAATATAAAGACTTAAAAGCATATCAGTTAGAAGGGAATTTAGAAATACTGAACAATGAAGATGTTTATCAATATGATGTAAAGGTATCTTATCAGAAAAAAGATAAATTTAATGTCAGTTTAAAAAATAAAGCAAATAATCATGAACAAATTATTTTAAAAAATGAAAATGAAGTATATGTATTAACACCATCTTTAAATAAAAGTTTTAAATTTCAAAGTGAATGGCCATATAATAATTCACAGGTATATTTAATTCAATCTATTCTAGATGACATTCTAGATGATGATAATCGAACGATTACAGAAAATGAGGAAAAATATGTCATTGAGTCTTCTGTAAATTATCCGAATAATAGAAAATTGGTAAATCAAGTAGTAACTCTCGATCCAGATATGAATTTAAAAGAAGTAAAAGTGGTAGATGAACAAGGAACGGAGCAAATGAAGATTACGTTTACAAGGATTGATTTGAATCCAAATATTAGTAGTTCTACCTTTGATTTAAATCAGATTATGACAGAAAAAGCTCCAACACCAACTCCGACACCGACACCGACCGATGGTACTACAGCCAGCCCAAGTCCTAGCTCGACACCAACCCCAACTCCATCGCCATCACCAAGCGAACAGACAGGAAGTATTGAGGATATTATTTATCCACTTTATATTCCAGCAGGAACTGTATTAACGAATGAAGAAAAGGTAGCAAAAACGGATGGGGAAAGAATCATTATGACATTTGATGGAGAAAAGCCATTCCTATTGGTAGAAGAAACGGCAAGCATCGAAGAAGAATTTTCAATTATTCCAACGTATGGAGAACCATATCTTTTAATTGATACAGTGGGTGCATTAACAGATAGTTCTATCTCTTGGAGTAGTAATGGAATTGATTATTATATTGTATCTGATGTAATGAGTCAGGATGAATTAGTAGATATCGCAAGAAGTGTTGCAGTGATTCCAAACTCAAAATAAAAATAAAGAAAAAGACATACAAGAAATTGAGTCTGTAAAAAACTTTGTG
>DLAC01000011.1 GCA_002493865.1 Caryophanales bacterium UBA7057
ATGAATATTACGATAATAAATATAATTCAAATGTTCTTTTTTCATTATTTTTTAGTTCAGTAAGTAAAATTTCTCGTAACTGTTCAATATCAAGATTATCTACATATTTTTCTAATACTATATCAAAAAATAATGGTTTTTCGAAATTAGAATTGCATCTATTATCGTAATATTCATCATCTTCATCATAGTAACTATCATAATCGTAATATTCCTCTTCGTCTTCTTCATCGTAGTCACTATTTAGCCAAGATTCGTAATCATCTACCTCATCAGGAAATAATTCAAAATACAATGCTATCATATGTTTACAAGTAATATTTCCATTTGCATGCGGGCAATCACAATATGACTTTCTTGGGTGTTCTATAT
Organism: Caryophanales bacterium UBA7057; assembly: GCA_002493865.1. Lineage (GTDB taxonomy): Bacteria > Bacillota_I > Bacilli_A > RF39 > UBA660 > Alloscybalousia. Next base: position 373 of record DLAC01000011.1, read on the forward strand.
TTATTTTTACATAGTAAGGATTCTTTAAACTTCCATCCACATAGCCTTCAAACTCATGGTCATTCAATTGGTTTACATTATTAACCTTATTATGTTTATAATAATCATATCCTCTACTAACAGAAGAACTACTTGCACTTGTAAGAATACTCATAGTACCACCCCGCAAATATTATATCATTAAATACTAAAAATACCTAATCCCTTAAAAAGAAATTAGGCAGATTGACTTAAGGCTTCGTAAGTTTCTTAAATACTAATCAGTAATATTATATGTATTATTGATTTAACTATACATTAGGATAACCCATGATTTTTAAAATTACTCTTGCATCTATTGATTTAATAGATTCATTTAATTTAATAAATTCTTTATTAATTAAGTTCATTAAATCTTTATAATCTTGTTCACTTAAAAATTTTTCCATACTTCTAATTAACATATATAAATTTGTTGAATTATTATTTACCTTATATCGGTTATCTATTAAGCTAAAAGTCATAAAGAATTTACTATGGAAAGAAAACAATCTATCCGAGTGAGCACAAATATTTCTAGCTAATGTCATATTAATAAGAATTTGTTTTAATAATTTTGGTGATACATTAAACTTTTTTGCTATTTCATTTCTATCTGATTGCTTTAATAAACCGTACCATCTACTTATTTGCCCAAAAGATAAAATTTTAATTGCTACAAATGGAGGTATAAAACCATAAGCTTGATCATAATGAGTAATAGCAGGATGCTTACCTTTGTTTTTGTCTATTTCTATATTTATCGATTCAATTACATTATTTATATCCTCTTCATTTGCTAATTCATCAAAGTTTATTTTATTAAGATATTTTTTAAGTCCATAATTCTTAGCAAGTATATTACCCATCACGCCTCTTATTTTTAATTCAAATTCTAAAGCATATTTTAGAAAGATAGTTCTAATATTTTTATCGAAATTATATAAAGAATATATTTCATTGAAACGAACATTTTCGATATATGTATTATCATCTTTTTTAAAGACATATTTATAAGTGTTAACAACAGAATAATAAGAATAATTATCTATTACATTTAAAGCTATATTTTCATCATCAATAATTACATTTTTATTTTTCAAATGTTCTAATAATTCTTCATTATGCTTATACTCTTTCATATAATATTCCCCCCATAAACAAAAATTGACTCAGGGCTTCGTAAGTTTCCTGAGTACTAATCAATATAGACTATATCAGATATTAATCTTGATGTCAAATAAATTTCATGTAATTCCAATATTTTTGTTTGACCTTTAAAGCACTTTCTTTCATCGCAATTAAATTTAGGAAGAAATTGTCATTGATATAAATTGACCATTATAAACTATATCTAAGAAATTTTCAAAATCGTATTTTGCAATAGATTTAGGATTAGTTTTTATAATATTAGCAATTTCAATAAGCCTATCTTCTTTCGGAGTGCTTTCTCCCTTCTCATATTTCACCATATTTATTCTCTTACTTTCCCCAGGTAACCCTAATTTTTCTGAGACTCCATCTTGAGGAAGTCTCCTAAATTGTCTTGCAAAGACAATTCTTGATTCCTGTGCCAAATCCCTTAATTTTGGTTTTGTATAAATTAATCGCATTTTTTCACCTTCCTAGTTTAAATTCTATCAAATTTTATAGAATTTTACTTATCTAGTTTTTATTACAAGAGTCTTATAAACAAAAAAAGACCAAGATGTTTCTATCTTAGTCTAATTTAGATATAAATATCTAATTTTCATATTTTTTTAATTTATAATTTAAATCACTTTTTAAATGTAAGTTAATCTAATTATTTCTAGTAATTATAAGATTTAAAACTGTTCGCTATTATGGACTATTTGCTTTCCTTTTCTTTGACAACTGCCTGAGCTGCTGCTAGTCTTGCAAGAGGTACTCGATAAGGGCTACAAGATACATAAGTAAGTCCAATCTCATGACAGAATTCTACAGTAGAAGGATCTCCTCCATGTTCTCCACAAATACCAAGTTTAATGTTTGGTCTTGTTGCCTTTCCTTTTTCAATTGCAATTTTCATAAGGGATCCAACACCTTCTTGGTCTACTTTTGCAAATGGATCACTTTCAAAGATTCCTCGTTTATAATAGTCATCTAAGAATTTACCTGCATCATCTCTACTAAATCCATAGGTCATTTGTGTTAAATCGTTGGTTCCAAATGAGAAGAATTCAGCATCTTCTGCAATCTTATCTGCCGTTAATGCAGCTCTTGGAATTTCAATCATTGTTCCAACGGAATATTTTAGATCCACTTTGTTTTCTTTAATAATACTATCCGCTGTTTCACAAACGATATTCTTAACATATTTTAATTCATTTGTATCTCCAACTAACGGAATCATAATTTCAGGTTCTACGTTTAAACCGTCTTTATTTACATTGATAGCTGCTTCGATGACAGCACGTGTTTGCATTTTAGCAATTTCAGGATAAGTAACAGCCAATCGGCATCCACGGTGACCCATCATTGGGTTAAATTCTTTTAAGGATTCTACTCTTGCCTTTAGAGCTTCAAAGGTCATTCCTAAACTTTCAGCAAGTGGTTTAATTTCTTCATCTGTATGAGGTAGGAATTCATGAAGTGGTGGATCTAAGAAACGAATCGTCACTCCATATCCATCCATAACTCTAAATAATTGTTCGAAATCATCTCTTTGATATGGAAGAATTTTAGAAAGTGCTTCTTCTCTTGCCTCTACAGTTTCAGCAGTAATCATACGACGGAAATTGAATATTCTTTCTTCATCAAAGAACATGTGCTCTGTACGACAAAGTCCAATTCCTTCAGCACCAAAGTCACGAGCCACTTTTGCATCTTTTGGATTATCTGCATTCGTTCTTACTTTCAATCTACGGACACTGTCTGCCCATCCCATGAAGGTTTCAAAATCCCCTACAATTTCAGGATCTACAGTTTTAATCTGTTCTCCATACACATTTCCAGTAGAACCATCTAAACTCATCCAGTCTCCCTCATGATAAGTCTTGCCATCTTTTGTAGTCACTGTTTTCTTTTCTTCATCAATTTGAAGCTCTCCACATCCAGAAACACAACAAGTTCCCATTCCACGTGCAACCACGGCAGCATGAGAAGTCATACCTCCACGAATGGTTAAAATTCCGTGTGCTAGATTCATTCCTTCAATATCTTCAGGAGAGGTTTCTAGACGAACTAATAATAAGTCCTTTTCCCCTGCTTCATGGGCTTTCATAACATCTTCTGCAGTAAAATAAATCTTTCCTGTTGCTGCCCCTGGAGAAGCTGCAAGACCTTTTGCCACTACTTTTGCTGCTTTCAAACTTTCTGCATCGAAGTTTGGATGTAATAATTGATCTAATTGTTTTGGTTCTACTTTTAAAAGAGCCTCCTCTTTCGTAAGCATTCCCTCGCTTACTAAATCTACGGCAATCTTTAAAGCAGCAGGTGCCGTTCTTTTTCCATTTCTTGTTTGAAGCATGAAAAGTTTTCCATCTTCGATTGTAAATTCCATATCTTGCATATCACGATAATGGTTTTCTAGAATATCACAAATACGAACAAATTCCTCATAACATTCTGGCATCGTTTCTTTTAACGTATTAATAGGCTGTGGTGTACGAATTCCTGCAACGACATCTTCTCCTTGTGCATTCATTAGATATTCACCAAACAATGCCTTTTCACCAGTTGCCGGATTTCTTGTAAATGCAACACCCGTTCCAGACGTATCTCCACGGTTACCATAAACCATTTCTTGAACATTAACTGCAGTTCCCCAACTACTTGGGATATCATTTAAACGCCTATAAGTAATTGCACGATCATTATTCCAACTTCTAAAAACAGCTTTAATTGCTTCCATCATTTGAACCTTAGGCTCTTGTGGAAAGTCATTTCCTGCATGTTTTTTATATTCTTCTTTGTAGATATCTACAACTTCCATTAAATCTTCTGCTGTTAATTCTGTATCGTAAGTAACTTTCTTTTCTTCCTTAATTTTATCAAATAATCTTTCAAAAGAACTCTTTGGAAATCCCATAACAACATCTGCAAACATCTGAATAAATCTTCGATATGAATCATATACAAATCTTGGATTTTTGGTAACTTCACTAAATCCCTTTGCTACTTCATCATTCATTCCTAAGTTTAATACAGTATCCATCATTCCTGGCATACTTGCTCTCGCACCACTACGAACAGATACTAGTAATGGGTTCTTCGCATCTCCTAATTTCTTTCCTGTAATATTTTCTAGTTCATCTACTTTTTCTTCGATTTCCTTCACAATTTCAGGTGCAATTTCTTTCCCATCTTCGTAATATTTTGTACAAGCCTCCGTTGTTACTGTAAATCCTCTTGGAACTGGTAATCCAATTCCCGTCATTTCTGCTAAATTGGCACCTTTTCCACCAAGAAGATTACGCATGTCTTTGTTTCCTTCGCTAAACAAATAAACGTATTTCATCATCACTCATCCTTTCATCTACTGACTCCTTTAGTATAGAAAAAAAATTCTAGTAAAACAATAGAAATCTCTATTTTTTTACTAGATTTTACATTCTCTTAGTTGGAATTCTTCGTTTTTCTAGCTCTCGGATGGGCTTTTAAATAAACTTCCTTAATTCGATCATTCGTAATATGTGTATAAATACTCGTTGCACTTAAACTTTCATGTCCTAACAGTTGTTGAACCGAAAGAAGATCACATCCTTCATTTAATAAATGTGTCGCAAAACTATGACGAATCATATGGGGAGAAATATGTTTTGTAATTGCCGTTTTCTTTATAATCTCTTCTAAGATTTGTTCCACTCTTCTGGTCGTCAACTGTCCCCCTCTTCGATTTAGAAACAGATATGGGGAATTCTTTATATTCATAGTAACTCTTCCATTTTCCAAGTAATATTTTAAACGTTTAAGTGTAATATCATTGAAGTAGACGATTCTCATCTTATTTCCTTTTCCTAAAATACGAATGGTTTTATTCGATAATGAAATATCTTCTAATTGAATATTCACTAATTCACTGACACGAACTCCAGTTGCGTAAAGCATTTCTAAAATCAAAGCATCTCTTTGTCCAAGATCTTTCGAACAATCTGGAATTTGAAACATTTCTTTTAATTCATTATATTCAAAAAATTTTGGAAGACGTCTTTCTTTTTTCGGTAGCACTAATAGAGAAAAGGCACTATTATCAGTCACTCTCATATTTGATAAATAACGGTAAAAACTTCGAATAGAAGAAATTTTTCTAGAAACAGTCGTCGCTTTTTCTTTTCTTTCTTCGTATAAATATAAAAGATATTTTTTAGCATCTCTATAAGTAATATCTAAATAGGAAAATTTATGGTAATTACAAAAACCTAGAAATTCTATCAAATCTTCTTCGTAACTAATTTGCGTATCTAAAGAATAGTTTTTTTGAATTTTTATATAATCTAGAAAATTTTCTAAATATTCACATCCCGTATAATAGGAACGATACAGTAAAATATTATTCATAGGTCTTCACCATTTCTCTTACTTCCTCTTCACTTAAAAATTCTTCCCTTTCTTCTCCATTTGAATTTTCCCAATTGGAAGCATATTGAGTAACTAACCCATCTTCTTCATCTTCATAAATCACTTTCCTAAAAACAGTGGGTATGGTTTCTAAAGGTTTTTCTATCTCTACTCGTTTTTTCTTCACCGGTATTTGATTCTTCTTTCGATCTAGTGATTTTCTATAAATGCAAAGAGAGCGATATACTTTATATTCACTCATTTCATGGATGATTTCTTGTTTTAAAATTCTTTGTTCGCGCAAATCTTCTTCAGATAATGGATGAATATTTAAATAGCGATACACTTTTACTGCAAATCGATTTTTATAGGGATAATTGTTTAAAAAGTTATCTCCTTTCTGTTCTAAATCTGAAAATAGGAATTCTACCATTTCGATAAACGCATCGCTGTTGATTGGAATTTGGTTATGGCGAATAGAAGTGAAAGAAACTTCATTAAAAATGGCATCTAAATATGGATTTTTAAAACAAGCAGAATAACAGAATTCTTTTCCTTTGACAGCTATTTGAATGGATTCAATCATGGAAGGTATTTCGTGTTCTACATGTGTACTCGCTAGTTCTAGAAAGTCCCAAGAATTGTAGGGATTGGTAAATTGATCAATTTCAACAAGTTGATTTAACGAGGAATTTAAATCTTCAAAATTAAGATTTATAACACCACCATTCTTTAGTCTTGCTTGTAATTGATAAAAAGTCATAAATACCACCACCAGTATATTTATTGTATCAAAAATCTTAGTATAAGAAAAGGAAGAAATTTATTCTCCCTTTGAAT
>DLAC01000055.1 GCA_002493865.1 Caryophanales bacterium UBA7057
AGATATTTATTACTGGACAATATAGACTTATTAAAAGATAAATATAATGATGATTTATATAATCATTTTGTCAATGAATTTTATAATATTCTTAAAGAAGCTAAAAGCAGAGAGATTTATCATAAAGCATCAAAATATATTAAAGCAATTTCAAAATTAAATCATGGTAATAATCTTGTAAATAATATAATATTGGAACTGAAACAGTCCGAATATCAAAAATGTTCAGCATTATTTGATGAAATAGATAAGTCACTTAAAAATGAAGTATAGCAAGGATTATTAAAAAAAATTTATTAGAATAAAATTTATTTATAAATGACAATTGCTACCCGAGTTTGACGGTGGCACAGGCAGTTAAAAAGAAAAATAAGCAAAATAATGTAGGGCTATGGATATACAATTAATAATATTCAAAATATAAAAGTGTTTGAAAACTCTATCATAAAGTTCTCTTTTTTTGAATATGAATCTATTTTGATTGATATCTATCAATGAGGAATGTTATAATTGAATCATAGGAGGAGAATATGAAAAAGTTTAAATTAATTTTAGTGACAATTACCTTAATATTTTCAGCATGTTTAATATCTGGTTGTAGCCAGAATAAAGAAGTAAAAGAAGATACAAATCAAAAGGAAGAAAAAAAATCAGTTGCTGGAGTTTTAACCCAACAGTTTAAAGATGAAATTAAAAACGAAAATGATATTCAAAAGGTGGCAACTTCCATCGCTAAAAATAAAGTGTTGCCCATTGAAGTGGATGTTTCAGTACTTGGAAAAGAAGACTATATCAGCGGATTTCAAACTGAAATTAAGGGTTTTGATCAAGCAGTTGTGATTCGTCCAATGATTGGATCAATTCCATTTATAGCATACATTTTTGAAACAGAAGATGCTGATGGGTTTTCCAAAAAATTAAAATCAAATGCCGATTTAAGATGGAATATTTGTACAGAAGCGGACGATATGGAAGTAGCAGTCGTTGATCATTATGTGTTCTTTGTCATGTCACCAAAAAGCTTTGATCAAGAGTAGGATATTATATGCAAAATAAAAAAACAATCATGTCAGTTTCTGCACTTATGATTTTGATCTTTCATCTATGGATTTATGTAACCCATTCACAAATTGAAATGTATCTCAGACAGTTATGTGTCATTGGTGTAGATTTATTTTTCTTTGTTTCAGCTTATTCCATTGCTAGAAGAGAGAAAATCGACTATAAAAACTTTATCGTGGATAGATTTCGTAAAGTTTATCTAAAGTTTATGATATTCTCAATGATTGGAACATTATATTTTGATTGGGGTCTTACTAAATTTATAAAAATTATTTTTGGAATCGAATTATTTGAAAAAGGTGGAGGAGCATTTCTATGGTTTTTACCAGGAATTATGTTGGTTTATTTAATATTACCATTATATAAGAAAATAGATTCTAAGTATCCAAAATGGACTCCTTTTATAACAATCTTGCTATACTCATCACTATCAATAATAATTAGTTCATTTACTACGTACCAGAATTTGTTTATTTTAACTAACCGAATACCAATCATTTTACTAGGGTATTATTTTGCAAAATATGATATTTTTAAGATTTTAAACAATCATCAGGTAAACTATTGGATCACAGCAATTACTACTTTTATGTTTGGAATCTTAATTTCATATTTTTCCTATGTAACCCATTTTAGAGTTTTTTGGTATAAGGATTTGTTCTATATCTTGTATATTCCATTATGCATTGGACTCATTCTGTTATTAGATAAAATAAAGACAAATAAGTTGAGTGAATTGGTAGGTTCTGTTACTTTAGAATTATATGCCCTTCAAATGATATTTGGATTTCCATTGGCAAATCAGATGTTTCAATATACGAACATGAAATTATTAAGTAATCTGCTCACAATTGTGATTTTAGTTATGATGTCAATTGTGATACAGCGTATATTGGATTTAAAAGATAAATTCAAATGAAATGCTAATATTAGAAGCGAATACTAAATCGCTTTCTTTTCTTTTATAAAAAAATATAAAAAAAATTACAAAATTATCTTTCAAGAACTATCTTTTTTTGGTATCATTATAGATGATAGGAGGCTATTATGAAAAAAGAAAAATCAAAATTTGGTCAATTTTGGAGCAAATTTAGTGATACTACTAGAGAACTTCATCAAACAGATTGGGTGATTATTGGGATTCTCGTTTTAATTTATGGAGTCATTGCTTTCACTAATTTAGGATCTACCAAAAACCCCCAAACTTTTTATGAGTTCCAGTCATCAGAAGATGAAGTGGTTTTCACAGTGGGGGAGACAGCGAAAAACATTTCTAAAATTCGGATGTATGCAGGAGATATCAATGGAAACTATAATGTTTATGTTTCTTTAGATAATCAAACATATACCCATATTAATACATTAGAACAAGGAATGTCTTTTGCTTGGAATGACTTCGAGATTAATCAAGATTTAAGATTTATTAAATTAGTTTCAGAAACACCAAATATATTTTTAGGTGAAATTCAACTTTATGATAACTATGGGGCAAAAGTAACAGCAACAGCAGTGAATGAAGGTGCCAAACAATTGGTAGATGAACCAAATATGGTTCCAGCAACGATTAGTTTCAAGAACAGTGCATACTTTGATGAAATTTATTTTGCGAGAAGTGCTTATGAATATGTTCATGGTATGAGTGTTATGGAGTGGGTACATCCACCACTAGGAAAATTAATTCAAGCAATTCCAATTGCAATTTTCGGAATGTCACCATTCTTTTACCGATTGATGGGGGCTCTTGCTGGACTTCTAATGATTCCAGTAATGTATGCTTTAGGAAAAACGATTTTTAAAGATCGTCGTTATGGATTATTAGCAGCCTTACTGATGATGTTTGATAACTTCCATTTTGCACAATCTAGAATGGGAACTGTAGATACATTCTTAGTACTATTCATTATGTTATCCGCATTATTTATGTTTAAGTACATTCTATTAGAGAAAAAAGCACCTCTTCAAAAGAAATTCCTATATTTAGGACTTTCAGGATTATTTATTGGCTGTAGTATTGCTACCAAGTGGACAGGACTTTATGCAGGACTTGCTTTAGCGATTGCCTTTTTCGTAGATTTATTCTTTAAATATAAATATAGAAGAAGAAATAGTGAAGAAGATAAAAAGGATCTTTTAAAGATTATAGGATTCTGTGTATTAGTATTTGTGGTTGTACCAGTTTTAATTTATTTCTTATCATACCTATTATTTCCAAATGTATATCCAAGTCGTGTAGACAGTGTTTCCAAAGTATTTGATCAAATGCATGGAATGTATGACTATCATTCAGGGTTGACGGAAGAGCATCCATTCTCATCAAAATGGTTTACATGGCCACTAATGCAACGACCTGTTTGGTATTATGTTGGATACCTAGGAAATTCAATGCGTGGTACTATTTCCGGAATTGGAAACCCTGCAATTTGGTGGTTTGGAATTATCGCTAGTATTTTTGCTCTAATTTCAGCAATCATTAAAAGAGATAAAGAAAATGGATATATTGTTTTATTTATCCTTTGTAGTTGGCTACCATACTTATTCATTGGAAGAGTAATGTTTATGTATCATTTCTTTCCAACATTACCATTTTGGATTTTGGCAATTGTTTCTTTGATGAAATTCTTAACAGAAAAAATAAAAAATAATAGTGTTTATGTATTTTACATTGCTGTTGTCATATTATTCTTTACTTATTTTTATCCAGCAGTAAGCGGAATGCCAGTTTCTAATAAATACTTAGATACGTTACTTTGGTTTAAATCTTGGTATTTCTAAATGTAAAAATTAAAAAAATTTTGAAAAAAAAGAGAATTGTCTTTCAAGATAATTCCTTTTTTGTTATAATACTAATAGGTGGTATATATGCAAAAGATAATATGCATTGGACATGCCGCATATGATATAACGTTACCGATGGAATTCTATCCAATAGAAAATACGAAAATGAGGATTGCACCAGGAGTAGAATGTGGTGGTGGAGCTGCTGCAAATGCCGCTTATTTACTATCGAAATGGGGAATGGATACTTCGTTTATAGGAATGGTTGGCAACGACTTATACGGAAGCCGAATTAAAGAAGAATTCAAAGCGATTGGTACGAACATTGATTATTTAGAAACTTCGAAAGACTTTCATACAAGTACAAGCTATATTCTAGCGAATCTTGAAAATGGAAGTCGGACAATCATCGTTTCTAGAGATAAAAATCAATATGTAGAAAATCGAAAATTTGATTTTTCTCCAACAGGGATTCTAGTCGATGGGGAAGAACCAGAGGTGTCTTTACACCTACTTACTCAGTATCCAGAATGTATCAGTGTGATTGATGCAGGAAATTTAAAGCCTGGTATTATCAAACTCTGCCCGTATGTACAATATCTTGTTTGTTCGAAAGACTTTGCTGAAGAGTATACAAATGAAAAAATTCAAGTGGAAGATATAAATACACTTTTAAAAGTCTATCAAAAAATAAGAAATGATTTTCACAATACGGTAGTAATCACGCTTGGTTCGGATGGCTCTTTTACAGTAATTGATGAAAAACCGATAGTTATTCCTACCTTGCACATTGAAAAACCAGTAGATTCTACGGCAGCAGGAGATATTTTTCATGGAGCGTTTACTTATTTCATCTGTAATGGATATTCATTATATGATACAGTTCTTCTTTCAAATATTGCAGGTGCTTTATCTGTCATGGAGTTAGGTGGAAAAAATTCAATGCCTGAATTAGATAAAGTATTAGAGTGGAAGGATAGAATTTATCATGAACGTTCCTAGTTTAGATCTTCATGGAATGGACCGTGAAATCACAAGAATTCTTGTAAAAGAATTTATTAGAGATCATTATAAAATGGGATACGAAAAAGTAATCATCATTCATGGAATCGGTACAGGCGTTTTAAAAAATACAGTCAGGGAAGTCTTGGCAAAAGAAAAACTAGTAGAAAATTTTTACCTAGATTTTTTTAATATTGGTACTACGGTGGTAACACTGAAAAAAAATATTGACAAATAATTTGGTTTGTGTTAAAATATGGCACATATTAACCAAAGGGGGAGAATTATATGTATACAGAAGAACGAAAAAGTAATTTATTGAAGGAATTTTTACTTAAGTTAATTCTAATCATAATTTTTGTTTTATTATTGATTTGGCTAGTACCTTGGCCAAACATGGATTCTTATATGGATGCCTTAAATCCATTAAAGAGTCAGATCTTTAATTCCAATATTCAGGAAATGAAAGATGCTGCAATTACTTACTTTACGAGTGAGAGATTGCCTCAAAATGTAGGGGATAAAAAGACTCTTACATTACAACAAATGTTAGACATGAAATTATTAATTCCATTTGTTGATAAGAATGGAGATTCTTGTGATGTAACTGCATCTTATGTAATGATTGAAAAACAAGAAACAGAATACTTGATGAAAGTAAACTTAAAATGTGGAGAAGAAGAAAACTACATTTTAGTACATTTAGGATGTTATGCATACTGTACAACGGACATTTGTGAAAAGAAGGAAACAATAGTAACTCCAGTTAAACCAGTGATTCTTGGAACAAAACCAACACCAAAACCAACAAATCGTCCTACAAATGTTCCTACTTATGTACCTACACCTTCTGCAATTCCAACAAATAGACCTACACCAACGAATAAGCCTACGCCAACACCAACAAACAAACCAACACCGACACCTACAAATAGGCCTACGCCAACACCAACGAATAAACCAACACCAACGCCTACAACAAAACCAACCCCAACACCAACTTATAAACCAAATAAGAAATATGAATATGTAAAAACAGTAGAAGCTCATTGCGCAGATTGGTCAAGTTGGACAACAAGTATGCTTAAAAAAGGTCAAAGTATTACACCAGTTAATACAATGTATAGAGTAGTAGAAGATTTAGGAACAAAACGTGTTCAAGTTGGAGTAGTAACTGCTAAGTATCAAAAAGTATATGTTACTACAGATGAATTAGTACAAGTTTCTACTTATAATTATAAAGTATGTAAAAACTACTCTTATGTAGTATCTGGAGGTACAGTATACCAAGTTAGTGGAGATTGGACATATTCTGGAAAAACTTATACAGGAGCAACACCTCCAAGAGATACAGCAACTTCACGTTGGATTCCAGTCGGAGTTGATTGGGAAAACTGTAAAAATGATTGTGTAAATCATCCAATTACTTTATATAAAGAACAAGTACGTAGTGGAACTGCTTATTCTGACCCAGTTCAAGTAACAGCTACTTGTACAGATGTTGAAACAAGATCATTACCAGTTTATGTAAATACTAAGAAAACAACTGAAAAAACAGTAATGGTAGAGCCAGAAAAACCATTATATGGTAATATCCATTTCTATCGTGAAAAAACTTGTAATTCAGTAGTAAGTAAAAAAACTTATAAACAATGTTCTACATATAACGATCAAAGTCTATTAAATGATGGATACGGTTATAGTGGTAAGTATTGTAATTAATGAATAAGGAGGAACGGATATGGAAATCGATTATAGAAAACTAGCGAATTTTCGTGGAGAAGACGTAATTAAGATTACGTCTTTAACCGAAAGTCAAAAATATCCTGAAATCGGTGTAGCAGTAGAAGAAGCAATCATTGAAATGAACGATGGAAAACTTTATAAGGTAGTGGCAACGGATGAGAATAGGAAAGAAGTTACAAAAGCAGTTCTAAATTTAATGCGTCGTGCTGCTATCAAGCAAAGATTAAGAGCAGTGAATGGTCAATACGAAGAGTTTGATCAATGCGAAGTTGGTAATCGTAGGGATGAATCCAGATATGATGCTGTAAATGATGAATATCTTGAAAGTTTAAACCATAAAGAAGTTTGGCCTAAAGTTCTTGGTGGAATGGGGGCTACTATTGGAGTTGTTGGTCTTGCTGCTGGGGGAGTTGTTGCATACAATCATTTTAAGAATAAAGAAGAAGCACCAGAAGCACCTACACTAGAAGAAGGAACACAAAAACCTGAAATTAAGGGAACAAGCATTGAATTTTATTTAGAAAATGCGCCAGAAAGCGAACAATTAACATTTGAACAAAGTTTTTATCCTGCTTTTGATTCACTAAATACTCGTATGGCTGAACATACTTATACAAGTGAATCAGGAACTTTTGGAAGACTTGGTTTAACTGTTCCACAAGCAAGATTATTATTCTTAACATCTCACAATTATTCAGATGAACAAATCGCTGAAATTATGGGTGGAGAATTATTTAATCAAATTCCAATGTTTGATAATGATGGAAATCCAGTGCTTGATGAAAATGGAAATCAAGTCATGGAAGATTCTACCGTTATCATGCAACAAGGATATGAGGTATTCCAACAATGGTTTAAAGATGCACCTTTAAATTCTGAAGATATCAATGCTGTAACAGCATTCTTTGATACAGAACACGATAAGGAAATTGTTCGTAGATTTATTAATGGACATAATGCCATTTTAGAAGCTACAACAGATGAAGCCAGAGAAGAAGCTGCAAAAACACAACGCGAATTATATGACAAAATTTTTGCAAGTGATATTACAGATTCTGATACAAAAGTAAGCGATGAGGTAACTGCATTCATTTCTAGAACGATGTATGTTGCTGATTATGAACTTGCCAATGCTTATAACTATACTGGTAAAGAATTAGTATATGAGGTTGGTACTGAAAAGAGTGTAGAAGTTACAACGAATCTATATGGAGAACAATTTGATGCGTGGTTCCGTTATGGAATGCAAAATTTTGATAGTGAAAACTATTTAAAACGTGTTGGGAAAAATCCAGATAAATATTATATTAATAAATCAACTGCTGTAATGAGTATTACCGATGCTACTTGTGATTATATCTTTGGAAAGATTACAAGTGCTAATGAATATATTCGTGATTTACAAAACGCAGATACGGATATTGAAGTTTCTAGTAGCCAAAAACTTGCAATGATTGAGCAAAAGTTAGCTGCCGGAGAAGAACTTACTGCAGACGATTATAAACAAATGCAGGAAAATGTCAAAGTGGTTTCTAAGTTAGATCAAATTAAAGAAAAAACTTATGCAATCGTTGATATTGAAGAACTAATGAGAACAAAAATGATGGATTTAAATAAATATCCAGTTCATACAGAAGTTTTTGCTGAAAAATGGGCAAATACTGTCATTGCAATTAAAGATAGTTATAGTAATAACAAAGGTTCTAAAGGTTCAGGTTCTAGCTCAGGATCTAAAGGATCAGGAACGGGAAGTAATCCAGTTACCTTTAATTCAAAAGATGCTAATAAAAACCGTGAAGATGCTAGAACTGAATTGATTAGCCGAGGTGTTTCGCCAGCAGAAGCTGAAAAAATGTTAGACAAAGCAGAGGAAGAAGCCAACAAGAAACAGGGAATTCTTGGAAAAGATAATGAAGAAACCAAGAAAAAAGCGGAAGCAGAAGTCGACAAGATAGAAGCTAAGGCACAAGCAGTACATGATGAGGCTTATAGAAGTGCCTATAATTATTATAAACAATATGGTAGTAGAGCAAGTATTCCTTCTGATGAGAGCCGTTATATGAATTATAATGCTACTGGTGAGAATGCTGAAGCATTGAATAATGCGGCTAGAGTTGGATATAGCAATGGAAAATCTGCTGGTATTGCAGAGTACAATACAAATTTGGTAAACAGAGCTAATAATGGCGATAAGGAAGCCAAAAAAGAAGCAGAAAATTTAGGATTAATCAGTGGCGGAGAAGAAAAAATAGATTCAGGATTATCTGATTATATTCAAGATGGAAGTATCAGTACTGAGGGAGACACCGACAAAACAGCTGGGGATATAATTAAAGACAATAATAATGAAGACCCAAATAAGGGAAATAAAAAGCCGGCAGAAACGAACCCAGGAATTACTATGGACCCTCCAGATGAGGAAAATCAACAACAAGTAGGAGACCAAAATCAGGGAAATCAAAATCAAGGAAATCAAAATCAAGGAAATCAAAATCAGGGAAATCAAAACCAAGGAAATCAAGTAGTTGGTGATAACAATGGATTACCACCAGGATTTGTACCAATTGTTGATAATCAAAATCAAGGTGGCGGAGATCAACAAATTTGGGATGAAGAAGAAATTTTGAAACAAATCGAAGCAATTATGCAAGAAAAAGATGCTCAAAATAGCGATATTGTAAAACAAGCAGTCACCGAGGCTGTTCAAGAAATGGTAGTAGAACAACAAGATGGAAATCAAAATGATCAACAAAACGATCAACAAAACGATCAACAGAATGATCAACAAAACAATCAACAGAATGATCAACAGAATGATCAACAAAATGTTGACTTAGGTAATGAGACCACTGGCGGAATAGTAAACATTGACCCATCATTACTTGATTACGTCACATTTGAAGAAGAACCAGTACAAGAAGAGGAAGCAGTACAAAAAAGGTAGATATTCTACCTTTTTTTGTGAAAATGGTTGACTTTTCGTAAAATAATTCATATAATAGATATCGAAATTAAAAGGAAAGAGATTTAGAATCCACCTGACTAGCGAATAGTAGTAGGTAAAGGGCCAAGTCAATATTAAACAATAATTTTGATTGCTTTTTAGGGTGGATTCTTAGAAATTCATCCTTTTATATTTAATGGAGGTGTTTTATATAGCAAACAATAAGAATGGTCTACTAATCAATGAACAAATCAAAGCAAGTAGTGTACTAGTCATTGGACCGAATGGAGAGCAAGTAGGAACAAAGCCACTTAAGGATGCTTTGACACTTGCAAGTTATGCAGGATTAGATTTGGTTTTGATGAATCCAAATGGAAATCCACCAGTTTGTAAAGTAATGGACTACAATAAGTATCGTTATGAAAAACAAAAGAAAGAGAAAGAAGCAACTAAAAAACAACGTGCTTCCAGTTCTCAGCTAAAAGAGTTTCGCTTGTCACCAGTGATCGATATTGGAGACTTTGAAACAAAACTGAGAAATGTTAGAAAGTATCTAGAAAAGGGAGATAAAATTAAATTATCCATCCGTTTTAAAGGTAGACAAATGGCTCATACGGAGCTTGGAAAAGATGTACTAGACAAATTTGCGATGAAACTAGAAGATTTGGCAACAATTGAACAACAGGCAAAATTAGATGGTAGAACTATGATCATGTTATTAGCACCAAAAAAAGAAAAATAGGAGGACAAAATGGGAAAGTTAAAAACTCATAAAGGAACAAAAAAAGTTTTAAATGTAAGAAAAAGCGGAACTGTAACAATGGGGCATCCAGGATCTAGACATAATACAGGAAGTAAAAACGCAGCATTTAATAGAAAAAAGAGAAAGAGCGTTCATCTAAGTAGTGGGGATGCTAAGAGATTTAAAAATATTATTTAATCTCAGATAAGAAGGAGGAAGAGAAACATGGCAAGAGTTAAAAATGGAGCGACTACGAAAGCTCGTCATAAAAAAGTATTAAAACAAGCTAAGGGATATTTCGGAAGCAAACATAGATTATATAAAACAGCAAAAGAACAGTTAATGCATTCTGGTCAATATGCCTTTAGAGACAGGAAACAAAAGAAGAGAGATTTCAGAAAATTATGGATTACAAGAATCAATGCAGCATGTCGTCTAAATGATATCAGTTATTCAAGATTCATTAATGGTCTTACGAAAGCTGGTGTTGAAATCAACCGTAAAATGTTAAGTGAAATCGCTATTAATGATGAAAAAGCATTTACTGAATTAGTAAATATTGCAAAAGCTGGAGAAGTTAAGAATAATACTACAGTAAAAGAAGTAAAAAAAGAAACAAAGTCTGAAGCAAAAGAAGAAGTAAAAACTGAAGTTAAAAAGGAAACAAAAAAAGAGGTAAAAGCACCAAAAGCAAAGAAGACAGAAGATTTATCAAAATTGTCAGTTGCTGAATTAAAAGAAATGGCAAAGAAAAAGAAAATTGAAGGATATACTTCAATGAAAAAAGCAGAATTAGTTGCTGCTTTAGAAAAATAAACATATTAGTGAATTGATTCATCGAGTGCCTAAGGGTGATGGATTTTAGAAATTAATAGAAGAAAAAACGAAAAGGAGAAAATTTATGACAGTAGTTTCAATGAATTATTTATTAGAAGCAGGAGTTCATTTTGGACATCAAAAAAGAAGATGGAA
>DLAC01000018.1 GCA_002493865.1 Caryophanales bacterium UBA7057
GATAAATGAAATATGTAACCAGTTTTATACTTTTAAAAATCATAATTTAACTAAGATTCATTAGATTTAATAGTGCTTTTTCATTTTAAAAAGCGAGATTAATTTTTCTCCTTCTTCTTTCATTTTAGGAGAATCCATTTCATTTACTAAACTTCTGTATCGAATCGTTTCATTATTACCAATTTGTACACCATTCATGAAGTCTCTAAAATGGGTTAAATTAAATCCAATTCGCCTTAATATAGCCTCTGTTTCTTCTTTAGAGTATTCATCTTGTTTTAAAACAAAAGTATAATATAAGTTTTTTGGTGTGATGATTCTTAATGCAGGATCATATACAATATCATCTTTTTCTAGCCATGAGTGTTGATAAAAATGATTGGTAATTATATTAAAGTTATTTTTTTGATAGGGAATTCCGCCCTGAACTAGTTTAAACCCTCCATCGTATAAATTAAAAAGTATGGATAAGGCATGACAATTTCCTAAAGTTTCATTATGATAATCAAAACACATATTATATTCTTGATGCATTAAATCAAAAATACCTTTTGTAGATTTTTCTATGGTTTCTAATATACGATCATCTATGGATGGATGAACTGCAATTTTATTACTTTTTAAATAACTTTTTCTTTTTTGAGAAAGAACTTGCCTTAATTCTATAAAATCGTATAGCATAAAGTATTCTCTGATGTGCTCTATACGTGCATCATCTAGTATGCATTGTTTTTCTATGTTTTCGTTAAATTCTTTTACGATTCTATTGATAAAATCTATTGAAAAATTTGAATCTATATTTTTGCGAAATTTTTTAAATTTCTTTTTTTCGTAGAACTTATATAAATTGTTCTGCTCTATCAGATAGGGATTAACCTCTTGATTCTTAACTTCTTTTGATTGTTTAAATCTTTTAGAATATATACTTTCGTTTGTAATAATCGCAAGTGAGGGGTCAAAGATTACATGATTATTCTTTAACCAAAAATGGCTTTTTCCTGTACATATATCAATTCCTTCAATTACATCCCATTCTTCATTAATAGATGCATAGATGAATGCTAAAAGTTCACTTTTAGAGTATATTGCTTCATTGTAATCAAACTGATAAAATTCAATATTTGTATCATCTGCTGTTTTATCTATTTCTGGCATAATTTCAATATCATCATCAATTCTATTTAATAAATCTCTATACTGAGTAATTGATGGATGAATTAATAATTTATCATTTTCATAGCTAAAAAACAATTTCTCTGTGTGGTCTGTTAATGAATACCTCAACTTATCTAAAGACATTATGATTTCCTCCCGTTTAAATGCTATTTATTATAACACAATAGAATTAATATTAGAAAATCATTTTGAAAAATTGCTGTTTTTTATGAATTGTGTTATTATATAGTAAATTTAGGGGGAGTTATGGGTACTATAGAAATTGTTGCGAAATATGATTTAGCAAATCAAAGGTGGAATTTTCATCCCAATGCCATAGATTATGGTAGAAGTTTTGCTTTTGCCAATTATGAAGAAATTATAAATAATGAAATAGGTAAAATTGATTATATCATTATCAATCATGGCTCTAGGGTAGAAGACCATTCGAAGGATTTTAGAAATATTAAGGAAAAAGAAGTCCGGATGGATCATGTAATTGATCATTATCGAAGAAATAATGGGAATTATGTGATAAAATTATTCTTGATGGATGCAGATGCGCCAATTGTTGAAGATGCAAAATTATTTGCGCATTATATAGATGGTTTAGTTCTATCTCCAAATACCAATTCCATCAACCTAATAGGACTATCCAAATGTAGTGCCATGAATTTTTATATTCCTAGGTTTTTTCAAAACCCGAAGTCTTTTAAAAAGACAAATATCTTTAATATTGCGGCCCCATATACTGGAACAAAACTTGCATCTCCATTAATTTTTTATCCTGAGGTAAAACAATGGATCTGTAGTAAAATTGGAGATCATTTGTTATCTGAGAAAATATATAATCAGTTAATTGCTTACTATGAAGGAATTAGTAGTAACTCTCATATGGATTATGATATTGCCATTTCCAATGGAATTCCTCCAAGTAAATCTGATGTTTATGATGCAGGATTCATTCAAAACATATTTTGTGCTGACAATATTGAGGCAATGAAAAGAATTCAAACATTCAAAAATTTTATTACTGGGATAGATAATCAAACATTTAGAGAGTCTCTTCGTACTATGAATATGGTAGGAATGGGGTTATGTATTCTCGATGATTTATTTTTCAATCATCAATCGGATGGGATGGTATATACAGATTCTCAAAGAATGGTTGATGATGTTTTAGATATCAAGAGTCAGAGATTAAAGTCCACGCATCATGATGTAAATTCAAATATAAGAGCTTTTAATGAAGTTTTAGGGGAAGTAGATGATACAATTGAAGAGAGTTGGCAATTTATAAAAAAGATGTAATGGAAGGAGATTATCATGGAACAATATTTTATAGATACTATACTAGAATTTCGACAAGGAACATTAGAAATCACAGATGATTTATTTGAAATTATTTTGAAGGAAAGGGAAAAGGAAATAGACCCGAAAAGATTTTTTCTTGAGTTTATTCCAAAAGACAAATTAGGGTCATACAATTTTAGTGATACGGCTTCTCTTAAAACATTTAGAGATGATCGTCTATGCTATCGCAATCCTTTGATGAGAATGGGTGGATGTAATTTACATCCGGATTATTTGGAAAAGGATAGGAAATCTGGTTATTTAAGATATGCAGGGATTAAAATGAGCGATCCTTATGGGAAAATATTTGGCTCTTTTGATATAAGAGATCACGTTGTCACCTATAGTCCTTTGTTTCCTCGCTTTTATGATGAAAGGGATTTAATTAAATTTGCAAGAGAACAATATTTTACTACGATGACATTTGAAGATATTATGAAAGTCCAAATAGAAAAAGCAGATCAATGTTTTGTTCATGTAGGAAATTCCTATGAAATTAGAAGAAAGAGCCCTTATATTTTAGAAGAGGTTACTAAGGATCAGATGATGGAATTTGTTTATGATAGTGAAAAAGGGGAAAAAATTTATGAAAAGAGAATCCTTTAATTCAGAAATAAAGATGAGCGAGATATTTAAAAGAAATTAAAATGATATATGGAGGAAATTTATGAGACAAAAACTAGTTAGGATTCATTCTATTGATGAGATTGAACAACCAGGAATTTTGTATTGCCCAAATGAAGATACAAAAAGAATTGTCATTCATGTTCATGGATTATATGGTAATTTTTATGAAAATGGATTTTTAGATATTTTGGCAAAAACTTATACAGATAGAGGATATGCTTTTTTAACTTTTAATAATCGAGGAGTTGGTGCCATTTCAGAATTGTCAAAGGGTGATGAATTTGCTATTATTGGTGCTTGCTTTGAAAGATTTCAAGATTGTATATTAGACCTTGAAGGAATCATAAATTGGGTAAAGCAGGAAGGATATAACGAAATTGTACTAGAAGCTCATAGTTATGGTTGCAATAAAGCTTTATATTACTATATGAAAAAAAAGCATCCAAGCATCAAGCAAATTGTCTTATTAGCGCCTTGTGATATACCCGCTGAATGTAGAAAATTTTTAAGTAAAGAGGAATATCAAGTGGCAAAAGAAGAGTCTACAAGACTTGTAAATGAAGGAAAAGAAAATGAACTTGTAGATTTCCCTGTATTACCTAATAGAAAAATATCCGCTGGAACTTATTATCATGACTTTTTACCAGGAGGGGAAGACGATTTTATTAGATATAGTGATGAGAAAAGTAAAAAAAATGAGATTTTAAATCATATTGATATTCCAGTATTGGTTGTATTTGGTGATATTGATGAATGCGTATTAACAGAACCAATCGAAGTTGTAGAGGATTACTTACAAAGCAATATTTCAAATTGTAAAATAGAAATTATTCCAGGTGCAGATCATTCTTATACTAATAAGTATAATGAACTTGGGAAAGTAATTTTTCAAAATTTTTAGAGCAATCTAATTAAGTTTATTATTAATTTATAATTAAAAGAAAGAAGATAGCAATATGAAAATACTAAGTTATAATATATTTGGAACGAAAGAACCAAAAGGAAGCATTCCAAAATGGGAAATTCGGCAGCAAAATATAAAAGGAAACATTCCAAAATGGGAAACTCGACAGAAAAATATAAAAAGAATACTGAACCAAGTTTTATCTGACCAAGAAATTAAAATTTGTTGTTTTCAAGAGGTAAATGAAAATAACATTGATTTATTAAATGATATATTAATTCAGAACAATTTTAAGATGTTAAAACAGTTTCCTATGAAAACCTGTTCGTGCACTCAATATAATATAGTAGCTGTAAAGAATGAACCTGCGATTCAAATTGATTTTATTGCGTGTATACCACATGGTAGTGATGATGAGTATAAAGAAATAGATTATCAAGTGATAGATTATAATATGAGTGATTATAGAACGACCGTCTTTGTCAGTATTCACTATCATAATCGCCAATATTTAATTGGTAACATTCATACAGATTATATTTCTGTAGAAGGAAAAATAAGAGGAACTATAAAATCATTAGCATATCTTGATAAAATCCCGGCTGACTATAAAATGATTGTTGGAGATATGAATATGATTTGCCATATGTCTGAGGCTTATATCATAAAAAAAGAAAATGAAAAATATACAACACTATCTAGAAATAAGAATTTTAATATTATGGATCAGTCTTGGCACGGTTATGGTTTAAAAGAACAAGTCAATTCTGATTTTGCCTTTGTAGAAAAAATAAAAGAAGAAGATTATGATTATGAGATTATAAAACAGGATAATATACAGGATGAGGGGTCAGATCATAGACCTATTATAATTACTATTAAGGAATAGTTATTAAAAAATAATAAATATATAAGCATATTTTTAATGTATCTACAATTAATTA
>DLAC01000038.1 GCA_002493865.1 Caryophanales bacterium UBA7057
CAAATTTTACCGGAACTCAAATTTATTGCATGTTTATGAAAAATAATATCATCATATCGCTTTTCCATATTATTTTCCAGTAAATCCCCAATCTGTAAAGACAATTTTTCTCGAATTAATAGATAATCATCATTTCGCAGATTTTTGTTATTCCTTTTTTCAATACTATCTAAAATCGTTCGAATCACTGCTTCAGTTTTTTGATAGAATATATTTTCGTCAAATTCTTTAAAATCTCGTAAAATGAGAGGAAGCAATACACGATTCATACTAGACACTTGTTTATGTTTGGCTCTCTCCCTTGCTTCTGCATTCTTAATTTCTTGATACAAACTCCGAAAACTTTTTCCTCGAAAACCACATCGATTCATAATACTACGAACTAGTAGATATAAGAATAAAAGAAAAGCAAAAATACCAACGATAACCCCTAAAAATCCAATTAAAAATGCCTTCACTATAAAAACTCCTTTTCGTATCTACAACTAGAAAGTCATCTATTTTATTATATCACTTAAAATAGAAAATAGAAGAAAAAAAGAGAATTCCTTAGATTCTCTAAAATAAAAAATAGTATTGGCGGTTTCATTGATTTAAAATCAAAATAAAGAAAAAAGTGAACTACTTAAAATTCACTTTGTCTTTGACTGTCATCAAATTATTTTAACACTCTTTCCTCTAAATATTCATAAGCACTTTTTAATACTAATTCTTGATCATAAACTGTATGAATCATAAACTTTTGGTTATTGTTTACATATTCATAAATTTTTTGATCAATTTCAGGAGTTGGTAGAGTAATCACGTGCTCTTTTAATACCCATTCAAAGTATCCTTCGCGACACTGAATAGGAGTTTGTTTATTAATGTTTGCGACAAAAATATAGAGAATCCAATTATATTTGGGAAGAGGAGATGTTTCAGTTACGACGCCCATTAGTTTTGCATTTTCAATTGTAATTCCAGTTTCTTCTTTCACTTCACGAATCACTGCTTCCTCTGGTGTTTCAAATGCCTCAATTTTTCCTCCAATTGGAATATATTGATCCACACAATCTTCTTTTTCACACTTCTCTTTTCCTCGGCGAATTAACAAATATTCTTTATCTGTTTGTAAAATGCAAAGAGAAACGGCTCTTTTTCTACCATCAATCATTTATTTTCTTTCGTATTCTTGATTTGATAAGCGATGAATCAATCACATTGAGAATGCTATTTGTCTCTTACTTGTGCAGATAACTTCTTCTCTACTGCTTCTATAATTTGATTAAAAATAACCATAACTTCTTCATCATTTAATGTACGTGTAGGGTCTTCGAAAGTTAATGAGAAGGCGATAGATTTTTCATCACTTCCAACATTTTCTCCTTCGTAAACATCAAATACTTCTATTTTTTTAAGAAGTTTTCCTCCTGCCTTCTTAATCACTGCATGAATTTCCTCTGCTGTAATATTTTTCTTTACAACAAATGCTAAATCTTTTAAGACACTTGGATATTTAGAAATTTCCTTATACTGCATCTTTTTGACGCGGAAGCTAAATAGTAAATCAAGATTTAACTCTAAGACAAAAACACTTTCTTTCATTATAGATGGATGTACTTTTCCAATCACACCGATTTCTGTATTATTTACTATAATTTTGGCACTTTGTCCTGGATGAAGCTCATGGATATCTGTCGTCCCAACAATACTATAACGGTTTTTATATCCTAAAGATTCTAATAATTCTTCTAGTATTCCTTTGATTACATAGAAGTCAACTACCTCTTTCTTAAGACCCAGTTGATAAATACCCGTCATGAGTACTGCTAGTCTTTCTTCTTCATGGTAAATTTCATCCTTCTTATAGAAACTTTTACCTATTTCATAGATACAAATATCTTTATAATTTCTTGCTTTATTATATTTAAAAATGGATACAAGAGATGGAATTAAACTGTATCTTAAAGTATTTCTATCTTCACTCATTGGGTCTAAGACCTTTACTTTTTCAATTCCCTTCGCATCTGTAAACTGGAAGCCATCTTCTTCAGGAGTTAATGCATAACTTAATGTTTCATTGAGTCCTAAATCTGCAAGTTTATTTCTAATATATCGTTTTGTTTTATTTACAGTACCAGGAGTAGTTGGTAAAACAAGGGATTTTCCCTCAATTTTATCAATTCCATAAATTCGTCCAACTTCTTCAATAATATCTTCTGGAATAGAAATATCAATTCTTCTCGTTGGAACTGTAATGGTAAAATCTCCTCCCTTGACTGTTGTTTCAAATTGTAGACGTTTTAAAATATCTAGTACTTCTTCTTTGGAAAGGGTAATTCCAAGAACTTTATTCATTTTATCTAGAGAAATAGAAACCACTTTTTCTTTGATTTCCATATTCTTATATTCTACAGTACCAGATAAAATCTTGGCGTCTGCATATTTCTCTAATAAATGACAACTTCTCATCATTGCCATATAAGTTCTCTTTGGGTCTAATCCTTTTTCAAAACGGTTACTTGCTTCACTTCTTAGTACCTTCTTACTCGTTTTTCTAATACATGTTGGATGGAAAATGGCTGACTCGATAATAATATTTTTAGTATCTTCCTCAATTTCTGTTGTAAGTCCCCCCATAACACCTGCGAGTCCTACTGCTTCTTTTTCAGTTGCGATTACAATGTCTGAAGAAGATAGAACTCTCTCTTGACTATCTAATGTCGTTAATTTTTCACCATCGTTAGCCATACGGACAATCAGTTTATCTCCTAAACGGTCAGCATCATAATAATGCAGTGGTTGTCCTGTTTCTAACATCACATAATTAGAAATATCAACAACATTATTAATAGGACGAATTCCTGATGCAATTAGACGATTTTTAATAAATTCTGGACTTTCTTTAATCGTTACACCTACTACTTTTTTTGCTAGGAATAACGGACAGTTTTCTGTTTGTATATCTAAAGAGAATTTTCCCTCAATCGATTCTTTTTCTTCCTTGAAAGATAAATCGATATCGCTTACTTCTTTTCCGTAAAGAGCACCAATCTCATAAGCCATTCCTAAAATACTTAGAAGATCTCCTCTGTTAGAAGTAAGTTCAAAGTCAATGACCTCATCATCAAGTCCCATAAACGCGATAGCATCTTCTCCAATTGGCGCATCCATGGGTAATTCATGAATTCCATTAATATCTTTTTCAGTTAAGAATTTATGTTCTAAACCAAGTTCCGAAATTGCACAAAGCATTCCATTCGATTCTTGACCACGAATGACACCTTTTTTAATAATACCTCCAGGAAGTGTGGTTCCGTCTACTGCAACTATGACTTTGATTCCCTTTCTTACATTTGGCGCACCACAAACAATTTGTAAAATTTCCGTACCAATATTTACCTTACATACATGTAGATGATCACTATCTGGGTGATCTGTACATTCTACTACTTCACCAATGATTAGTTTAGATGTTGGGATTAACTTTTCACAAGAATCATATTCATTTCCAATACTAGTCATATCATCTGCTAGTGCTTTTGTATCTACATCAATCGATACATAGTCACTGACAAATTTTCTACTTAATTTCATTTTCCTCATCCTTTCTATCAAATTGTTCTAAGAAACGGATATCGTTGGTATATAAATAACGGATATCAGGAATTTCATAGCGGAACATTGCTAACCGGTCTAACCCTGTACCAAAGGCAAACCCAGTCCAAACTTTTGGATCATATCCACCCATTTCTAATACATTCGGATGAACCATACCTGCTCCTAGTAATTCAATCCATCCTGTTTGCTTACATAAGGGACAGCCTTTCCCTCCACATTTGAAACAAGTAACATCTACTTCTACGCTTGGTTCTGTGAATGGGAAGAAACTGGGACGGAAGCGAACTTTTGTATTTTCTCCTAACATTTTCTTGGCAAATAGCTCGAGGGTTCCCTTTAAGTTTGCTAGAGAAACATCTTTATCAACCACAAGCCCTTCTACTTGACCAAATTGGTGAGAATGAGTGGCATCGTCGTCTCTACGATATACCTTTCCAGGACAAATCATTCGAATTGGTGTTTTTTCTTTATTTCCTTGCATCGTTCTTGCTTGAACACTCGATGTCTGCGTACGAAGTAAATATTCTGGGTCAATATAGAATGTATCTTGTGCATCTCTTGCTGGATGTCCAAGAGGTACATTTAATCTTTGGAAACAATTTTCATCGGTTTCTAACTCTGGTCCATCAACAACATCATATCCCATAGAAACAAAGAAATCCTCGACATCTTCAATAATTCTTTGGAATGGATGTCTACTCCCTCTTTTTAGTTTCTTACTAGGCAAACTAATGTCAATTCTTTCAGATTCTAGTTTTTCATTTAATTCTTTTTCCTTCAACGATTCTTCTAATGCACTAATCTTAGTAGTTACTTCATTTTTTATTTCATTCGAAAGACGCCCTACTTCTTTCTTCTCTTCGACAGAAAGTTCTTTCATATTCCCAGTAAGCTCTGTAATGAATCCTTTTTTACCAAAATATTTTACTTTCAATTCTTGGCATTCTCTACTAGAAGCAATTTTTTTGATATCTTCTTCTAGTGACACTCTAATATTTTTTATTTTTTCATTGATATCCATAAAAATCATCCTTTCAATTTTAATAAGCCCTAACATGAAAAAACGACAATTCCCCATCTAAGGGCGAATTGTCGCGGTACCACCTTATTTATAGATTTCTCTATATCTTTAATCTCTTAACGCGAGAGTACGCTTAAGCTTTCGCTAAGAACTCCAAAGGCGAATTCGTAAGATTCCTCTTCCTTGTTTCCACCAACCACAAGGTCTCTATGAAGATTCCCCTTAGTACTACTCCTTCATCCATGTCAAACTCAATATACTGTTGATTATAACTTAATTTTTTAATGTTGTAAAGAAGAACTTGTAACATTTTCTTGTGTATTTGTTACCTCTTCTTGAAATATATCTACCATATTTCTAGATAGACTCTCCACTAAATCGTTTCCATTAATATATCCAACGACTTCTGTTTTTCCCTCTGTATTTGTTTTCTCTAATGTAAATCCAATGTTATCAAAGCTAGTAACACCATCTACTTTTTCAATTGGAACATAGATACCTGCGATTAAAGCATTGGCAGTTCCTATCTTAGCATCTAAAAATTCTTGATATTGTTTCTTTTCCTTCAAAGGATTGCTTTTTCTGATTGCAGAATCTGCTGTCACATAAACAGGAATCAAATCGATAGAATCCGTTTCTGGATTCATCGGGCATGCATTTCCATAAGACATATGGTGCATTACTTTGCTAAAGTCAATTGAAACTTGCCTCCAAGTAGGATCTGACTTATAAACTCCATTTTCTAATTCTTGATAAGGAGTTTGTTCTCCAGTTGGAATCCAAACGCTCGCCATTGTATCCTCTGGAGGAGTGATTCCTTCATAAGTAGTATCTCCTACGTTCCAATACTCTAAATCAGTATCATCTAAAGAAGCTTCAGCTGTTTGTTCTTTGGTTTCTTTTGATTTTTTCCTTTCTGCCTCTGAATTTTTAATGACCTGTTTTAATTCGCTATCAGAAAGTCCATTCTTACCGATAATCTCATTGATACGGAGTGCATTATCGATGGCTTGCTTCACGATTACTTGAGTCTGTGTTAAATCTTTTGCTTCTGAATTCTTTTGATTTCTGCCTGCGATATAAGCCAAATCCTTTTGAGTATCATTTGCTTCCTGTTCTACAGTCCTTCTAATCAGCTCTTTCTCCTCTGATGTGATAGAATCATTAGCTAAAGCTTCATTAGGATTCTTATATGCATTTCCTAAAGCCTCAGTATTGGTGACAGTAACATCCTCTTGAAGCTTGGATATTTTTTCTTCATTAAAAGGAATTCCACCAGTTTCTGTGATTGAATGATCCTTCAAATCTTTTTTTGAATTCTTATATGCGTTTCCTAAAGCCTCAGTATTGGTGACGGTAACATCCCCTTGAAGTTCAGAAATCTTCTCTTCACTAAAAGGAATTCCACCAGTTTCTGTGACTTCTACTTCTTGATCCGCATTCTTTTCAATTTCCTCATATGTACAAGCGGTAAGAGCTATAATTGCACCTGCCATAATCGTAGCCATATGAGCTTTAATACGACGATTTTGTCTTTTCAATTGGTTATTAGCTTGTTTTTCACTTACTATTCTTCCACTATACTCCTCAAAGTCAAAATTTGAATTTTCTTCTGGACTCATAATTATTCCCTCTTTTCTACTTCTTTTTAAACTGTCATCAATTCTTCTTCTTTTTCTTTTGATTTTTCATCAATTATTTTATTATATTTTCCAACTAAATCTTGTACTTGATTTTGAAGACTTTTTTGTTCATCCTCAGAGATTTCTTCTTTTTCAATATCTTCGTTCGCCTCATGTCTAATATTACGAATCGAAATACGGGCATCTTCTCCCATGGCTTTCACCTGTTTTACAAGTTCTTTTCTTCTTTCCTCTGTAAGGGCTGGAACTATAATTCGAATGGTTTCTCCATCATTATTTGGAGTATATCCTAAATTTGCTTCAAAAATAGCTTTCTCAATTCCAGATAAACATCCACGATCAAACGGCTTAATTAATAGTTGTCTTGCTTCTGGCACAGAAATGGTCGCAAGTTGTTTTAAAGGTGTTAAAGTCCCATAATAATCTACCATCACTCCATCTAGGCTATTGGGATTTGCTCTACCTGCACGCACTGTTGAAAATCTCTTTTCTAGATTTTCAATTGCTTTTTGCATCTTATCTTCTACTGATTTCATCAAATCTATATTCATATTTTTCTTACCTTTCTATAAATATCTTTCTATTTCAATTATATTATAAAAGGGAAATAATGAAAAGCACTTTTTCTTAATTTTAGAATATATTTGTAACAGAAAAGCTTTTATGTTATGATAAACACACATGAAAAATTAGAATTGGAATCAAATTAGAGGTGGATCTATGACACAAACAGAAAGGGATATCGAGGCTGCTTCCTCAATAATTGAAGGGAAAATGGTAAAAGACCCATATCAAAAAATTTATCGTACTCAAACAAAAAATTCTAGAGAATTATTTAAAAACTTATCTTCTCATTGGGAAAACAGTCTATTTATTGGAGGTAGTGCCGATCAGTTTTTGAATGCAATCCTCTATGGCAGTCGAAATCTAACAATTATAGATAGTAATCCCTTAGCAATTCATTATATTTTATTAAAACTAGCATCTCTTCAGCAACTAAATAATAAAGGGTTTCTAGCATTTACTAGTTGGAATTTAAAAGAGGATCTAGACTTACAACAATTATTGAATCAGTTGGAATCATTGTTAGATAAAAATTATCCATATTTTCAAGGAAATCCAGTTCAATTTTGGAGAGCTTTATTTACAAATTATTCAAGAGAGGAAATCGCCCAGAATCTTTTTTACGATGAATCTATAGAATATGAAAATTGTTATGTAAAAGAAGCAATGCGATTTAGAAACCCTTATTTAGAAAAGAGATTCTTTAGTTATTTAAAAAAAGTACTTCCTCTGGCTAATATTCAAATAATCAATCAAGATATTCAAGCAATTGATACAATTTATAACCTACCACCATTAGATAAAGTCTATCTTTCGAATATCCTATTAGATATGAATCTTTCCTTAGAGGCATACCAACGTTTTCTATGTGAAAAAATATATCCTTTATTATCTTTCAATGGAGAAGCAGTGGTTGCTTATTTAGATTTTTCCCATACTTATGGTGCTGATTTAAATAGCTTAGGCACCATTGATCAAATTATTGATTTCTTTACTGAACAAGGTTGTCGTTCTGAGTTATTACTTGAACCAAATATCCAAAACCAAATTCATGTTGCATTTGTTTATCAAAAGAAAAGATAGAAATTGATTCTCTATCTTTATTAGTCCATTCATTCATAAATTTAATTTGTCTCTGAAATATTTTTAATTTCTTCAATCGATAAGCCAGTAATCTTAGAAATTAGAGAAGTATCTAATTTTTCTTTTAACATAGCCTTCGCAATCTCTATTTTTTCTTTCTTCTTTCCTTCCTCGAGACCTTCTTCCTTTCCTTCTTCTTTTCCTTTTTCTTCGGCATGATATAATTCTGT
>DLAC01000027.1 GCA_002493865.1 Caryophanales bacterium UBA7057
CACCTGAGCTACAAGCCCATTTAGAACGTTTCACTGTTTCCATTTTACAAAATTTCTAAAAGAAATGCAAATAACTTTTAACAGGAACGTTTTAATTATATAATAGCCTTTTTAAATAGTCAACACGTTTTTTTATTTTTTTCCTCATTCATTACTATATTTTATGTCTGATTTTGAAAAAATTAACTATTGATATTTTTTAAGAATTCCTTTACTTCGTCTTTTCCTTCGATTCTTTCTACTACTTTTTTATCCTTTATCTTGACAATCGTTGGACTTGTTACCTTTAAATTACTAATACTTTCTGGATATTCTTCTCTTTCTTCTTCGTCTTTCGTAACATATCCTGTATTAAATCCCTTTTCTAAGTCCACCATATACATAGGGAAATGTTCAGTTTTTCCTAAGTATCCGTCTCTATAAATTAAGTATGTAGAAGCAATTTTTTCTGAGAAATTAAAATAAAATACATAATATTCTTCCTCATTCTTATTAAATGTTTCGCCTGCTAGAATTTCATCATACTGAATTTCCGTTGGAGTTTCTTTCTTCTTGTTTCCAAATTTAATTTCACCAGTCATAATCATTGCTAAAAAGTAAAATACTAATAAGAATAAAACAACAGCAACTAAAATCTTAACAACTTTTAGCACCTCATTATCTGGTCCATAATTTTTTTCATAATTTAATTTTTGTTTCTTTTTTTTCTGCATTTGTATCACCTACAACTAGAATTATAGCATGTCTTAAGTGAAAAAGGAATAAAAAAGTTTTCTGATTATTGATTTTGTCTACTATTTTAAAATTCCAGATTAATTATTTTCATTTTTCTTTATCTATAGTAGAATAATAATAAGGTAGGTTTTATTATGATAGCAAAGAAAGAGTTTAAAATCCTAATATTCACAACCTGTTTGTTGGTAGCCACTTTGATTTTTCAAAGTAGTTTTTCCATTGTGGAGGATGAGAAACTTTCTATTGATTATACAGAAAGTTTGGAGACTCTTAGAAATCCAGAACGTGGGTTTTATAACCCGATTGGTCTAAACCTAAAAGTAGAAAATAATCAACCTCTAAACTCTAAAAGTAACTTAGTGCATTTACGAGTGGGAATCGGTGCATTCTCTAGTAAAAATAACAATCAAGAGGATTTGGAACTATCAAAAGATGCTTTAAATGCTCTACTTCAAACGATAAAAAATGCCAAAGATAACAATTCATCTATCATTATTCGCTTTGCCTATGATAATTTTAATGGTGATGCAAATAAGGAACCATCTCTCGATATGATTTTAAGGCACATTGAACAAATTGGCCCTATTCTATTAGAATACCCAGATGTGATTGCAAATATTGAACTAGGATTTTTTGGTCCTTGGGGAGAAATGCATAGTAGTAAAATTTGTACCAATGAAAATGTTTCCATTGCTCTTACAAAAATGTTAGAGGTAACTAAAGAAAAAATTAAAATTTCTGTAAGAACACCCGGTTATTATGCTTATTTTAGACAAGTGGATCGTGGGAAATTGGATACGGATCTTCCTGAAAAAGGAACACCCTTTTACCATGTTGGAATTTTTAATGATGGTTATTTAGGATCTGAAACTGACTTAGGAACATTTGCAAATCGAGATATAGAAGTAAAATGGCTTTCCAATCAAGCAAAGCACACCTTTTATGGTGGAGAATTGGTTGCAAACTTTGCATCTGGAACTCCTCTTAATACAATTGAATATATAGAAAAGGAAGCTTTTTTAACACATACTACTTATCTAAATCCTTATTGGAATGACAAAGTAATGGAAGGATTTAAAACAACTCCTTATTTGGGAGAAAATCCTGTATATCAAAATGAAACTGCTTATAAATATATAGAAAATCACTTAGGATATCGCTTTGTGTTACGAAGTTCTGATTTGACAAATTCCAAAAGCAAAACATCCTCTCTCAGTTTAAAACTAGAAATTGAAAATGTAGGTTTTGCTAATTTAATTCGAGAAAAACAAGTAACCATCGTTTTAAAAAATGATGAACAGGTTTATGAAATAAAAACGAACTTAGATGCAACTACATGGGATTCTAAAAAAATTACGGAAGAAACGCTCAGTCTTACTCTTCCTAGCACCGTAGAGAAAGGTACTTATGAAGCATATTTACGAATTTCAGAATATGGTAGTATCACAGATGATCACAATTATCACTGTATTCAGTTTGCAAATCATAATATTTATAACGAAGAATTAGGTGCCAATTATATTGGAAACATTACGGTAAAGAATATAAAGCCAACCACTACACCGACACCTACAATAACGCCTTCTTCTAGTCCGACATCTACCCCAACTCCCACACCTACAGAAGAGCCAATCAAAACACCTGAGCCTACATTGACACCTGAACCAATCCCTACTCCTAGTTCAACTCCGATTCCAACGCAAACGCCAATGCCTACACCAACTGAAAATACAATTTCAACACCAAATCCGACTTCAACGCCACCCGGAAATAACGATTCTACTCCCGTTGGAAATGAGGAGCCTATCAATAATCCAGTCGATACACGACCAAAAGGAAATAAAAAATATCAAATTCACTACTATTATGATAATGTAAGGGATCCAAAGCAAACACTTACTTTCTACCGCCCCATCGGTACTACCATCGACTCTTACACAGAAAAATTAAGAGAGGGTTACGTTTTAGATCGAGTAGAAAATTATCCGTTGACAGTCACTGAAAAAGTGAATGAAAATATTATAAAAGTTTACTATATAAAGGAATCAGAAAAGAAAAAGTCGCCTGAACAAACTCCAAATATCAATGAAAATGAAAAAGATTCAGATTCCGCGGATGATTCAACAAAACAGGAAGTTCAGAATGGAACAAAGAAACAGGATCAAGAAAAACCAACAAAAAAGAATCAGGTAATGACAATCATTGCCATCATCTTTGATAGTTTCCTTGTTTTAATCATTATGATTATGATGATTCGATTCATATTGAGAATGAAGCATGAAAAAACATACAGGGATTAATTTCTTGAGTCTGTAAATAAATCTGTGT
>DLAC01000040.1 GCA_002493865.1 Caryophanales bacterium UBA7057
AAAATAGGATATAAGACATTTTCAATAACCTTAATTAATGATAACTTTATATTAGAAACATTACTTAATAGAGTATGTAGAATTATTAACAGTTAACTCTTTTATTTAATGAGATATCCAAATAAGTAATTCACTGATATTGGAAAAACAATATCAGTGAGTTCTTGTTTTCTAATTTGTCATTTGTAACAAACTAAAAAACAGGAATTAAGCAGAAAAGAGTATAGAGAACTATCTTGAGATGAGAAAAGATTTTATCAAAGGCATTTAACAAAAAAGGAAAATTATTCTTTAAATGTAAAAGCTAAGCATGTTGAAGTGAGGAACATGGTAGTATTTTTATAAAATTTAGAAAAAATGTAACTTTTTTAAGATTTCCACCATAATATATAGTAAGTCGCTTGAAAAAGCGCTTTACATAGATAAGGAGAAATTTCTCCTTTTTTTAGTGACATTTTTATTTTTGTGTTATAATGGTATAGATTGGAGTAAATATTTATTGAGGTGAACATATGAAAAATTATACAGATCAATCAGATTATACTTCTCTAGTCGAAGATATTTTAGAACATAACGAATTTAAAAAGTTAGGAACCATCATTCATCATGGGAATAATCGGTTAGATCATTCTTTGAGGGTTTCCTATTATTCATAT
This sequence comes from Caryophanales bacterium UBA7057, assembly GCA_002493865.1. Classification (GTDB taxonomy): domain Bacteria; phylum Bacillota_I; class Bacilli_A; order RF39; family UBA660; genus Alloscybalousia. Next base: position 657 of record DLAC01000040.1, read on the forward strand.
AAAATTGGAAAAGTACTTACTTTGGATTATCGACAAATTGCCAGAGGTGCATTACTTCATGACTTCTTTTTTGAGGTAAATGAAGGAGAAGAGAAAAAAACCAAATTAAAAACAATGATGAAGCATCCTGAGTATGCTTTAGAAAATGCGAAGAAGTACTTTGAATTATCTGATGTAGAGAGTGACATTATTGTAACACACATGTTTCCCGTTGCGCCAAAAGTTCCTAAATATTTGGAGAGTTGGTTAGTGGATTTGGTAGATGATGTTGTATCTATTTGTGAAAAGTGCTATGCAACAAGGCATCAATTATCTGCAGCTATGTCATTTATGTTTGTTTGCTTGACGAATTATCTTAGATAGAAGTATGATTTTAAAATTGTATAAAATATAAATAGATTCTCATAAGAAATGTGTTATAATATCTTATGAGTTTTTATGTCCTCGTAACTCAATGGATAGAGTGCCACCCTCCTAAGGTGGGAATACCGGTTCGACTCCGGTCGAGGATACCAGATTGATACCAAACTCGAGCTTTTCTGTTTCGAGTTTTAATATACTTAAAATTATGGTAAAATATTTCTAGGAATAAATTAATTTATGTCAATTTAGAAAGCAAACTTGTATATTAACAAACAATATACTACTCACATAGTGTGATAATCAAAAATTGTTAATTTAAATAATAATCTTATTTTTGGAAGGGTGAATTAGATGAAAAAGATTGTATTAATTACTGGAAGCACGCAAGGAATAGGTCTTGCGACTTCAAAGAAATTATCAGAAAATAATATTGTTATTATAAATGATAATAAAGGTATTGACGACAATTTTATAAGGGAAAATTTTAAGGGAAATGAAGTTTTTTATTTTAAAGCTGATATTTCAAATTCTAACGATTTGGAATCTTTAAAGGATTTTATATTACAAAAGTTTGGAAGATTAGACATGGTTGTTGCACATGCTGGAATTATCCCGCTACCATGTGATATTGATAATATAACTCCAGAAAACATTGATAAAACCGTTAATGTTAATTTAATTGGAACTTTTAATACTTTAAAAATCTTTGGTAATTTAATTAAAGATACTTCAAAAAATGGTTCGATAGTTACGACAACAAGCGTAGATGGAATAATTGGAGAACCTTATAATGCTATATATTCAGCCACGAAGGCTGGGATAATTTCTCTTACTAAATCATTCGCTAGATATTTTGGTGAAAATATTCGTGTAAATGCTGTAGCTCCAGGACTTATTGATACGCCCCTTACTGCAAGTACAGGAGAGGATCCTAAAGCAACTACTGATTATTCTATTATTCAAAGAATGGGAACTGCCGGAGAAATTGCTAATGCTATATGTTTTCTATTGTCAGATGAGGCATCTTATATAACTGGTCAAATTCTTGCTGTTGATGGAGGATTTACCTTAAAATAGTTAAGGGTTATTGTACGTCTCTTAGAAACTCAAATCTTTAGATGTTAAGGTTTGAGTTTTCATTTGCTTAAAATTGTGATAGAATCTTGATAAGAGATAAATTGATTGTGATGTATTAATAACGCATCTGTAAAACTATTATTTTTAATTTACATAGGATTATTTTAGGAGGATTGTTTTATGAAATATGATTGTTTTAAAAATAAGGTAGCCTTTATTACTGGGAGTACTTCTGGTTTTGGAAAAGCTACTGCTATGGAACTTGCTAAAAATGGAGCAATAGTTATTTTAAATTATGCGAATGATGATGAAAGAGCTAAGAAAGCCGCTGTGGAAATATCTAATTTTGGAACTGTTGGAGATTGTATCAAGGCAGATATTAGTAAAGAAGAAGATATTCTAAAGATTGTATCTATCATAAAAGAAAAGTTTGGAAAATTGGATTATTTAGTAAATAATGCAGCAATTGATATTGGAGGGTCTTTTGAGAACTTTTCTATAGAAGACTTTAAAAAGGAAATGAATGCTAACTTAATTCATCGCTTTTACTTAATTCAACAATCTGTAGAATTGATGCGTAAATCCAATCAGCCAAGAGTAGTAAATGTTGCTTCTAGATATGCAGAAAGACCTTTAGCAGATGCTTCTCCTTTATGTATATCAGAGGCTGGTACAGTTATGCTAACGAAAGTGGCTGCTTTAGAACTTGCAAAATTTAACATTAAAGTAAATACGATTAGTCCAGCACTTGCAATTACACCTCTAACAGAAGCAATTATGAATAAAGAGGACTTTGATGCTTATGCAAAAGTTAATCCAAGCGGAAGAGTATGTGATCCACAAGATGTGGCAAATACAATATTATTTTTACTATCAAGTGATGCAGATTATATTAATGGCGAAAATTTGAATGTTAACGGCGGGATATTATTAAAATAAGTGGTGAATTCTTATATGAATAGTATTTTTCATGAGCTATTAAATACTCCTTTTTAAAATATAATATGGAAATCAATAAAGTTATGTTATAATAAGTGGGGAAGTTTTATATTGAGAAATATACATCAATAAGAGCATAAAGCAACTGGAATATATAAATTTCTTTATGCGAGGATGGCGGAATTGGTAGACGCGCTAGCTTCAGGCGCTAGTAGTGAAAACTGTGGGAGTTCAAATCTCCTTTCTCGCACCAGATTGATACTAAACTCAAACTTTTATGTTTTGAGTTTTAATTTGTTTTAAAATGTTGTAAAATATTTACAGAGATTAAACTTATTGTATCAATTTAAAAACACACTTGTTTATTGATATTATCAATGAACATACTTTCAATTTATAAAATTAATAGGGAGTAAATCGTTATGGAAGTAAAAAATATTACAATTAGAGATATACAAGATATTGATACTCAATTTTCATTTTTTCATTATACGAATAAAAACAATATTGAAAGTATAGATAAAAATGGACTAATTTCTAAAATTGGAGATAGTGCAACAGGCATAGAAATAACTGAAAAAATATTTTTTGCCATTGGAACAAAGGGTGTGTTTTCTATTTTTGATTCTTGGATAAGGTGGTTAATCGCCAAAAGAATGACCGATTTACCAGGTAAAAGAGCAGATATACCTTTTTATCGTTTCTGTACTTTTATAATGAGACTACCAATTATACATCATTTTATAGCAATCATTGTTAATTTAGTAGTTTGGTTAGAATTTAAATTTAAACCTTTTAAAATCAAATCTTTTAAAATTATGAAAGAAATATTAGATAATAGTTGCTTTCTAATATTAGATTTAGAAGAAGGAATCCACTTTTCATATAAAGATATCGACGAGGTAAAGAATCAAAGATTTAATAAAAAACTATTAAAAATGGTATACGCAAGGCAAAATAAAATGATTAGTAAGAAAATGGACTATTGGAATATGCATACTTTTAGTAATGTAACTATTCCTCCTAATAAAATAACATTAATTAAACTGAACGATTCTTATAATTGCTTAGATATTTTATTATGGATGATAGAAAATACAAAATTAGATTTAAAAGTGTTGTCTCCCTATTTATATGAATTTTTAGATTATTATAAGTTATTGAAAAAATAATTATAAATGTTATTATATTTCTCTTTCGGACACTAGAGAAGAATCTATTCAGACCATTCGAACTTTAGATAGAAGACTTGTCAAAAGGTTGTTTGTATGATATTATGAATGTGTCAAGGAAACTGCATAAAATAAAAAGGAACATTCAATATTAGCGTGTTGAGTGTTACCCAATAATTTGTGTAGCACCTAATTCAATGCTGAGTTAGGTGCACTTTTAATTTAGTATTACAAATGGTAATGCTATAAGTAAAAGGATGATTATGATTTTTTGAGTGAATTAGGAGTAGGTGTATGGAAAATAATAGTGTACTTGATTTTTATAGAAATACAAGTTTATTTACAGATTTGGGTCTTTATACAGCGTTCGCTAAAAATTTGTCTAGTGATATAGAGACTTTATGTTCATTACTTCGACATCAAATCATTCATCCTTTCGATTTAAAAGATGAAGAGGAAAGAAATGATTCCAATAGTTTTTATGGGGATATGACAAAAATACCTAAAACAAGTCTGATTTACGAAAATGATTTGTTTCCAACTGCAATTGCAATGATGGCAGAACTGTTGAGAAGAAATTCTAGTTTTACGATAGAAAGAAAAATTGAGGATAAAATCCATGTATGTTGTAGGGAAACCTCCATTTTATTAATCGCAATATTAAAGTCAAAAAACATTCCTGCGAGAACTAGGTGTGGATTTACGCATGCTGTTAGCGAAATAGATGGAGCAGGAGATCACTGGATTGTAGAGTATTACAATGAAATAGATAACAAATGGATATTGGTTGATCCTACTATGTGTTATGATTCAGAGACTTTAGAATATTTTCATATTGATTATCCCTTAGTTGATATGCCACGTAATCAGTTTATCTTTGCAGCTGATGCCTATTTAGGACTTAGAAATGGGAAGTATCAGGCAGAGGACATCTATTGTTTTTCTAACCCCAAAACATTTGGCATAAAGGCAGCCATCAGTGAATTATTTTATGATTTTCATTCCTTAATGAACCATGAGATTCTTTTTTGTCAAAGTCCAAAATATCTAAAAGATAGTAATTATGAATTAACGAATGATGAATATCTTGAACTCGATGAGTTAGCACGACTTATGCTAGATCCAAATCAAAATTTTGATGAACTTAAGCATATTTGGGAAAATAATGAGAAATTTAGAATCCTATCTGGAGGAATGAACCATTAATCAAAGTTAGTGGCATTCTATTTTTTAAGTATTAGATTATATGTTTTAGGGGGCTTAAGGGAATGTACGGAGCTATAATAGGAGATTTGGCTGGGTCCATTTATGAATTTGATCAGATACAAAAAGTGCATCCAGTTTCTATGAATCAACTGATTGAAGAAAATAGTTTTTATAGTGATGATACGATTTTAACAATCGCAATTCTAGATGCCATATTAAATCAGGGTGATTATGGGCAATATATCAGAAAGTATATTCATGAATATTTGGATTATAAACCTAATTTTCATCCTTACTTTAAAACTACATTTTCTCCTCGACTAATTGAATGGCATGAGAAAAATTGCCAAGGGAATAGTAAGGGAAATGGGGCAATGATGCGTATTTCCCCAATTGGATATTTATTCAATCATGAAGAGGATATTTTAAGGCAATCTATGCTCGCAACAATTCCTTCTCATAATTCTTCAGAGGCAATAGATGCTGCTCAAACTGTGGCACTCATTATTTATTATGCTAGGATAGGACTATCTAAAGAAGAAATCATTCAAAAGTTATCTAAAACAGTGAATTATCAAGAATTTTCTCATTTTAATACAACATGTAGTGAGACTCTTTCTAATTGTTTATATGCGTTATTCTCATCTAGTAGTTACGAGGAGTCCATTAGAAAAATCATATCATACGGTGGTGATACTGATACAAACGCTTGCATTGTAGGTTCTATGGCAGAAGCTTTCTATGGACTAGATGAGAACTTGATTTTATTAACTAGACAAAAAATTCCAAGTGAGTTTCTAAGTGTTCTAGATCAAGGATATTGTAAAGTAAAAAACTACTTTCAAAAATAAAGAATGAAAGTAGTTCTTTTTGGTATATGTATTACGATTATTATTTCTATATCATGTTTATGAAATGCTATCACATGGCATTTACTAAAAAATATAAGTTTTTGTAAAAAGTAGGATATATGTGCTATAATAGGTAAAGTAAATCTTATATCTTTATTTGATATTATTTTACTAAATTTGAGGAGGGTTAAAATGGGAGAAAAACTAAATAAAGATCCCTATGCTGAATTAGGTGTATCTTCAAAAAAAGAAGGAGTTCATAAAGCAACTAAAAATTTATCAAAAGGATTATATCCCGGGGCATTTTGTCAAATAGTTCCAGTTTCAAGTATTTTACCAGGAGAAGTTCAAGATAAATATGTACAAGTTATTCATTCTGATGGCGTTGGAACAAAAAGTAATGTTGCATACATTGCTATGATGGAAGGTATGGGAACAGATTATTTAAGAAGATGTCCACAAGATGCTTTGGTTATGAATACTGATGATATGGCTTGTGTTGGTATTACTAATGATATTTATATTTCAAATCATATTGCCCGTAATGCTAATAGAGTTAATGATGAGGCTATTGCTGAAATTATTGCTGGTTACTCAGATTTTTATCAAAAAATGGCCGATTTAGGAATTAATTTATATAACGCTGGTGGAGAAACTGCAGATGTTGGTAGTTATACTACAACACTTGGAATTGATGTTACAGCAACAGCTATGATGGAAAAAAGTAAAGTGATAGATGCTAGTAATATAGCATCTGGAAACTATATTGTTGGATTAGCATCTGATGGAATAGCAACTTATGAGGATAGATATAATTCGGGTATTCGTAGTAATGGATTAACTCTTGCAATAAATTCATTACTTAGTCCATATTATCGTAAATATAGAGAAACTATGGATGGAACAATAGATGAAGAAAAACTATTTACTGGTAAATATCGTTTAGAAAATAAAGTATATGGTGATTCAAATATAGCAGATCTTATACTATCACCTACAAGAACTTATTTGCCAATTTTAAAAGATGTTTTAGAAAATGAAAGCATAAAAGTAAATGGTATTATTCATTGTTCTGGTGGCGGTCTTACTAAATCCATTAACTTTGGTGAAAATGTAGCATATATAAAAGATAATTTACCAACAGCACCTATTATATTTGATTTAATCCAAAAAGAAAGAAATATTGATGATCAATATATGTATCAAACATTTAATATGGGTATTGGTATGGAAATAATTGTTCCAACTCTTGAAGAAGCAGAGAGAGTTAGAAGTATTGCTAATAATTATGGTGTCAGTGCTGACATTATTGGTCAAGTTGCAAAATCAAATGGCGGAAATGTTGTAGAAATAGGTAAAACTAAAAAAATTGTATATACAAAGTAATTTATAGATATTTAAAAGTGCCTAGGAAACTTTAGAAGCCTTAGGTCTTTTCATTTTATAAAAATAATTTATAAAAATTAGTAAAAGTCATGGTATAGTGATTATAAAATTAAATTGTTTATTTATTTGTTGTGATGGTTTCGGACTATCTTAACTATTACATCAGAGTGATATTAAGCTCGGACTTGTCAATAAAAAAATTGACTTTTTATGCCTTTTGTGTTAAAATATAGCCCTATAAAACGAAAGCCATATTCGTTTTATAGGGGGGATTTGGATGAAAAAGAAAAATTTATTATTGATTGTGATTGTTCTCATGGCCTTTTCCATTCAGACCTATAGAACTTGCACACAGACTTTAAAAAGAGAAGTATTTATGAATGAGACTATGAGCGAAGTGAAGGTTTCTAATTCCATTCATGAAATTATAGTCGCAAAGAGTGAAGAAACTCTAGAGGAAGAACTTGAGAATATTTCAAAAATGAATGAAAAAGCAATCAAGGATTCAAAACAAGAGGTAAATAACCAAACATTGGAAACGGTATCTTCAGAAATCAAGAAATTAGAAAGTTCCACTACTGTTACTACAACAACACCTATAATAGAAGCACCAATCAATAGAGAACTAGAGAATGTTCGTAATGATTCACGTACTCTTGGAACCTTTGGAAGACTTTATTTACCTTCTGTTAATTTAAATGTTGCCTTATACCAGACGGAGATAGAAACTGGAACAGAAGCACAAAAAATTGTGGATAACAGGGATAGCGCTGCTTATTTCTCGGTTGCCAGTCATCAAATCATTGCCGATCACAGTCATCAAGGATTTCACAAAATTGCAGATATATCGATTGGTGAAAAGGCATATATCAAGAAAAATGATTCTAGCATTACTACTTATCAATTGATTCAGAAATTTGAAGGAATGAATCAGGGAAGTGACTTAACAGATTTAAATGGTAAGAGTGTATTTGATGAAAAAGAAAATCTAATTATGTATACATGCTATAAAATTAATGAATACGAAAACCATGTCATGATTACGATTTGGAGTTTAGAAAGTAATTCATAATCAAGCTTAAGGCAATTTGTCTTAAGCTTTTTTCTATTCTTACAAAATAGTCATTTCTTTTTTCTATAAATTTTGTATAATGTAGTTGGTGATACCTATGAAAAAAATATTAATTGTTGAAGATGATGAAGCAATTCGTATGGGATTAAACTATTATTTAAAACAAGAAGATTTTTTAACACTAGAGTCTTCTACTGCATCTCATGCTTTGGAATATTTAAAGAATGATACAGAAATCGTTCTTTGTCTTTTAGATGTCAATCTTCCTGATCAAAACGGATTTTCTCTATTTAAAGAAATTCGTTCATTTTCTAATGTCCCAATTATTTTTTTAACAGCGGATGACCTAGAAACATCGATTGTGATGGGTTTAGATATGGGTGCAGATGATTATATCACGAAGCCATTTAGGGCAAGAGAACTCGTTTCTAGAATTCGAAATGTTTTGAGAAGAAGTGAAAATAGAGGGGATTCATCTATAATTGAATATGGAGGAGTTACTTTAGATACAAGGCAAGCCAAAGTATTTAAAAATGGAAAAGATGTCATGTTGACGGCATTAGAGTATAAAATCATTCTAGCCTTTTTTCTAAATCCAAAAGTAGTTTTTACTAGAGATAAAATCCTTGCCAATATTTGGGATGTCAATGAAGAATATGTCAATGATAATACACTGACTGTCTATATTAAAAGAATTCGTGAAAAAATAGAAGATGATCCAAGTCATCCCAAAATTATTAAAACGGTGAGAGGTCTTGGTTATCAATTGGGGGATTTTTATGATTAGAAGAAAGGAAGTACAACGTCTCATTTTAATCGAAGTGATTTTCTTATCTTTTCTAGGAATTCTTCTGTTTTTTGAAAAGATGACTGCTTCTACTTTTTTATTGGTTCTATTTTCAATTTTTGGATGCGACTTTTTCTTCTTTTTCATTCTTTATAAAGAAAGTAAGCAAATCGAAAAACTTTCCTTGGATATGAACCGCATTTTAAATGGGGATTATAGTATTGGAATTCGTGATTATGAAGAGGGAGATATCAGTAACCTAAAAAGTGATATCGACCAAATGACTATTAAGTTAAAAGAGCAAACAGAACAAAGCAGAAAAGATAAAAAATACTTAGAAGAGATTTTATCCGATATTTCCCATCAAATTAAAACGCCTCTTACTTCTATGTATGTGATGAATGATTTATTTTTAGAAGATAACACGATGAGTGAAGAAGTAAGACGAGAGTTTTTACTAAAAAACAGGGAACAATTAGAAAGAATGGAATGGTTGGTAGCCTCTCTTTTAAAAATGTCTAGATTAGATAGTGGAACAGAAACACTGAAACGAAGAACAATTCAGAGTCATGATTTAATTTTAAGTGTGATAGAGCCTTTAAAAATTCCCATTGAGTTAAAGAAACAAACTCTAGAAATTAACTATCAGAAAGATCCTGTTTTGTTTGTTGATCCAAATTGGACAAGAGAAGCTCTTTTGAATGTTTTGAAAAACGCACATGAACATACAGAAGAGAATGGAACTCTTAAAATCAATGTAACAGAGACGCCTATTTACTATGAAATTACAATTTCTGATACGGGCTCTGGAATTTCTAAAGAGGACCTTCCTCATATTTTTGAACGTTTTTATAAAGGAAGCGGAAATAAAGAAAGTATTGGGATTGGACTTCATATGGCAAAGAAAATTATTACAATGCAGGAAGGAGAAATTCGGGCAATTTCTTTAAAACAAGGAACAAAATTTGAAATTCGATTTTACAAGAGAAATTTCTAGTATTACAAAATTGTAAGGAAAAAGTCACGGAAAAGTCATTTTTCTTTGGTAAAGTGGATAACGAAAGCGAGGATATTATGGAAATTTTAAAAGTAAAAGATTTATGTAAATCCTATGGAAAAGGGAATACGTTAGTAAAAGCATTAGATCATGTTTCTTTTTCTGTAGAACGAGGAGAATTCGTAGCGATTGTCGGTTCTTCTGGAAGTGGTAAAAGTACACTTTTACACCTTCTTGGAGGGGTAGATCATCCAACAAGTGGAGAAATTATTATTGATGGGGAAAACATCTATCAATTAAATGAGACAAATTTAGCCATTTTTAGGAGACGTCAAGTAGGATTAATTTATCAATTTTATAATTTAATTCCTATTCTAAATGTTGAAGAAAATATTACACTTCCTATTTTATTAGATGGCAGAAAACCAGATCAAACGTATTTAAACGAGTTAATCGAAATGTTAAATTTAAAAAGAAGAATCAATCATTTACCCAATGAGTTATCAGGAGGACAACAACAAAGGGTATCGATTGGACGGGCTTTGATGAATCGCCCTGCATTACTACTCGCAGATGAACCAACAGGAAATTTGGATTCGAAAGCAAGTAAAGATGTCGTAGAACTATTAAAACTATCGAATCAAAAATATAAACAGACGATTATTATGATTACACATGACTATAATTTAGCATTAAACGCAGACCGAATTATTACTATTGACGATGGAAAAATTGTTTCAGATGAAAAGGTGGGCTAATTATGAATATATTAAATAGACTGACCATTCGTCATTTGAAACTGAATAAAAAAAGGACCATTGTATCAATTATTGGAATCATTTTATCGACTGCTTTAATGGTAGGAATTGGATTATTATTTTCCACACTCAGAGATAATGCTGTTCGTGAAACTATTATCAGTCAAGGAAGTTATCATTCTATGTTAAAAGATGTGAGTGGCAAATATATTTCTTCCATTCAAAAGGAGCAAGGAGTCAAAGACTTGTTTTTATCAGAGTTTATTAGTTATGCGACAATCAAAGATTCTGAGGAAGAAAATTCTGATTCTTATGTTAGAATAGAGGCAGCAGATGATAATTATTTTAAGGAGATTACATTAGTTCGTGGACGTCTTCCTCAAAATGAGAATGAAGTTTTGGTGCCTGTTGCCTATGAAAATGATTCACAGTTCCAGTTAAATCATCAATTAACGTTATCGATGGGAACTTTCCTGATTAATCAAGAAGAGTCAAGGGAAATATGTAGGGAATGTTCTAGTGATGAACAAGTTTTTATGAAAAGTAAAGAAAAATCTTATATCATTGTTGGATATTATGGAAGTAATCCTTATGTATCATGGTCAGATACAGCAGTTATTACTTCGTTAAAAGAAGTATCCAATGATCAAAATTATAATGTTTATCTACATTTTGATAAAATGAAACAGACTGATGAAATTACAAAAAAATTATGGGCAGACTTCAATGTGGAAGAGGTAAAATACAATACTTCTTTACTTGGACTCTCTGGAATTTCAAAATATGATAATATTATACAGACTTTGGTAAAAAGCATGGCCATTTTATTAACTTTAGTGACCGTTGGATGTGTTATTGTCATTTATAACTCATTTGCTATTAGTGTTTTAGAAAGAAAAAAACATTTTGGTTTATTTTCATCGATTGGGGCAACCAAAAAGCAAATTCGAAAAACGGTTTTATTTGAAGCCATTGTTGTTGGAGTGATTGGAATCATTTTAGGAATCCTAGGTGCTTTCTTAGGGATTGGAATCGTTCTTGCGATTATCAATCATCTTCTTCCAGATTTATTGAACGGTGGCCCACTTCGATTATGTGTTTATCCAATATTTATTATCGTGCCAATTATATTTATGATTATTACCATTTTAATATCTGCTTTTATTCCTGCGAGAAGAGCTAGTAAAATTAGTCCAATCGAAGCAATCCGTTTAAACGACGATATTAAAATGCCCGCACATAAATTAAAAACACCTTCCATCGTTTCCCATATTTTTAAAGAAGAGGGAGTTATTGCCTATAAAAATATGAAGAGAAATAAGAAAAAGTATCGTATTACAATTATTTCTTTATTTATTAGTATTGTTTTATTCTTATCGTTTAGTAGTTATATGCAATTAGCCTTCAATGGAATTCACACTTTTGTTTCTAATCCAGGGTATGATTCTGTTTTAAATCTTGGAGATACATCTCTTACAAATCAGGAAATTTCAGAATTACGAAAGGAAAAATCTGTGCGACAATCTTTTTATGGCACTCAGTATAGTTTAACTACCTCTTCTAACTTAAAAGAAATTTTTACAGAAGAGTATAGAAAACTTTATGATGAAAATGATACAAGATATGATATAAATTTGATAGAAGTACCAAAAGCCGATTTCGAGATTTATAAAAAGGATACCAAAGTAACAAAGAATATCCCATCAATTTATAATAATTTTAATAGAATGGAATATCAAAAAAATAGTAGAAAGTCCTATTCTATAAAAAAATTTGAAAATAACAAAAGTATTCCTTTGAAACTTTGTGAAAGTAGATTTATATCTAATGAAACAGGAGAATCCACTACTGAATATGCTTGTGAACAAGAAATCAAAGAATATGCTTTATTAAATCATGATTTCTTTGGAATTGAAGAGTTTAAAGAAAATATTGAGATTGTCATTTTAATTCCTGAAGGATATTTTGGTGATTTATCAGAATTTAATGATGGAATTACAAAAAGTATTTTCTTCGATCTAGATGAAAAGAATCAGGCACTTCAAGATAGAATTGATACATTCGTAGAAAACGGAAAAATCAAAGAAAATGCCTATTATGATATTCGGGAAAATGTTCGATATACAAGAAATATGATTTTTGTTGCCAAACTATTGGTCTATGGATTTATTAGTTTGATATCTTTAATTGGTATTACGAGTGTATTTAATACGCTTTATACAAGCATTCATTTAAGAAGAAGAGAATTTGCAATCTTAAGAAGTATTGGCCTCACTACTGGTGGATTTAATCGAATGCTATTATTTGAATGTTTCTTCTTTGGAATGAAATCCCTTTTATATTCTCTACCAGTAAGTGCAGTACTCATCGTCATTATCAATCATGTGATGGAGGGAATTTCCGATGCAGGAGAAATAATGTGGCCAGTTTCTAGTATCATTGGTGTCATATTTGCTGTATTCTTCATTATCTTATTAACCACCATGTATGCAACTAGAAAAATCAAGCATGAAAATATTATGGAGGCAATCAGGGAAGAAAATATTTAAAAAGATACTATTTTAAAAAGCTTTATACATAAGCTTTTTTTTCTTTCATAAAATGTATTGGTGAATTCTATGAAAAATAATTTAAAGGAGCATCGCTTCTTCCTTTTACTATTTGCTTTAATTTTATTTAATATTAGTTTATCTGTTCAATACTATTTTTTAAGAAATAAGGAAAATCATAGAGTCACAGAGGTGATTCATTTTCAAAATGCAGCATCTGAAAAAAAGATGGTGGAAGAAACGCATCCGTATCAATTAAGAGTTTATTATCCAGTTACGAATTATCCAACTTTCAATCAAGCAATTGATGCTAGAATCAAGTCTCATATTGAGAATTTTAAAAAGGAAATTGCATCTTCAGGAGTTCAATTCAATCAAAGCTATACGCTAGATATTTTATATCGGGAGTTTCAAAAGGACTCCTATATTTCTTATGTATTTACGATTTTTCAAGATACCGGAGGTGCACATCCGATTTCCTTCTATGATACGATTTCTTATGATACAGAGACAAATCAGATTGTGACCATTGAAGATTTGGTGAAAGAAAATCCTAAGTTTTTGGAAATTGTATCTAAGAGTGTTCGAGAACAACTTTCTAAGAATCAAAAAATAGTCAGTTACGATATGATGATGGAAGGAACGCTTCCTAAAATAGACAATTTTAACATGTTTGCTATGACAGAGGAAGGATATTTATTCTTTTTCTCTCCTTATCAAGTTGCGCCTTATAGTTCTGGAAAGTTTCAAGTTTTAGTGCCATATTCTTTGTTTTAAGAGGTTGTCCCTAGTTAAAGAAACAGTTCTTTTTATATCTTTTACATAAATTATATTGGGTGATGAAAAATGACATTAAATTGGGACATGTTACAGGAGTTATTAATTGTAGCTATTGCTTGTAGTACAGTGACAGTAGCATTTATACAAAAAACAAAGAAGTTTTGTAAAAAAAAGAAGTGGGTAACTAGCTATAGTTTTCTTGTCAATATGGTATTAGGGTTTCTATTTTCAAAGACTTTTACTTCTCTTAGTAATATTCAAAGTCTATGGGTTGGATTCTTTAGTTTTATTGGAGCGGATACGATTTATCGGAACCTAGAAGGAAAGCTAACAACGTATACGGAACTGAGAGAGGGTACTAAGAAAAAAACGGAGGATTCCAGTCAAAAGAGTAACGAATCAACAATGGGAACAGAAACTAGTGATATGATTGGGGTGATTCCTCGTGATTAAAAATTATATGACATACCCTTTAAAACATATGAGAATTACGCAAAGCTATTATGGAGATACTTCTCACAGAAGACACTGGGATCCGACCCCCAATTATTCGGATTATCCAATTGATGATGCAGGAGAAAATGAAGGAGTTGAAGCAATTTACTGTCCTTGCGATGAAATGATTGTAACAGCAGTGAAAGGAACCTATAATTCTGCCACCAATACAGTATGGTTAGTATCTACCTCTAAGGTGGTCACTCCTACATTTGAAGACATTGCTTTTATGACACTCACACATTCTGAAGATGCCGATTTAAAAGAGGTAACGGTTGGTAGAAAGTACAAAAGAGGAGAAGTCATTTGTCATGAAGGACAGGATGGAGCGAGTGCGAATCATATTCATATTGTTTGTGGGAGAGGATCTAGTAATACCTGGATTCAAAACACGAATGGTAGTTGGGTCATTCAAGGTGATACGAAGAAACCAGAAGAGGTCTTTTATATCGACCGTAGTTTCACAGAGGAATTATGGGGCGGATATCTTCCTTGGGTAGATTTACCAAATGATCATATCGGAATCCCAGTTCCTAGAGATAGTTCCAAAAACCAATTAGAGGTTCTAGTTAGTAATCTAAATGCAAGAAAAATGCCATCTTTGAATGGAGAAAAATTAGGTTATGTCAATTTTGGAATTTATGACTACCAAGAAGTAGTAGAAAAGGACAACTACATTTGGTATAAAATTGAAGACTTTTATGTTGCCTATCAAGAAGGTTGGGAGAATTTATATCCTAAAGAAGAACTGAAAGAAAATCCAGAAGAAAAAACAGTTCCACGACTCATTTTTACATGTCCAAAAACAGGAAAATATTTAATTTCCTTAAAAGAAGGAGAAGAGCTATATCTAAAATAGCTTTTCTTTTTTTGATTTTCTCATATTTCTGATATACTATTTGTAATAGGAGAGTTATATGAAAAAAAGAGTAAAGCCTAAAATCAAAGAAACCTTTCCTTCTAAATTTGAAGATATGGTCGAAGAAGAGGAATTATATCAAAGGAGTTTTGAAAAAGAAAATTATTCTGATTTTTCTTTTTGCGTGTCAGAATGGAATGAATGCCTTTTTAAAAATGTTTCTTTTGAAGATGTCAATTTAAAAGAGATTGGGATTATGGATGCTGTTTTCTGTAATTGTGATTTTTCAAATTGTAATTTTGAGAATCAAGCTTTTTATCGGGCAGAATTTTATGATTGTAAGTTTGTAGGAGTGAATTTTTTTAAAACAAATTTTTATGATTGTTTGTTTCAAGATTGTAATTTAGATTATAGTAATTTTTCGGATTGTAAAACGAAAACTTGCGAGTTTACAGATTGTCAGGCGCGGGAAGCAAGGTTTCATTCGAATCAAATTTCTCAAACAGAATGGAATCATTGTGATTTTTCCAATTTAGAATTAATCGAAACAAGTATGGTAGGGGAAGATGTTTCTAGTTGTAATCTAGAAGGACTAAGAACCGATCCTAGAAATTTAAAAGGAATGATTATTTCTAGGGAACAAGCGATGGATTTAATCTCACTTTTTGGGCTTATTATTCGATAAAATTTATAAATACTTTCCAAGAATTATAAAATGTGATAAAATTCTAGTAGAATAGAATTGAGGGGAAACTATGAAAAAGAAAGCAGTAAAACCAAAGACAAAAATTAAACAAAAAAGTCCACTCAGTGTAAAAGAATGGATGTTTTGTATCAGTGGACTTACCATATTTACATTACTGGTCGTATTACCTCCTGTATTTAGAATCGTATTTGCAGATGACTCTGATGGGGGAAATCTACCTATTGCTACACCAATTCCTACGATGGATTTACAATCAAATAAAAAGGAAACAGAACCAATTGATGACAGTAAATTAGAAAAATTAGTATGTACAAAGACAGAAGTTCATGAAAACTCTTATCAAGAAGATATTACATTAACTTTAGCCTATGAAGATGGTGGATTGCAAATTTATTCTGATACCAATAAGAAGACTTATGATTTGGCATTGGAGGATCAGGCGGCACTTTATCAGAAAGAAAAATTAACTTGTGATGATATTCCAAAATCTTATTTGACTATTTCTGGATTTAACTATGGTTGTACTTCGACTGAAAATAGTATCGAAGTCATAGAGAAGTTTGACTTGAATATTTTTAAAGAGAAAAAGGTAACTGTTGGAGAAGAGGAAATTACCTTTAGTTCTCCTTATTATCCAAAACAAAATGTAAGACTGATTCGAAGAGAACTGGAAAAAGTTGGTTATGCTTGCGATGTGTTACCCCCAGTTGTAGATACTCCTTTGGAGTCAGAAGAAGGACAGGAGAAAGAAGAAACGTCTCTAGATACTACACAAGGAAATATGACAAATGTAGAATAATTATTCACGCTTTAAACGAATATGAATGGATATCAATAAAAGAAAACAAAATAGAAAGCAATTGGCGAGAATATAAAAGTCTTGTCGAAAAGAAATCCATTGATTTCCAAATAGAACTGTTAGAAGAATTAAAGAGAGTATTAAATTCTCTTTTTTTCCTTTTTGGGGGGCAATCAAAAGAATGAGTTTTTTTAGAAGATAAATTAAAAATACCATTGGAAAAAAATAAAGTAAAATATAAGAAAAAGATAGGGTAGATTCGACACGTTCTAAAATATTTAAAAAAGAAATTTTTTGATAAGTCACCATCAAAGGATTTTTGTAAAGATTTGCAAGATAAATTCCAAGAGAACTTAGAATTAAGAATAGGGTAATAAATAGAAAGATTCCATTTGAAAGAATCGCCTGTATCCAAGTTTTCGTACTTTTCTTTTTTTCTTGAAGACCTTTTTTGGGAAAGTATAAAAGGATGAAAAAAGGAAGAGGCAAAGAGCAAAAAAAGATAAGAGCCCCCTTTAATATATCCATAAGACTAGAAGAAAGAAGTGGCTTGATTTTTAAAAAGTTACATTGTGGTAGAATTCCAAATAGAGAAATGATAAAGAATAAAATATAAAGATAAAAACAGATTTCCGTTGTATGAAATAAAGATTCACTCGATTTTTTAAGAAAATAGAACAGTAAGAGAAATAGAGGAAGTAAAATCCAAAATTCATGGAATTGAGGGAGTAAATAAAACCTTACAAAAGAAGAAAATTCTTGCGTAATTAAAAACAAAATAGAAAAGAAACATAAAATTAGAAGAAAAAAGAAAAGAAGATAACTCTTAGGATAGAGAGATTTCATTTTTTCAAATAAGTTTTTTTCTGGTAAGTAATTTAAAATATTCTTCATCAGTAATGAAAATAAAAACATCATCCCACAACCTAAAAGAATAGAAAATAATGCATCCTGTTTACTAATCATAGTCATCGTATGAAAGCCAATCATAGGAATAAAAGCATTTAATAGAAAAAAGAAAGTTGTAAAGTACTGAAATTGTGTAATTTTATTTTTTTTCATATTGGTAACTCCTTTTCTAGATAATTGTCTACTGTTTTCATTTGAATTTCAAATTTTAGTTGGATATTTTCAGGTAAGATAGAGCGGTTTTGAAAAGAAAATAAATGATTTTGTTTCATTTGATAGGATAATTTTAAAATGTCATATTCTTTTTCTTGATATTTATTGATTAATCCTTTCAATTGCTCTTCTAATTCTTTTTGTAAATGTTGATTTTTTTTATTTACTTCCATTTGAATATGGAAAGTCACTTGATTTTTTTTATATGTTAAATTTGTCTGGTTTTTATAAATCGTTGTATCTTGATAAATCGCTTGATGAATTTGATTCTTTAATAGATTTATTAATATAGTATCTTCTTTAGATACATAATCTAAAACCTTAAAATTTTGAATCAAAGAAATGCCCTCTACCTCAAATTCATCTTGGTAAGAAATCAGTGGCAAATATGTATTTTGATCGATTAGAATTTCTTCTAAAAACTCTTCAAAGGTAATTGATTTCGTCGTTCCCATATATTGTTCATTGGTTTTGATTAAGTCCATTAAATCCTTAGATTCCATTTTACCTTTAAAAATATCTTTCATATCGGATTGAGTTTGTACGAGTTCAAAATTATTTCTAGTATCACGTTGATTTAGTAAATAAATAATAATATCTCTTAGGTGAGTATTCATTGCATTTTCTGTTAATAATAGACAATCCATATGAGAAAGATAAATTTTCTTATTACTTTTTGCATACAATTTTTGAAATGCTTGATCTAGGGTTTTTGCTTCCGTTTCATAAAAAATGGACTCTTTTTCTAAAGTACCATCCTCTTGATTTCCTTCTACAATATTGATATAAAGGTGATATTTTTGATTTTGATAGTCAATTCCAAGTAAACTGACAATTCCTAATTCATTTAATTCTGTATAAGAGGTACAACCTGTAAATATAAAAAAAGGAAATAGAAATATCAAATACTTTAATTTTTTCATTTTTGTTTCCTCCCACGTACTCTATTTTTTTTCGTTAACAGTGGATTCCGAAATTTCGTTTGATTCACATTATTTAGACGTACAAAAGCATCTTCTTGTTCTTTTACAAGGAGTGGGGAAAATGGTGCGAGATATGGTTTATGGAACGAATGCATACTAGAAAGT
This sequence comes from Caryophanales bacterium UBA7057, assembly GCA_002493865.1. Taxonomy (GTDB): domain Bacteria; phylum Bacillota_I; class Bacilli_A; order RF39; family UBA660; genus Alloscybalousia. The sequence goes on from DLAC01000040.1 coordinate 19,663, forward strand.
TTAATAATTAAAAACAAAGATCCAAGAAAGATACCGTAAATTCCAAAGATAGAAGAAAGAATCATTAGTAGAATACGGAAGTAGCGAATGGCAGAAGAAAGTTCGATCGATGTGAAAACGAGTCCAGAAATGGCAGAAATGGCAATAACAATAATCATAATAGGGGAAATAATTCCTGCACTCACTGCGGCATCTCCTAAAACCAAACCACCCAAGATAGATACGGCAGTTCCCATAGTAGAAGCCATTCTCATATCACTTTCTCTTAGAATTTCAAATGATACAGTCATCAACAGGGCTTCAACTAAGGCGGGGAAGGGTACAGTTAATCTTTGCGATAAGAAATTTAATAGTAAGTCTGTCGTAATTGCATCGTGATTATGGGTAGTAATGGCAATATAGTAGGCGGGGATTAAAATAGAAATGAAAAAAGCAATGAGTCTGATGATTCGGATAAAAGAGATATTGATTGGCTTCTGGTAATAGTCATCGGGTGTATGAAATAAATCAACAAAAAAGCAAGGTAGAATTAAGGAATAAGGACTGTTATCGCATAAAATGACTAACTTTCCTTCTAAAAGAGCCATCGCTGCTAGATCTGGTTTCTCTGTCGTAATCATGGTTGGGAAAATGGTCGATTCTTCATGAAGATAATCTTTTAAATAGCCACAATCTAAGATGCCATCAATGTTAATCGATTGTAACTTTTTCTTTATTTCCTTTACTAGGTGATCTTCCACAATATTTTGCATGTAAAGAATTCCAACTTTTGTTTTCGATTGTTTTCCAATTTCTACAGAGTCCACCCATAAATTTTCACTTTTGATTCGTTTACGAACCAGTCCCAAATTCTTATTAAAATTTTCTGTAAAAGAGTCCTTTGGACCACGAACAGAAATTTCTCCTTCACTACTTGTAATTCCTCGGTCTAAGGTTGCACGTGTTTCAATTCCAAAGTAATGTTCATCATCTAGTAAAAAAACTGTATAGCCGTTCCAAAGTTTATTCAAAAGATCCTGATAATCTTTGATTTTCGTGACATTGTGGCTAGGAATTGAGTTATAGAAAAATAAAAAAATATCATCTGGAAGTGTAAGCCTTTCATCGATAATTTTAGAAATGTTTTTTAAAATAATATTACTAATATCATTTCCACTTGCTAGTACTTCGGAATAGATAAGTGTAATGGTTTGATTATAAATTTTTATTTCTTTATATATAATATCTCCTGCATTGTTTGTATCTCTTTGAATCTTTTCAATCATAAAATCCCTTCTTTTTCTCAATTTTAGTATGAGAAAAAAGAAAGAGAAAATTCTAATTTTTATTGAAATTTTAAAAAAAAAGGTGTATAATATGGAACAATTTAAAGGTGGTTGTTTTATGGTTAAAAATGTAGTAATCAATGAACAAACTTATACGTTAAATTTAAAAAAGGGAGTCCAGGGGAAAACAAGTGGTATTTGTTGTCGTCTAAAAACTAAAGAAGAAGATTTAGCAGTAAAAATCTTTTATCCTCGTATCGATCATATTTCTGAACAAGAAATTGAAGTTTTTCAAAAAATTGAATCTCAGGTTCACCCTGTTTTAATTAGTAAGTATCCGGTTTTTAATGTTCAAGGGGAATATATAGGAAGTGCCTCTTCTTTTATTCAAGAAACTGAGAAGGGAAAATCCAAAAATCTGCTTTATACGATGGAAAAGGATTTTGTACTAGAAAATTTAGAGATGATTCAGGGAGCACTCCCTATTTTTAATCAACGTTATATCTCTTTATTTAACTTTGGGGTTCATAATATTTTAATTGGTAGAGGAACTCATTTGCCACAAGGAATGTATTTAATCGATGATAGTTATGATATGGTAGGTTCTTCTGATACAGAGTTTCATAACCAGGAAGAGTTTTATCGACTCATTCGTTCGATTGTAAAAAATCATTTAGTGGAAAGTGGCGGACCCCTAGAGGATGAAGAGTTTGTAGAAGAATATTTAAATGAGTTTATGGGGCAACTGATGAACTCTAGACTTTTCTATGAAATGATTCCCCAATTAGAAAAAGAAATGCTTCCATATGCCACATTTCAAGAATATTTAGATGATTATTATGAAACAACGTCTAAGAAACTATATATGAGATAAGGAAAATCCTACATTGAAAAATATTTGGATTAATCATAAAATGTATGAGCTTCCATTAGGAAATGGGGAAAAAGGAAATTCTTCTGGAATTTGTTATCATTTAAAAAATGAGGATGTCGATTGGGCAGTCAAATTGTATTATGAGAAACCGTGCGATGAAAAGTTTTATCCAACTCTTGGAGAATTAAAGGTATTAGGAGAGATTCATGAACAGGTGATTCCTGTGATTGTGAGTGAATACCCTGTATTTGATTCTGGTGGAGACTATATTGGTTGTGTAGCGCCTTTTATTTATGAACCCAGAGGAAAGACAAAAGAGATTCTCTATCAAGAACCTTTAGAAAATGTTTTAAATGGACTTCATAAAATACAAGAAACAATTCCTACTTTTACAAAGTATAAAGTGGTAGTAAATGATTGGGCAATTTGGAATATGAAAATTGGGGTTACTAAAAATTTAGAAATGGGAATGTATCTTTTTGATGATAGTTTTTATGAAATTAGTGACGCTTCAAGTGAAACAATAGAGGAATGGAATCAAATGGAACTCAGTTATCTCATTTTTACCATGATAGAACAATATTTTGCAGATGTAGAATATGAATCTATGACACAAAAAGAATTCTGTAGTCGGTTCGAAGAAAAGAATTCCTTACGATTATTAGAACAGGAAAGTAGAGGCTATTCAAATTTAGAATCCTATTTAGAGTCCGCAAAAGAAAAGAATTATCGAATGAACTAAAAATTAGTAGAAAATAGTAAAAAAGAATAAAAAAATATCAGTTTTATTCTTTTTTTCCTGTATAATGAAATTGAGTGTGGTAATATGATGAAGTTCAAAGAAAATGATACATTAGATGTATTCATTGAGAAGCTAGATCATTTTGGAAATGGGCTAGCGAAAGTAGAAAATCAATATATTTTTGTAAAAAATGCATTACCAAAAGAAACCGTAAAAATAGAAATTACAAAATTAAAGAAGAAATTTTTAAATGCGAAAGCGATAAAAATCATTACTCCTACTGTTGATAGAGTCTCAGTTCCTTGCCCTTACTATGAAGTTTGTGGAGGATGCCAAGTAATGCATCTGGCTTATTTCAAACAGTTAGAGTTCAAGAAAGAAAAGGTCGTAGAATTGTTTCAGAAATTTGCGGGAGTTCGGGATTTAGAAATAGAACAGATTTTTTCTGGGAAGCAGTTTGCATATCGAAATAAAGTTATTTTTCATGGAAAAAATCAAATGCTTGGACTTTATCAAGAAAAAAGTAATGACTTAGTAGAAGTTGAGAATTGCCTTTTAGTAGAGGAAGGACTAAATCAGATTTATCATAAAATTAAAGAATATTTAAAGAAAAATTCAGATGCAAGAATCGAAGACTTAACCATTCGTAAAACTTCTTCTAATGAATATATGTTGATACTAAATGGGGACTTAAATTTGAAAATGTTTCTTTCGTATTTAGATCAATTCTCATTAAAATCGGTTTATTTTAATCAGAAACTCGTATATGGAGAAGAATATATTACAGAAGACATCTTCGGTTTTAAATTTCGAATTTATCCCAATGCATTTTTCCAAGTAAATTATGAAATGATGAAGAAATTATATCAGGTAGTCATGGATTATTATCAAGATAAGAATTATCAAACAGTTTTAGACTTATATTGTGGGACAGGGACGATTGGTATGTTAGTATCTTCCTATGTAAAAGAGTTGATTGGAGTAGAAGTAGTACATGATTCTATTATCGCTGCTAATCAGAATCAAAAAATCAATCAATTACCCAATGTTACTTTTTTAGAGGGAAAGGTAGAAAATCATATTTCTAAATTTCAAAATATTGATTCTATCATTCTAGATCCCCCAAGGAGTGGACTAGATTCGAAAACGAGAGAGACGATTTTAAAAATTGCCCCTCAAAGTATTGTTTATATCTCTTGTGATCCAGCGACTTTAGCGAGGGATTTGAAAGAATTGTTAGAAGATTACACAATCGTAAAAGTACACTTAGTCGATATGTTTCCAAATACGTATCACGTTGAATGTGTATGTGTGTTAAGTAGAAGATAAATAAAGGGAAAGAAACTGTTAAAGGAACAACCTAAAAGATTATTTAATCAAGAGCAATTTAATATATTAACAAAGAGTGGGATATAGTTGCTTTAAATGAAGATGTAACTACTAGTAAAGAAAGTAAAAAATATACTTGGAAGTTTATTTTGCAAAAGTAAAATAATTTATGTAACTAAACAAATAACAATATAAGAATATAGGGAGGTTTTAAAATAAAATGGAAAATGAATTAGCCAGAAAAGAAAAAACAGAATTAGTTATTTATGAATCAGCAAATGGAAATATAAAATTAGATGTTAATTTACAAGGAGAAACAGTTTGGCTATCGTTAGAACAAATGACAAGATTATTTGGAAGGGATAAGTCAGTAATTTCTAGGCATATAAAGAATGTATTTGAAGATGGTGAATTGGAAAAGAATAGTTTAACTATTGCAAATTTTGCAACAGTTCAACAAGAAGGAACTAGAGAAGTTGAAAGAAACATAGACTATTACAATTTAGATGTAGTAATTAGTGTTGGTTATAGAGTTAAATCTTTAGAAGGAGTAAGATTTAGAAAATGGGCAACTGCAAGAATTAAGGAATATATTATTAAAGGGTATACTATGGATGATGAACGTCTTAAAAATCTCGGTGGCGGTAAATATTTTTATGAACTTTTAAACCGTATTAAAGATATAAGATCGAGTGAAAAAGTCTTGTATAGACAAGTCCTTGATTTATATGCAACAGCTATTGATTATAATCCTAAGGCAGAAGAAACGTTCAAATTCTTTAAGATTGTTCAAAACAAATTTCATTATGCTACACACGGAAGTACTGCAGCAGAGGTAATTTATAATCGTGCTGACTCAAATAAACCTTTCATGGGACTTACTAATTTTAAAGGAGAATTACCAAGTATTAATGATATAGAAATTGCGAAAAATTATCTAACCGAAGATGAACTTTTGATGCTTAATAACTTAGTTTCAGGCTATTTTGATTTTGCTGAGTTTCAAGCAATGAAGCATAAACCAATGAAAATGAAAGATTATATTAATCAATTAGATAAAATACTTAATTCTTTAGATGCAAATGTTTTAAATAATGCTGGTAGTATTAGTCATAAGAAAGCAATTGAAAAAGCAAAACTAGAGTATAAAAAATATCAAATAAAGGAACTTAGTCCAATTGAAAAAGAATATTTAAAT